>DATAXG010000032.1:0-7897 GCA_036273055.1 Acidimicrobiales bacterium | reverse complement strand
AACGCAGGCACCGGAGTCAGCGTGACCAACTCTGGCAGCCTCACGGTCGTCGTCCCGGCAGGGACCGGCACGGTCTCGGTGACCGTCTCGACGACGGCCGGTGGGTCCTCGACCCCCCTGGCGAGCGCCTACACCTACAACGCGCCGCCGTCGAAGCCGACGGTGACCGGGGTCAGCCCGAACAACGGGCCCCCGAGCGGGACCAACCCCGTCACGGTCAGTGGAAGCGGGTTCGTCTCGGGATCGACCACGGTCGACTTCGGCACCAACGCCGGCACCGGGGTCAGTGTGACCAACTCCACCACCCTCACCGTCACGGTCCCGGCAGGCACCGGCAGGGTCTCGGTGACCGTCTCGACGACGGCCGGTGGGTCCTCGACCCCCCTGGCGAACGCCTACACCTACAACCCGCCGCCGACGGTCACGGGGGTCAGCCCGAACAGCGGGTCACCGACCGGCAGCACTTCGGTCACAGTCACCGGAACGAGCTTCATCGGTGTAACGGCCGTCGACTTCGGGGCGTCGAACCTGGGCACCTCGATTCACGTGACCAGCGCGACCTCGCTCACCGTCACTTCCCCACCAGGGACTGGCACGGTGGACGTGAGTGTGACAACGCTCAGTGGCACCGGCACAAAGGACTCGGCGTTCACGTACGCCCTTGCCCCGTCCATCACCAAGGTGAGCCCGACAAAGGGAACGACTCTGGGCGGTACCGCGGTCACCATCACCGGTACCAACGTGGCGTCGCCCATCTCGGTCACCTTCGGTGGCGCGGCCGGGACCGTGACAGCGAGTAGCGCAAAGTCGATCTCCGTGAGCACCCCGGCAGGATCTGCCGGTAAAGTTGACGTCGTCGTGACCACCTCCGGTGGTTCGGCTACGAAGACCAGTGCGTTCACCTACGTCGCGCCCGTCGTTACCAAGCCCTCGACGACCTCCCGGGGATATTGGGAGGCCGCCTCCAACGGCAGCGTCTTCAACTTCGGTAGCGCCGGCTTCTACGGCTCCGCTGCTTCGATGTCGCTTCTCCAGCCCGTCGTCGGGATGGCTTCGACACCCGACGGCGGCGGCTACTGGCTCGTCGCCAAGGACGGCGGCATCTTCTCCTACGGAGACGCCCAGTTCTACGGATCCCGCGGCGGTCAGCCCCTCAATGCACCCATCGTCGGCATGGCCTCGAGTGCCGACGGCGGCGGCTACTGGCTCGTCGCCAAGGACGGCGGCATCTTCTCCTACGGAGACGCCCACTTCTACGGATCCCGCGGCGGTCAGCCCCTCAATGCGCCCATCGTCGGTATGGTCTCGACTTCTGACGGCGGCGGCTACTGGCTCGTCGCCCAGGACGGCGGCATCTTCGCCTACGGGGACGCCCACTTCTACGGATCCCGCGGCGGCCAGCCCCTCGTGGCGCCCATCGTCGGCATGGCTTCGACACCCGGCGCCGGCTACTGGCTCGTCGCCAAGGACGGCGGCATCTTCGGCTATGGAGACGCTCCCTTCTACGGATCCGGGGCCGGGACGTCGGCGGGCCAGTCCGTCGTCGGCATCGCCTCGACCTCCGACGGTGGCGGCTACTGGTTGGTCGCAAGCGACGGAGACCTCTTGCACTACGGCGACGCCACATCCCTCGGCACTGCGGGGAGCGACCCCGTGAACGTACCAATCGTGGGGATTGCCGCGACGGGCTAGAGGGCCTTTTGTGCTTGCCGTTGGGATGGCGCGGTTCTCTCCTGCGGATCGAAGACGATCTTGAAGTCGGAGCCTAGGCAAGTTTGTCGCGTGGGCATAGGTCACGCGACAAACTCGCGTCTCCTGGCCGCACACGAACCCACCTGGGCGCCGGTGTCTCGATGTGGGGCCTGTCGGACGGTTGCCTGCGGTCCAGGCCCGGACGGCGCAACCCGAGCGAATGCCCTTTGACCGTCCGACGTTCGTAGATCGGCCGGTGTCAAACTGGCGACATGGGGCGGACGCGACCCCGTCGCTCGTAATCGGGGCCAAGCGAGCATTTCACAGGCTCTCGCCGTTAGCGCTGCGAGGGAAGGGGCGAGGTATATCGAACCATCTCCTCATAGCCATTTCGGAGATCACTCGATGCGGATTGCAGCGGCGATCAAAACCCAGCCCGATCGGGCCTGAATCGACGATGCTTTACCGGAAGGCCTGGATGCCCCATTGGTGCCGGACGGTCCGCTCAGGTCCGGCGATCGAGGACATGGAGGAGCGGCAAGGTCAATGGCTCGAATCCTCATACCGCAGTCAGCTGCGGTACACGCTCCTTTCTCCCGTCGCGCCGAGTGCCAATCCGTGACGCGCAAGGCGACGGAACCGGGAAATTTGAGCTGGGGACCCATCGTGGCGCTCCAGAGGTACGTATCGCCGCCGAGCGGCCAGCAGTTCATCAAATTCGGCCTCAAGAGCATGGGGATCGAATGAGAGGTCGGACTCCTCATCTTTGATCGCCACAAGTCCGATATCAATCACGTCGACGGTGTTCAGCAAGTGCCGGCGACTCCATTCCTGTAGCGGTTGAGGAAGGAGTCGGAATCTGCCCATGTAGTGATAGCGGTGGAACGCCTTTCGAAAAAGGATTGTGCTCTGCTCGCTCGCTTCTTCTGCTGCGGACCCGCGGAGCTTTCGTGGGTCGAAGAAGTCGAAGCTCGACTCATTGAAGTCATGCAGGTGATACGGGTTCACCTGGTGATAGTAGGTAAGTGACACGTAGGGAAGCCCTACCAATAGAGGGGCACCGTGTTTGAGCACTCGGTGAATCTCTGCGAGCGCACCCAGATAGTCCTCGATATGTTCCAGCGTTGCGTAGCTGAACACGAGATCAACGCTGTCGTCCTCGAAAGGCAACTTGTCCTTGTTCAGATCGATCGTCACGTCAGCATAAGGAGCTACGTCGACGTTGGTAAATCCAGGAATGTAGGTGATTCCGGCCCCAATGTTGAGTTTCACCATCTTGCCCCCTCGTCAGAGGAGATCGGGCCCAGAAATGTGAAATACATTCTGCTAGTACCCGTTCCCCGCGATGATCGCACCGTTGAGGTGGGTGCCCACCAGGGAACCGTCGTTCGGGGCGTCACCAAAGGTGTACACGGCGCCGGCCGCTGAGGAGACCCAGTAGCCGCCGCCGTCGGAGGTGGCGAAGATGGCGTTGGCGGGATCGAACCCATTGAAGTCCCCGCTCGGGGGCGAGCCGAGATTGGCCGCACTCCCATAGGCGAAGACCTCCCCGTCGGCGAGCAGGACCCAGTAGCCCTGCCCGTCGGGCGTGGCCACGGCTGAGGTCACTGTGCCCTGCCCAGGGGATCCGTAGTTGGCGGCGTCACCGAAGCCGTACACGTTGCCCGAGCTCGTCACGATCCAGTAGCCGTTGCCGCTGGCGTCGGGCATGACGGCGACCGCTGAACCCGAGCACCCGCCGATGCCGGGGCACGAGCCGGCGAAGTGGGCGTCGCCGAAGGCGAAGACCCCGCCGTCGGAGGCCACCATGAAGTACCCGCCGCCGTCGTGTGAGGGCACGATGCCCACGATGGGTGCGGAGAGGCTGTTGGGCAGGCCCGAGCCGGCCGGGTGGAGCCCGACGCCGGGGATGGAGCCGACGAAGCCGGCGTCGCCGTAGGCGAACACCCCACCGTCAGAGGCCACCAACCAGTACCCGGCGCGGCTCGACGTCGGCGAGATCCCGACGACGGGGCGTTGGAGCGTCAGACTGCCCGTCGAGCCCCAGAACTGCGAGGACCCGAAGGTGAAGATCCCGCCGTCGGAGCCCACCAGCCAGTAACCGTGTTGCGCGGCGGGCGGCGGCCGTGGCGCCGGGGCCACTGAAAGGAAGGCGCTGCTAGAGGATGGACCAAATGTGGAACCGCCCGAATAGGACCCGACGACAGTGTCGGTGCCGACCGGGGCGTTCGAGGCCGTGCAGTGCCCCGACCCCGAGGCGAGCGAGGCCGTGCACAGGGCGGTGCCGCCCGCGCTGAAGGCAACCGTGCCCGTCGGCGTCCCGGTCCCCGAGGTGGGTGAAACCTCGGCCGTGTACGTCACCGTCGCGCCTTGGGTCACCGAGGTCGGGTTGACCGAGATGGCCGTGGCGGAGGACGTAGTGATGGAGACCGGGGTGCTGGCGCTCGACGGAGTGTTGTTGACGTCACCGGAGTAGGTGGCGAACACCGCGCCCGCCCCGACCGGGGTGTTGCTGGCGGGGCACCTCGCGACGCCGCCCGAGACGCTCGCCGTGCATAGCGTGAGAAGCCCCGTGCTGAAGGTGACCGTGCCCGTCAGCGTCCCACTCCCACCCGAGAGCGCGGCCGAATACGTGACCTGCGAACCGACAGTGGCAGAGGACGGGTTCGCAGACGCGCTCAGGTTGACCGCAGCGGTCGTGGCATTGAGCGAGAAGACCGTGACTTCGCCGCCGACGAGTCCCCCGTCATCGTCTCCGACCGCGGCGATGGTACCGCCGGACGAGAGCGCCACCGCCGCCCCGAAGTTGCCGGCGTTCGGCGTCACCGTGAGGGCGGTGCCCGCCGACCACGAGCCGCTGTAGGTGTAGATCGTGGCCGTGCCGTAGGTCTGCGCCAGCGGGTCGCCCACGAGGGCCGTCGCTCCGCTGGCGGACAAGGCCACCGAGGCTCCGAACTGCCCCGGGGTTCCCACGGGGGCGAGCGAGGCGTTCTGCACCCAGGATCCGGTGTTGTCGGTGTAGAGGGTCGCCGCTCCCTTGCCGAGCGACCCTCCGGTCGGGTCGCCGACGAGGGCGACGTTGCCCGTCTGCGACAGGGCAAGCGCCGTGCCAAACGCCGAGGCATGGGCTGGGGTCGGAAGTGGGTTCCCCTCGGAGACGGTCCCGCTACTGAGGGTGTAGGGGATCACCGACCCGCCGCCGGGGGCTCCGGGGTCGGATACCAGGGCCACTTTGCCGTTGGCCGACAGCGCGACTGTCGTACCGAAGGTCTCTGTATTCGCCGGAGTCGGAAGTGCGGCTCCCGGCGACCAGGTGGTACCGCTCAGGGTGAATTCGGTGACCGCTCCCGTGCCGTTGTCGCCACCACCAGGATCTCCAACCAAGATCTCGTTTCCGCTCGCCGAGATGGCGACAGAGTTGCCGAACTCGTAACCGGTGGACGGCACTGTCAGCGCGGTCCCTGCTGACCACAGCGAGCCGTTGTAAGTGTAGACGGTGGCGTTGCCTTCGGAGGTGTCCGGATCACCAACGACTGCCGTCGTACCGTTCCCCGAGATGGCTACCGTCGTCCCAAAGGAACTGGCGTTGGCGGGCGGCACCAGCGCGCCCTGGGTCGCCACCGTCGTGCCGTTGTAGGTATAAACGGCGGCCGCACCACGGACGTTGCCGGACGCATCGCCTTCGAGGAGTGTGGTGCCGGCCGTAGACAACGCGACCGAGGTCCCGAACGAGACGGCGTTGGCCGGAGGGGTGGCCGCGATGCCAAGGTTCCACCACCGCCCGTTCGAGGTGAACGAGGTCACGGTGCCGAAAAGCGACGGGTCGGCACTGCTGCCATTCGGATCACCCACGAAAGCGCTCGACGCGTCGCCGGACACGGCCACCGCCGTGCCGAAGTTCTCGGAGAAGGGGAGGGGCGTGAGCGCCGCAGCGGCGGTAGTGGTGGACCACACGCCCGACGAAGGAGCGCTGTAGCTGCTGGCCGCGCCGGCGCCCGCGCCACCCATAGGATCACCTACGAGAGCCTCGGTGCCGGCTGCGGTGATGGTCACGGAGGTGCCGAAGGCTTCCGCACCGCTGGGAGCGATCAGGTTCGACGCCTTGGCCCACGCCGTGATCGCCGAGCCGGTCAACGTCCCGGAGTAGATGCCCGCGCTCCCTGCACCGGCCGGGTACGTCGGGTCACCGACGACCATGGTCGTCCCTGCACTCGACACGGCGACCGAGGTGCCGAATCCGGCGGGCCCCGCCACGTTGGGCTTGATCTCCAGCCCGGTCCCAGTCGCCCAGTTGGTTCCAGAGAACGAGGCCACCAACCCGCGCCCTTCCGTTCCGGCCGTCGGGTCACCCACCACTGCGACCGAACCGGAATTCGACAACGCCACCGAGGTCCCGAACTCAACCGGCGTGACCTGCGGCGCCAGGTTGGCGGCATTGCTCCACGAGCCCGCAAAGGTGTACACCGTCGCCGTGCCGGTGCCTGTGTCCCCCCCACCGGGGTCACCCACCAGGGCAGTCGTTCCGCTCCCTGAGAGCGCCACCGACGTGCCGAAGTCGGAGGCCTCGTCCGGTGGCGTCAGCGCGACGCCCGAAGACCACACCCCGCTCGTCAAGGTGTAGACGGTGGCCGCCCCGGTCTCCGCGCCACCGCTCGAATCGCCGACCAGGGCGATCGCCCCGTTCGACGACAAGGCCACCGACGTGCCGAAGCTGACGGAGCCCGACGGCGGCGCCAGCTCTACGCCCGAGGACCACACCCCGCTGGTCAAGGTGTACACGGTGGCCCGGTCGGTGTAGGGGTCACCCTCAAGGACCGTCGTCCCGCTCGACGACGTTGCGAGCACCGTTCCGAAGGCTTGGGAGCCGGCCGGCGGCGTGAGGAGGGATTGCTGGATCCACGGATCAACCCGCACGGGATACACGGCGTCTCGGTCGTTGAATATGATGCGCACACTGGTCCCCGAGACATCGAGGCGGGCCGGGAGGACCCTGCCGGTCTTGTCCGTCACCTTGAGCGCCCCGTAGGTGATCGCCGGCACCTTTGATCCTTCGAAGGTAAGGCTGGTGAGGCTGTCGAGCCTCGGGCGTAGGGCTCCGGACGTGTCCTCGGCGATGAGGACCTTGTTGGTCTCGCCGGGGGGTCGCCGAGTGACCGTGAATCCCTGGTCGAGGGCGTCGCCGTGGTGCGAATACCACACCGAAAGTGCCCCCTGGTCGTACGTTGCTGCAACCCCAGGTGCAGCTTTGCCGCTGGTGTCGAGCGGCCGGATCGAGTCTCGGCCGAAGCCCGCCGGGACGATTCGCAGCGCATCCGAGGACCCCGTGGCGACCTCGAGGGCGCCGGACGCCCGCACGTGGAAGGAAAGGGCACCTGGTCCATGGGTGGAGGGGGCCGCCGGTCCGGCCAGGGTGCCGAGCGCGGGGGCGGAGGCCTGCAGCAAGGCGGGGGTCCGCAGCAAGGAGAGGAACCCGACGGCCAACGCCACGGCCAGCACCAATTGCCCGAGGCCCCGCCAACGCGGGGTGTAGGCGTGAGTTTGCCCCCAGGGCGTCCCCCCGCCCAGCAGTGAATACGTCGTGCCCACCAACCGCCCCCTTATTTCGCCAACCACCTGCCGCTGACTGCCCGGCATCCAAGTCCGTTGGGCTCACCCACGATCCCACTTGGAGAAACGGGGGCGCCCGAGACGCTGAAGCCTACTGTGGGGAGGATCCCCCTGCCAAGGCGGCCACCTGGGGAAACAGCGTGCCGACCCAGGCCCAACCCGACGTTGATTCGCCGAAGAGGCCCCTTCGTGCACCGGCGTGAGACGCGTGACGATCGCCACCGCTCTGCTCGCCCCGGAAGGACGACCATTGAGGGAGAAGCCCTCTTCGAGGCAGGTTCCGGTCGCGGAGGACGACACTGACGGTCATCCGTCGCCGTTGGTTCGTGTGGGCGGGCCAGCGAGAGCGTCGTCGGGGGAGCCGGAGCGCCAGAAATACCCTCCCACCAGCAAGTTCAAGCGAACGCCGTCCGAACCGCGCCGAGCGCCGACGCTCCAGACCTGATGACACTGGGAATCGGGTCCGCCCGCGGGTTGGAAAGTCGCACGAGCCGGCCCCCCAAGGGATACGCCGCTTCCGGCGCGGGTCTTCCGGTCCTTGTGTCCTCTTAGCCGGCCGACGTCGTTCCGGGGAGGCGTCCACCGCGTCGCCTTGTCA
>DATAXG010000031.1:0-22057 GCA_036273055.1 Acidimicrobiales bacterium | reverse complement strand
CAGACCAACGAGCCCCGCTTCTAGACACGCGGACCGAGGTCGGAAAATAGGATGTGCTGGAAGCCCTGAGACAGCCCTCTGCTAGAACCAAACGTGAAGCAGGGCGGAGGTCAAATGTGAAGACCTCCTTTGTGCGCCCCTCGGGATTCGAACCCGAAACCTGCGGATTAAGAGTCCGTTGCTCTGCCGTTGAGCTAGAGGCGCACCGGAGAGTGTAGGCGAGCGGCCTTCGGTGCCTGCGAGCGTTGGCACCCCAAAGGCCGGAATGATGCAGCAAGCCCCTCGTCGCCGTCCCGGGCCTGCGCCGCGCGGACCGGCGGCCCCGCAGGGCACACCCAACCGCGTTCCTTCCCGGAAAACGGGGCGGCGTGAAGACGGGGCGGCGTGAAGGCAGCACTGGCACCTGAGACTGACATGGGCGTCAGGTACACTCGCCCCGATCTGCCGGTGTCCATGGAGGCGCCGGCGGCGTCGGAGAGGCGACCGGCGAGGCCGGGGAGGGAGTGCGGTGGAGCTCGAGTTCACGGGTGACCAGGAAGAGCTGCGCACCTCGGTCCGCTCGTTCCTCGAGAAGGAGTGCCCAATCGAGGTCGTGCGTGCCGTCGTCGAGACCGGCGAGGCCCCCGAGAAACTGTGGGGCTCCATGGTGGCCCTCGACTGGCCCGCCCTGGCCATCCCCGAGGAGTACGGCGGCATCGGCCTCACCATTCAGGAGACGGCCGTCGTCGTGGAAGAGCTGGGCCGCGCCGTGGCCCCCGGGCCCCTCCTGGCCACCGTCACCCAATTCGCCCCCTTGGTCAGCGAGGTCGGCACGGCCGAACAGCGCCAACATTTCCTCTCCGCCGTGGCCACCGGTGCCATCGCTGGGGCCGTTGCCTTGGCCGACCACCCGCGTGCCTGGGCCCTCGACGACGTGACCATGACCGCCGAGCAGGTCGATGGCGGATGGTCGCTGACCGGACACAAGGTCGGGATCCTGGCCGGCGAGGGTACGACCGACGTCATCGTCATCGCCCGGGCCGGCGAGGGCTTGGGTGCCTTTGTCGTGCCGGCTAGGGAGGCCGGCCTCACGGCGGTGCACTCGCTCGATGCGAGCCGCCCCCTTGCCGACGCCACGCTCGACCACGTCTTCGTCCCGCACGAGCGCGCCCTCGGTGAGCCCGGCAGTACGGCGTCGACCCGCGGTATCTCCCGGGCCATCCAGCAGGCGACGGTCGGGTTGGCACTCGAGACCGTGGGGACCTGTGATGCCCTCTTCCAACTCCTGCTGGCCTACCTCAAGGAGCGCCGACAGTTCGGGGTCGCAATCGGGTCCTTCCAGGCCTTGAAGCACAAGATGAGCAACATGTTCCTCGCTATCGAGCGGGCCCGATCCCTGTGCTATTTCGCGGTCGCATCGATCGACGAGGACACGCCGACCCGCGCCACCGCGGTGTCGATGGCCAAGGCCGCCAGTGATGACTGCCAGAACCTTGTGGGCCGCGAGTCGATCCAGTCCTTTGGCGGCATCGGTTTCACCTGGGAGCACGACGCACATTTCTATGTGAAAAGGGCCGCCACCGACGGCGCGCTCTTCGGCAGCGCCTCCGTGCACTCGGTCGCCGTGGCGAACGGCCTGGGCGTCGGCGTCGCGCCCGACTGAGCGCGAGCAGCCTGGCGTGCGCGTCCGCCCCGGTGCATCGCTCATTGCCGCGCTGGATCTCGCACCGCACCCCGAGGGCGGCTGGTACCGCCGCACCTGGGTGGCCGAGGCCGAGGACGGGGCACGCCCCGCCGGGAGCGCCATCTACTACCTCCTCCTCCGGGGCGAGGTCTCGGCGCCGCACCGGGTGGACGCCACCGAGCTGTGGCACTTCTACGGCGGTGAGCCCGTGGAGCTCCGTCGCGAGTGGCCCGACGGGCGAACCGACGTGCAGGTGCTCGGGCCCGACGTTGCTTCAGGAAACTCACCCCAGCTCGTGGTGGACGCCGGCGTCTGGCAGTCGGCCCGCCCGCTCGGGGACTACGCGTTGGTCGGGACGACGGTGACTCCGGCGTTCTCCTTCGAGGGCTTCGAGCTCCGTCAGGATCCAGGCTGAGCGACCAGCTCGCGGACCGCCGCCGACGGCAGGCGGACCCTCTCGGGCAGGTGGAGGGCGAGGAGCTGCTGCGTCACATCGGCCGGGATGGCGCGGGCCGAAACCAGTGAGAGCACGATCATCGTCAGGAAGGCGAGTGGCACCGTCCAGATCGCTGGCTCGCTCAGCAGGACGGCGGGCCACCCCGTCGTGCCGACACCCATGATCGTGAGCAGGACGGCGATGGACGACGCCAGCCCACCGAGGAGCAGCCCGCCGATGGCGCCGACCCAGGTGAAGCGGCGCCACCAGATCCCGAGCAGCAGTAGCGGGCAGAAGGTCGAGGCCGCAATGGCGAAGGCCCAGCCGACGAGCACGTTGATGGAGATGTTGAGGACGGCGAGCCCGAGGGCCGTCATGACGATGCCGATGGCGATGGCCGAGGACCGGAAGGCCCGCACCCCGCCGCCCATGATGTCGTGCGAGAGCGCGCCGGACATGCTGATCAACAAGCCCGACGAGGTCGAGAGGAAGGCGGCGAAGGCCCCCGCGGCGACGAGCGCCCCGAGCACCACGCCCAACTCACCGCCGGCCATGATGCGCGGCAGGACCAGGACGACCGAGTCGGTCTGGCCCGACGTGTAGAGGCCCGGAGCCTCCATGCGGCCCAGTACGGCGAACACCGCCGGGAAAATGTAGAAGCACCCGAGCAGCAGGAGCACGAACGCGGTGGTGCGCCGCGCCGCCTGGCCGTCGCGGTTCGTGTAAAAGCGGACGAGGATGTGCGGGAGTCCCATGGCCCCGAGGACGGTGGCCAGCAGGACGCCGTAGGTGGCCGCCAGGGCATGGTCGGGCCGACCGCCCAGCTGCAGGAGCGGCGAGGTCCAGGCCGCCCCGGTCATGACCGGGTTGGCTGCGACGTGCGGCGCCGGCGAATGGGCGGGAAACGTGATGGTGGCGCCCGACCCGACCCTGTGGTTGCCCTTGGTCAACACCAGAGGGCCGTGGCGCGCCACGCCGTCGATCTCCCCGGAGGTTGTGACATCCACGACTGCGGCCACGGTGATCACCTCGGGCTGGGGGAATTCCACCGCCGTCCGGTGCGCGAACGTCGGCGGGGCGGGTCCCGTCACCGTCGACACCGGCGGGTGCTGCACGACGGCCAAGAGGACCAGGGCGGGGACCGCGATGGCGACGATCTTGAGCCAGTACTGGAAGGCCTGCACGAACGTGATCCCCTTCATGCCGCCACTGGCGATCCCGAGGGTCACGATGGCGCCCAGCACGACGACGCCGATCCAGACCGGACCGCCCACGGCGACCTGCAGGGTGACGCCTGCGCCCTTCAACTGCGGAAGCAGGTAGAAGCCGCAGATCAGGATCACGGTGGCCGTGGCGGCCCGGCGTAGCGCCGACGAGCCCAGACGGCCCTCGGCGAAATCGGGAATGGTGTAGGCGCCGAAGCGGCGGAGGGGAGCGGCAACCGCGGCCAGCAGGACCAGGTAGCCCGCTGCGTAGCCGACGGCGTACCAGAGCGCCCCAAGGCCCTCCAACATGGCCAGCCCCGCCACCCCGAGGAACGACGCCGCCGACAGGTACTCCCCGGAGATGGCCGACGCGTTGAGCGGTGCGGGCACCTGCCGGGCGGCTACCAGGAAGTCGGCCGGCGTGCGCGCCACGCGCACGCCGCGGGCGCCGATGATGGCGGTGATGCCCGTCACCGCAACGATGGCGATGACTGAGGCCGGCTCCGTCATTGTTCCTTGAGCAGCTCGACGAACTGCTGCTCCAGTCGTTCGGCGCGCCGTACGTACCAGTACCCGAGGAGAACGAGCGGGGGGTAGATCCCGCCGCCCAGAATGAGCAACGTCAGCGGCAGGCCGAGGACCTGGGCCGTGGCCAGCCACGGGAAGATCGCCGTCAGCAGCGGGTAGAGCGCCAGCAGGGCCAGGGCCGGCAGCAGCACGGTGAGGCAGGCGGCACCCTGGGCCCGCATGAGCGACGTCAGGAGCTCCCTGCCGTACGCGTCGGGCTCGTAGAGGTCGTCGAGTGCCGGCGTGCTGGCCCTCCCACCGGGTCGCCGCGCTTGACTGCGGACGACCTGACGGGCTGGGACCGGCTCCGAGGTCACGAGGTCACGAGGTCACGACGCCGGCGACCGGCGTGCGTGACGCACGAGCCTGTCCCGGAGCTCTTTGGAGTGCCGGCGGCTCACCGGCAGGTCGAACGTGCCCACGCCCACGACGGTGTGTCCCTGCGACGTCCGGACCTCACGGATCTCGCGCAGCGACACGAGATAGCTGCGGTGGATCCGGGCGAACCCGTGGTCGCGCCAGTGCCCTTCGAGCACGGACATGGGGAGCCGCACCAGATGGTGTGCCCCGTCGCGCAGATGCAGGCGGACGTAGTCGCCCGACGACTCCACCCAGGACACCTCGTCACGCGAGACCATCCTCGTCAGGGTCCCGATCTCGACCGGAATGGTGTCGAGCGCCATGTCGTCTTCGCCGTCCTCCTGGCGCGGCAGGGCGACCCGGCGCAACGCCGTGACGAGACGCTCCTGCGTCACCGGCTTGAGGAGGTAGCCGGAGCCGCCGACATCGAAGGCGGCCAGCGCATGCTCTTCGTGGGCCGTGACGAAGACGATGGCGGGGGGGTGCGAGAACTGGGCCATGACGCGGGCCAGTTCGAGCCCGTCCATGCCCGGCATGGCGATGTCGAGCAGGACGACATCGAAGCGCTCGTGGTGGAGGTGATGGAGGGCGTCGGTGGCCGAGCTCACGGCCCGCACGTGCGAAACCATGGCCGAGTGCTGCAGCAGGTAGACGAGCTCGTCGAGTGCAGGGGTCTCGTCGTCGACCGCCAGCACGCTCAACGCGGACGTCACGCCAGAACCCCGACGTGGTACTTGGGAATGCGCACCGTCACCCGCGTGCCGGCACCGGGCGCCGTCTCAATCGTGAGGCGGGAGTCGTCACCGAAGACCGTGCGCAGGCGCTCGTCCACGTTGTGGAGGCCGACCCCTTCGTCGTCACTGATCCCCGCCAGGGCGCGCCGGATCTGTCCCGGGTCGGCGCCGACACCGTCGTCCTCGACCGAGACCTCGGCATCCGTGTCGGCGTCCATGATGGTGATCTCCAGGTGCCCCGGTTTGCCGCTGGGCTCGAGCCCGTGGTGCACGGCGTTCTCCACCAGTGGCTGCAGCACGAACGGCGGGAGCATGACGCTGAGCACTTCGGGGGCCACCCGCAGGGTGACCTCCAGGCGGTCACCGAAGCGGGCCCGCTCCAGGTCGAGGTAGGTGTCGACCAGTCGGATCTCCTCGGCCATCGTGACGAACTGTCCGTGGCTGCGGAAGCTGTAGCGGATGAAGTCCGCGAACTGCACCAGGAGCTCGCGGGCGCGGTCGGGATCGGAGCGGACGAATGACTCGATCGCCGTCAACGCGTTGTAGATGAAGTGCGGCGAGATCTGGGCGCGCAGAAACCGCAGTTCGAACTGCACGGCACGGCGGCGTGAGCGATCGAGCTCGGCCAGCTGCAGCTGGGTGGAGACGAACTCGGCCACCTCTCCGCTGAGCCTGAGCATGCTGGCCGGCGCCGAGGAGTCCACCGCCACGATTGCCCCCACCACGTGGTCCGTCGTGATGGGGACGACGACACCACCCTGGAGCGAGCATGTCCCCGCGTCCTTGCAGGCGAGGTCATGCGAGGACAGCACCTGCGGTCGGCCACTCGCGAGAGCCGCCTGCAGCGAGGTTTGCACCAGCGCACAGTGCGCGGGATCGAGGCCGTCGGCCGCCAGAATCCCGATGGTGTCGGCGATGGCGACGCCGGTTGTGCCGATGAGCTGGTGCAGATGGGGGATCGCCCGGGCCGCCGAGACCTCGTCGAGACCGGTCCGGAGCGCAGGTGCGGCCAGGTTCGCCGTGTGCAGGGTGGCCAGCGCCGCCCGCTGCGGGGGCGTGCCCAGACGCCGCTCTGAGCGCACGGCGAAGCGGATCACGACGACGATCACGACCACGACGCCTACGAAGGCGATCCACAGCGCCTCTTTCATCGGCCCCCTTCGCCGGCGTGATCCGCCGGCTGCTCACTGTGTCTCTTGAAGTGTGCCATACCCATTCCACCGAAAAAGGGGTCACGCGCCCGGCGGGGCCGGGCCTGCCGCTCGTCGCACGCAGACAACCGTTTGTCGCACCGATGGCGCACTTCAGCGACCATGCATTGCAGTCGAGGCGAAGGCCTCCGCACAATGGCCCTGTCTCGTCCCGTCGGGGGCGTGAAGAAGGTGACACACGATTCGGGGGCGTCACTCTGGCTGGTGTGCGTGTTCGCCGCCGCTCGTGCAACTGGTCGCGTGGGGGCAGCGGCTCACCACGCCTGAGCAAGGAGTGCTGACGTCATGGCAATCAAGGACGACACGGCGCAGGGTGCGCAACCCGGAATGCACAACGGCAGTCAGCAGGGGGTGATGGCGCTGCAGGAGATCGCCATCAAGGAAACGCCGACTGCGGCCGACCCGGCACCCCTGGGGCTGGCCGCCTTCGCGTTGACCACCTTCCTGCTGTCCGCCTTCAACGCCGGTTGGACCAAGGGCACGGTCGCCTTCCTGGGTTTCGCGCTTGCCTACGGCGGTATCGCCCAGCTGCTGGCCGGCATGTGGGAGTTCAAGAACCGCAATGTCTTCGGTGCGACCGCCTTCTCCACGTACGGCGCCTTCTGGATAGGCGTGGCCGTCTACTTCCTCCTTGTCGTCCCGCAGTTCAAGCCGACGGCGGTGGAGCTGAACAACGACCTCGGCTGGATCGCGGTGGCCTTCGTGATCTTCAACACCTACATGCTCCTGTGGAGCCTGTTCGTCAGCCGGGCCGTTTTCGCCGTGTTCCTCACCCTTGAGGTCACGTTCATCCTCCTGGCCATCGGGAACTTCTCGAACCACGTGGACATCGTGAAAGCCGGTGGCATTGCTGGCGTCGTGACGGCCGCCGCCGCCTGGTACGCCTCGGCGGCAGGCGTCATCAACGGCATGGGTGGCCGGAAGGTCCTCCCGACCGGCGCGCCGCTGGACCTGCACGCTGCGGGGTAGGTAATGATCACGGGGGCGGCGTCCGAGCCGGACCGGCCCGAGAGGAGGCTGCGGTGAGCGAGACCAGAGAGGAAGGGCTGTCCGCCCTGCTCCACGAGACGAGGTCCTTCCCTCCACCGGAAGAGCTCGCCAAGGAGGCCAACGCCCAGCCCGGCATCTACGCCGAGGCCGAGTCCGATCCTCTGGGCTTCTGGGCCTCCCAGGCCAAGCAGCTCACCTGGGACACCCCATGGACGGGCGTGCTCGAGTGGAACCTGCCGTTCGCCAAGTGGTTCGTCGGCGGCAAACTCAACGTGGCGGTCAATTGCGTCGACCGCCACGTTGCCGCCGGCCTGGGCCCCCGGGTCGCCTTCCACTGGGAGGGCGAGCCCGGGGATACCCGGACGATCACCTACGACGACCTCCTGACCATGGTGAGCCAGGCCGCCAACGGCCTCACCGAGCTCGGTGTGCGGGCCGGCGACAAGGTGGCCATCTACATGCCGATGATCCCCGAGACGGTGGTCGCCATGCTGGCCTGCGCCCGGCTCGGCGCGCCCCACACGGTGGTCTTCGGCGGGTTCTCGGCCGACGCGCTGCGGGGCCGCATCCTCGACTGCGACGCCCACTTCGTCATCACCGCCGATGGCGGCTACCGGCGGGGCGCCCCGGCCGCCTTGAAGCCGGCGGTGGACGAGGCGGTCCAGGGATGCCCCGATGTCGAGAAAGTCCTCGTTGTGCAGCGGACCCGGCAGGAAGTGGGCTGGGACGACAGCCGCGACGTCTGGTGGCACGACCTGGTGGCGCGTCAGCCCGAGACGCACGAGGCCGAGGCCTTCGACGCCGAGCACCCGCTCTACATCATGTACACCAGCGGGACGACGGCGAAGCCGAAGGGGATCCTGCACACCAGCGGGGGCTACCTGACGCACGTCTCGGCCACCCACCGCCTCATCTTCGACATCAAGCCCGAGACGGACGTGTTCTGGACGGCGGCCGACATCGGCTGGGTGACGGGTCACAGCTACATCGTCTACGGACCCCTGGCCAATGGCACGACCTCGGTCATGTACGAGGGCACGCCGGACACGCCGGGGCGCGACCGCTGGTGGCAGCTGGTCGAGAAGTACAAGGTGAACATCCTCTACACCGCGCCGACCACCATCCGGACCTTCATGAAGTGGGGGGAGGAGCTCCCGGCCTCACACGACCTTTCGAGCCTGCGCCTGCTCGGGTCGGTGGGCGAGCCCATCAATCCGGAGGCCTGGATCTGGTATCGCACCCACATCGGCGGGGAGCGCTGTCCCATTGTGGACACCTGGTGGCAGACCGAGACCGGCGGCATCCTCATCACGCCGCTTCCCGGCATCACCGCCACCAAGCCGGGCGCCGCCATGACGCCGTTCCCGGGCATCAGCGCCGACGTCATCGACGACGAGGGCAACTCCGTCGGGAACGACGCCGGCGGCTATCTGGTGATCACCGAGCCCTGGCCCGGCATGACGCGCGGCATCTACGGGGACGACGAGCGCTTCATCGAGACGTACTGGAAGCGCTTCCCCGGCAAGTACTTCGCTGGCGACGGCGCCAAGCGCGACGAGGACGGCGACCTGTGGCTGCTCGGCCGGGTCGACGACGTCATGAACATCTCTGGGCACCGCATCTCCACGACCGAGGTGGAGCACGCGCTGGTCGGCCACCCGGCGGTCGCGGAAGCCGCCGTGGTGGGCGCCAACGACGACACCACCGGCCAGGCCATCGTGGCCTTCGTCACCCTCAAGGGGGCCAGCGATGTCGACGGCGAGGCGGGGGAGAAGCTGGTGGCCGAGCTCAGGGACCACGTGGCGCAGCAGATCGGCCCCATCGCCAAGCCGCGCCAGATCCTGCTGACGCCCGAGCTGCCCAAGACCCGCAGCGGCAAGATCATGCGCCGGCTCCTGCGCGACGTCGCCGACGACCGGCCGTTGGGCGACGTGACCACGCTGCTCGATCCCACGGTCGTCAATTCCATCAAGGACCACATGACGGACGGCGCGGCCGAGAAGGAGTAGCGATCGTCACCCCCGTGGTGACGCTGGACCATCTCATCCTGACCGTCAACGACCGGGACGCCAGCGTCCGCTTCTACACCGAGGTCATGGGCTTCGGGCACGAAGGCGAGGACGGGCCCTTCTCGGTGATCCGGGTCAGCCCGGACACGACGCTGCAGCTCGCACCCTGGGGCACCGAGGGCGGTGGGCACCTGGCCTTCGCTCTCTCACCGGAGGAATTCGCCGCCGCCTTTGCCCGCGTCAGATCGGCCGCCATCCCGTACGGCGACTCGTTTCACGACGTGGGCAACATGCAGGGCCCGGGCGGGGAGGCCGGGGCGCGAGGCCCCGGGCCCACCCTCTCCCTGTTCGACCCCAACGGCCACCTGGTCGAGCTGCGCCACTCCTGACGCCGCGTCGTCACGCCGGGGCGTGCACCTCGAGCACCGTCGCCGAGCCCATGCCGCCCCCGGCACACAGCGACCCGACCCCGATGCCGCCGCCACGCCGCCGCAGCTCGTGGATCAGCGTCACCAGAATGCGGGCACCCGAGGCGCCCACGGGGTGCCCGATCCCGACCGCCCCGCCGTTGACGTTGACGATGTCGTGCGGGAAGCCCAGCTTGCGCGCGCTGGCCACCGCCATGGTGGCGAACGCCTCGTTGATCTCCACCAGGTCGACGTCGGATTCGCTCAGGCCGGCCCGGTTCAGGGCCCGGGGCACGCAGATCGTCGGGGCCAGCCCGGTGCGGGCGGGCTCAATACCGCAGGAATTCCACGAGCGCACCGTCGCCAGCGGCGTCATGCCGTGCGCCTCCGCGTAGGCGCGGGAGACCACCACGAGGGCGGCGCCCCCGTCGGCGATGCCCGAGGAGTTCCCGGCCGTGACCTGCCCGTCCGGGCCGGTCAGCGACGGCAACGCGGCCAGCTTCTCCAGCGTCGTGTCCCGGCGAGGGTGCTCGTCCACGCTGACCGTCACCGTCTCGCCGCGGCCCGCCGGCACCGTCACCGGCACGATCTCCTCGGCGAAGCGCCCGTCGTCGGTGGCGGCCACCGCCCGGATGTTGGAGTGGTACGACCACTCGTCGGACTCCTCGCGGGTGATGCCGCACTCGCGGGCCGTGTTCTCACCCACTGTGATGAGCATGTTGGTGTTGGGGGCGTCGGCCGTGTCCGGGTGGCTCGGGGGCATGAACTGCTGGACGCCGCCGAAGGGGAAGGGCGACTTCTCGAAGAGGAGCGGGGTGCGGGTCATGGAATCGATGCCACCGGCGATGATCGCGTCGGCCATGCCCGAGCGGATGTGGGCCGCCGCCTCCTGGACCGCCATCATCCCGGTGGCGCACTGGCGCTGCACCGCGCCACCCGGCGTGTCGGGCGGCAGGCCCAGGGCGTTGGCGACGTAGCGGGCGGTGCAGCCGCCGCCGCGCAGCACCTCGCCCAGCAGCAGGTCGTCGATGTCATCGAGCTCCAACCCGGCCGCCGCGATGACCCCGGTCACGGTCTGCATGCCGATGTCCGCGACGGTCAGCCCCGCCAGCGAGCGCCCGGAGCGCCCGATCGGTGTCCGGACGGCGGCGGCAATGACGGCGTCGTTGCCTTCGGTCATGTGGTTCGTGTCCTCCTCAGGCCCGCACGAAGACGGGGATCGTGAACTCGTCGGAAATGGGCTGGAAGCGGACGGTGAGCGCCATGCCGACCCGCAGTTCGTCGAAGGGGCAGTCGACCACGTTGGTCATCATGCGCGGCCCCTCGGCCAGGTCGACGATGGCGGCCACGTAGGGCACGCGCTCGCGAAAGGGGGGCTGGTCGTTCTTGTAGATGACCGACCAGGTGTACAAACTCGCCGCACCGCTGGCCTGGTGCCACTCGACCCGCTCGCTCCAGCACTTCGGGCAGAAGGGGCGGGGGTAGTAGGAGTAGGCGTCACAGTCGAGGCAGTGCTTGATGAGCAGGCGCTCCTCCCGGGTGGCCTCCCAGAACTCAGTTGTGTCGCCCTCCGGCGTGGGGAGGTCGAACCGGACCATGCTCATGTCGCCGCCTCCCTCCCTCAGGTCCCTTCCCCGGCGGCCGCGGCCCCAGGCATGTCACGCGGATCGGGTGGCGCCCCCGGGATTGACCCCCGCGGGCGCATCGGCCATGCTGCAACGAACCTGACACCGCCGTCAACTTTCGCACCGACCGACTCCCTGGGGGACCCTGTAACCGTGTTGATGGACGATCACCTGGCGCGCATGGCTGAGGAGTTCGGCGACAAGACGGCCTTCGCCGTCGTGGACGTCGGTTCCATGACCTTCGCCGAATGGGACGGTGCGGCCAACGCCATGGCCCGCCGCCTGGTCGAGGCCGGCCTGGAGCCCAATGACCGCGTCGGCATCCACCTGCGCCCCGAGCTGGCGCTGCGCTGGCTCGTCTCGTACTCCGCCGCCCACCGCGCCGGCGGCGTGGCCGTCCCGATGAACCCCCGCCTGGCGCCGGCCGAGGTGGCCCACATGCTCGAGCACTCGGGCGCCACTGCCGTCGTGGCCGACGGCGACCTCCTCCGCAGCGACGGCGAAGCCGGGGGAGGCCGCCTCGTCACCCTGATCGACGCCGGTGCGGAGGACGGGACGCCGCCGCCGGACACCACCGTCCCGGTGCTGGGCTGGAGCGCCGCCACCGCAGGGGACCGCTCGCCCTTCCAGGTGGAGCGCGACCCGGAGGACCTGGCCGACATCCTCTACACCTCGGGGACGACTGGCCGGCCCAAGGGCGTGGCGGTCCGCCACTCCAACGGCTCCATGATCGGCAAGGTCGACCCCAACTGGTCCGGCGCCGGGTGGCTGCATGCCAGTCCGCTCTTCACGTTCGCCGGCATCGCCCTGGTCTACACGCCGATGAAGCTCGGCCTGCAGGTGATCTACCAACCGCGCTTCGACGCCGATCGCTGGCTGCGCGTGGTCGAGGACGAGCGCCCCATGGCTGTCTTCCTGGTGCCGACCATGGCCCATCTCCTCATTGACAACGGGCGCTTCGCCGACGCCGACCTGTCGTCGGTGCAGATGTGCTCGGTGGGGAGCGCGCCGCTGGCGCCCTACGTTGTCGAACGGCTGCAGGACAAAATGCCCGACGCCCTGGTGTCGAACAACTACGGCATGACCGAGGCCGGGTCGGCCTACTGCGTCATGCCCAAGGGCGAGGCGGTCAAGCGTCCCGGCTCGGTGGGCCAGATCGCCCCGCCGGCGGTCGTGCGCATCGTCGACGAGCAGGATCGGCAGCTGCCGGCCGACGAGGTGGGCGAGGTGCGCCTGCAGATGCCGGGGCGCCAGCGCGAATACTTCGAGGATCCCGGCGCCACTGCCGAGATGTGGCGGGACGGCTGGCTCGTGACCGGCGACCTCGGCAAGCTCGATGCAGACGGGTACCTCTACATCGTCGGCCGCTCCAAGGATGTCATCATCCGCGGCGGCAACAACGTGCACGCCACCGACGTGGAGCACGTCCTGGTGCAGCACGAGGCCGTCAAGGAGGTCGCCGTGGTGGGCGCCCCGCATCCCGTGCTCGGCGAGGACGTGGTGGCGTTCGTCGTCCTGCATCCCGGCGCTGACGCCGACGGCGAGGAGCTGCGCGCCTTCGGGCTGGTGCAGTTGGCCGACTACAAGGTGCCCCGTCAGTTCCTGTTCATCGACGAGCTGCCCCGCAACCCGACCGGCAAGGTGGTCAAGCCCGAGCTGCGCGCCCGCGTGGCTGGCACACCCGCCTGAACCACCACGCAGCGCAGCACCGCCCCGGCTGCGACGGCCGCCCCGGCTGCCCCGGTCGTGGGGGCCCTCGCGTGTGACGCGTCGATGAACTCTGCGAGATCTTGTCCATCGCCACCGGCGGCTCTCGTATAATGACCTGATCATGACCACGCACCCCGCGACGTTCCGGTGTCATCTGGAGGGCAATTCCCTGGGTGAGTCGCGCCTGGCCGTGTCCGAAGTACGGATCTGCGGGATCCCCAAGCTGAGCAGCGGGGGGGTGGCATCGACGCCGTAGAGGACTTTTCAAGAGTCCCGACGTCGAGGAGCCGCTTCCCACGGGGAAGCGGCTCTTTTGCGTTCAGGGGCCGCAACAGGAATCGGCATCGGAATCGGAATCGGAATCGGAATCGGAATCGGAATCGGCAGGAAATGACCATGGAGACAATCGAGACTTCGAAGGAAAGAGGCACCATGACGACACCGCTGTGCCCGCGTTGCCGTTTCCATCCGGCGTCGCCGCGCCTGGCGGGGTACTGCTCGTGGGATTGCTACGAGGCCGACGACGACGACGCCGCCGACGCCGACGACGGGGAGGGCGATCAGGCCGCCTGACGCCGTCTCGTCGGAGTCAGACCTCGTCGGGGAAGCGCAGCCGGGCCAGCTGGGTCGACTGCCCGACGAGATGGCCCCGGCTGTCCCACAGCACGCACGTCTCGTCGACCATCCCGTCCGCCACCAGGCCGGCCGTCATGCGGATGCCCAGCCACCCCGGCGCCGGCCGAGCCCGCACGTAGGTCGACAGCTGGAGCGTGGGAACCCAGCCGGTGGAGCCGATCATGAGCGTCGCCGGCGGGATGGCGTCGGTGAGGAAGAGGAGTGACAGCGCGTCGGCCGGGCGCCCGTCGTTGAAGCGCGTCCAGCCGCGCAGCTCGGCCGGCGTCCCGGCAGGTGGCGGCACCGTGGCGGTGAAGGGCAGCGTCGTCGGGTCGAGCCGGAGGTCGAGCACGTCCATGATGCCGACGTAGACGCCGTTCGGGACCTGGGGGGTCAGCCGGACGCAGTCCTCAGGCTCGGGCGCAGAGAAGGGCACAATGCCGTCGTACCGCACAGCCGGCCGGTCAGCCAGGTCACCCAGCACGAACACGGCGTCGACCAGATCGTCCCCCTGGGAGAGCACGGCCCGGACGTGGGCGGCCGTCCGCCCCCGGCGCAGCAGCGTCGCCCGCACCCGAGCGGGGCCGGACCCGGGCGCACGGAGGTAGGTCACCGAGGAGGACACCACCTCCCATCCCTCGCCACCTTCCCGCCCGGCGGCGACCCGGGCGGCCCGTCCCAGCACCGCCAACAGGTAGCCCCCGTTCGGCTTGTCACCCACGGCCCACAGGGGGTGGATGCTGGCCCCGAAGACGGAAGGGTCGTCCGTGTCCTGCAGCGCCGTGACCGCATCGAAGGAGAGGTCCTCCGGCTCGGGCATGCGGGCGACCCTAGCGGCGGCGATGATGGCGCATGACCTTCGACATGGAGGCAACCTTCGGCGATGACTACCCCTACTTCTACGGGGAGTCGATCGACGACGCGCACTCGGACGCCGACACGGCCGAGATCCTCGGCCTGCTCGACCTGCCGTCCGGCTCCCGCATCCTCGATGTGCCCTGCGGCCACGGCCGGCTCTGCCGCCGCCTGGCCGCCGCCGGCATGGACGTGACGGGCGTCGACCTGACTCCGGCCTACATCGAGGCGGCACGCAACGACCCGCAGCTGCGACCCGGCAGCGTGACCTATCTGGAGGGGGACGTGCGTGACCTCCCCGTCGACGGGCCATTCGACGCAGTGGTCTGTTGGTTGAACTCGTTCGGCTACTACGACGACGCCGACTGTCATCGCGTCCTCGAGGAGTTCCGCCGCGTCCTGCGCCCGGGCGGGAAGGTGGCCATCGACACCATGCATCACGACGGCGGCGTGCGGCATTTCACACCGGCGCCCGACGCGGTGGTCGTGCAGAACGGCGAGGACGCCATGTTCGAGGTCTCGACGTTCGACCCGATCACGGGGCGGATGGTGGTCCGGCGCACCGCGTACAGGGAGGGTGCCCTGCGCCGGGCCGAGTACTTCGTCCGGTTGCCGACGCCACCGGAGTGGGTCGTCTGGCTCCAGGCGGCGGGGTTCGGCGACGTGCAGTTCCGCGCCGGCGGTGGGGGCCCACTGGAGTTGGATAGCTGGGAACTTGTGGTGCAGGCGACGGCGCGCTGAAGGAAACACGGGTGTGGTGTGACAAATCCCGTTTCAAATGCTCTTGGCCGGTCATTAGTTGTCATAGGTTCGACGGCGTGGACCCATCCCGGGAATGACGCCCTCGAGAAGGAGCCGACATGTACCGCATCGTCCGCACGTCCACGCTCGTCTTCAGCCTCTGTGCCTGGACCCTCCTCGCGCTGGGTCTGAGTAGTAGTCCGCCCGCCGGCGCCGCCGCCACCAGCCCGCCGACGGTGAACGCGACGACCTGGACGCAGGGCACCATCCCCTCGTCGGGCTCGGGCAGCACGAACGTCTTGGACTCGGTCTCGTGCACCACCGCCGACTTCTGCATGGCGACGGGCCAGACCGGCGCCGCGAGCGGCGCCCTCATTGAGCAGTGGAACGGCACCACGTGGTCGGTCGTCTCCAACCCGGCGATCGCCGGGGGGCTCGAGCTGCAAGGCGTGTCGTGCGTCGGCACGACGTTCTGCGCCGCCGTGGGGGCCATCGTCAGCGGCGTCGTGATCGAGCAGTGGAACGGCACGGCGTGGTCGCAGGCGACCATCCCGCAACCGTCGGGGGCGTCATCGGCCGTGTTCAACGGGGTCACCTGCCAGTCGAGCACCAACTGCACCGCGGTCGGCGACAACGTCTCCGGCTCCACCACCCTCCCGCTGGTCGAGCAGTGGAACGGCACGGCGTGGTCGATCGTGACCGCCCCGGCGGTGACCGGTGCCGCCACCACCGTCCTCGAGAGCGTGTCGTGCGGCGGACCGTCGTTCTGCGCCGCCACGGGCCAGACCGCGACGGGGAGCCTGACGACGACGCTGGTCGAGCAGTGGAACGGATCGACCTGGTCCATCGTCACCAGCCCGAACGGCTCGACGGCCGGCAGCGCCAGCAACAACTTCAGTGGCGTGTCGTGCGTCGGCGCCTCCTTCTGCCAGGCCGTCGGCAGCTTCAACGATGGCGTGAACGTGGCGCGGACCTACGCTGCGCAGTACAACGGATCCACCTGGGCCCAGAGCACGACGGCCGACGCGTCGCCGACCGACCCCGACGTGCTCTCAGGCGTGGACTGCTTCAGCCCCACGACGTGCAGCGCGGTCGGAGAGACCCTCCCCGCCACGGGTACCTCGCCGGCCCCGCTGGCTGAGGTCTGGAACGGGAGCACCTGGACGACCGCCACCACGCCGACCGGTGCCGCTGGCGCCACCGAGACCGCGCCCACCGGCGTGTCGTGCCTGACGAACTGGGAGTGCGTGTCGGTCGGCTCGACCACCGTCGGCGGGACCATCGCCCCCTTCGTGATGTCGGCTCCCATCGCCCGCTCCGGCTACCGCTTCGTGGCGACCGACGGCGGGGTGTTCTCCTACGGCGCGGGCGCGCCGTTCCTGGGCTCCACCGGCGGGACGCATCTCAACAAGCCGATCGTCGGCCTGGGGATCATGCCCGGCGGTGACGGCTACGACCTGGTGGCGTCCGATGGTGGCATCTTCAACTACGGCAGTGCCCAGTTCTACGGCTCGGCCGGCTCGATACACCTGAACCAGCCCATCGTGGGCATGGCCATGACGGCGGACGGCGGCGGGTACTGGCTCGTCGCGAGCGACGGCGGCATCTTCAGCTACGGCGACGCCCAGTTCTACGGGTCGACGGGGAATATCAAGCTGAACAAGCCCATCGTGGGCATGGCCGCCACCCCTGACGGCAAGGGCTACTACCTGGTGGCCTCCGACGGCGGCATCTTCAACTACGGCGACGCCACCTTCCAGGGCTCGGCGGGCAACATCGCGCTCAACAAGCCCGTGGTGGGCATCGCCGCGCCGGTCGCGGGCGGCTACTACCTGGTGGCGACGGACGGCGGGATCTTCACCTACCCGACCAGCGGCGGGCCTCCCTTCGAGGGCTCGACCGGCGCCATGACGCTGAACAAGCCGATCGTGGGCATGACGACGGCGGCGGGCGGCTACTACCTGAGCGCCTCGGACGGCGGGGTGTTCACCTTCCCGACGGGAGGCGTGCCGCCGTTCCTCGGCTCCACGGGCAACATCGTCCTCAACCAGCCCATCGTCGGGATCGTCGGATAGAGGTCGGCCCGCCGCGCCGTTCTGCACCGATCCGGCGCTGCGGGCCTCCCTCCCGGAGGCTCCTCCGAAGGCGGCGTGCACGGTGAAAGCCGACACGGCTGTCAGCCATCGGGCGCCGGGAAAGCCCTGGCCGTGCCCACTCCGGACAGCCTGCGCTGACATGTAGCACGCCCGTCGGGCCGGCCCCGTCCATCTGCGGGCACTGGCGGGACCGGGGGACCGCCTCATGGGAGGCGGGTCGGACGACTGCGTTCCGATGTGTGCGCCGTTCGGGATCTCTGGGATGATCGGCCCATGACCGCCGGAATTACCGCCTGGGGGACCTATCTCCCCTATTGGAGGCTGCAGCGCGCCGCCATCGCAGGCGTGTTGGGCAGCGGAGGGGGCCGGGGCACCAGAGCCGTGGCCTCCCACGACGAGGACACCACGACGCTGGGGGTCGAGGCGGGCCGCCGTGCCCTGGCCGTGGGCCCGGGAGCGGGGCCCGTCCAGGATCTGTACCTGTCGACGCCGGACCCGGCCTACCTGGACAAGACGAGCGCCACGACGGTGCACGCCGCCCTGGGGCTGGCCCGTGGATGCGGGGCCTACGACTTCGCCGGCTCGTCCCGCTCAGCCGTGGGGGCGCTGGTGCTGGCGACCGCCGGCGCCGCAGGCGTGGCCGGTCGCACCACGTTGAGCGTGGTCTCGGACCTCCGTACCGGCCTGGCCGGCTCGGCCGAGGAGCGCGACAGCGGCGACGGCGCCGCCGCCTTCGTCTGCGGGCCCGACGGTGCAGTGGCCGAGCTGATCGGCCGTGGGTCCGCCAGCGACGAGTTCCTCGACCGCTGGCGCGTGCCGGGCGAGGCCGACTCCCACGTCTGGGAGGAGCGCTTCGGCGAGGAGCTCTACGTCCCGCTGGCTCGTGAGGCCTTCGCCGCGGCGCTCAAGGACTCCGGCCTGGCCGAGGGTGACGTCGACCACGCCATCGTGGCCGGCCTGCACGTGCGGTCGGTCAAGGCCGTGACGAAGGGCCTCGGCGTCCGGGAAGGTGCCCTGGCCCCGGACCTCAACGGGTCGATCGGCAACCTCGGGGCAGCCCAGGCCGCCACCGCCCTGTGTGATGTCCTCGAGCGGGCCGAGCCGGGACAGGTCATCGTGGTGCTGTCGCTGGCCGACGGGGCCGACGCACTCGTGTTCCGCACCACCGGGGCGCTCCCCGGGGCGCAGTCGGCCCGGGCGGCCGCCGGCGTCCCGTCGGTCGCCGAGCAGATCGCTGCCGGGCGGGACGACCTCCCGTACGCGACGTTCCTGACCTGGCGGGGCCAGATGCACCGGGAGCCCCCTCGCCGACCGGACCCCGAGCGCCCCGGAGCGCCTACCGTCCACCGCTCCGAGCAGTGGAAGTACGCCTTTGCCGGCAGCCGCTGCCTCGTCTGTGGGTTCCGCCACATGCCTCCGACCAGGGCCTGCCTCTCGTGTCACACCATCGACCACATGCAGCCCGAGCGCCTGGCCGACGTGCCAGGCACCGTGGCCACGTTCACCATCGACCACCTGGCCTTCAGCCTCTCGCCGCCGGTGGTCGGGGTCATCGTCGACTTCGACGGTGGCGGCCGCTACCGCTGCGAAATGACGGACGTCGTCGCCTCGGAGCTGTCCATCGGGGACAGGGTCTCCATGACCTTCCGGCGCATCTGGACGGCGCAGGGGGTGCACAATTACTTCTGGAAGGCCCGGCCGGCCGTCGGACAGACCGCCGGCCAGACACGGGCCACGTCGTAGACCGAAACGAGCAAGGAGCGTAGCGAGATGGCCAGCAAGGGCATCCGGGACCAGGTCGCCGTCATCGGCATGGGCTGCACCCGGTTCGGCGAGCTGTGGGACAAGGGTGTCGACGACCTCCTCACCGAGGCCACCACCGAGGCCGTCGCCTCCGTCCCGAACCTCGAGCTGAAGGACATCGACGCCTTCTGGCTCGGCACCATGACGTCGGGCGTCTGCGGCACGACCCTGTCACGCCCCCTGAAGATCGACTACAAGCCCGTCACGCGCGTCGAGAACTACTGCGCCACCGGCTCGGAGGCCTTCCGCAACGCCTGCTATGCGGTCGCATCGGGCGCCTACGACGTCGCCATGGCCATCGGCGTCGAGAAGCTCAAGGACACGGGCTACTCGGGCCTGACGGGCATCCGGGCCGTCGGCGACGGCACCGACCCGGGCCTGTCGTCGCCCGCCGCCTTCTCCTTCCTGGCGCCCTCGTACGCGCACAAGTACGGCGTCGACAAGGACCAGATGAAGGAGGTGATGAGCCGCATCGCCTACAAGAACCACCAGAACGGGGCGCACAACCCGCGGGCGCAGTTCCAGAAGGAAGTCTCCATGGAGACGATCACGAAGGCCCCGCTCGTCGCCGGCGACCTCGGAGTCTTCGATTGCAGCGGCGTGAGCGACGGCTCGGCGGCCGCCATCATCTGCCGCGTCGAGGACGCCCACAAGTACTGCGACAACCCCTTGTACGTGAAGGCCCTCGCCTTCGTGGCCGGTCCGGCCGCCGGCCCGATCGACCCCGCGTACGACTACACCACCTTCGAAGAGGTCGTCCGCTCCGCCGCCGACGCCTACGCCCAGGCCGGCATTACGGACCCCCGCGCCCAGCTGGCCATGGCCGAGGTGCACGACTGCTTCACGCCCACCGAGCTGGTGCTCATGGAGGACCTGGGCTTCGCCGAGCGCGGGACGGCGTGGAAGGAGGTCCTCGAAGGCACGTTCGACCGCGACGGCGAGCTGCCGGTCAACCCCGACGGCGGACTCAAGTCGTTCGGCCACCCGATCGGCGCCTCCGGGCTGCGCATGCTGTTCGAGTGCTGGCTCCAACTTCGGGGGGAGGCCCCGCCTGACCGCCAGATCGGGACCGTGGGTGCCGGACGGACCCTCGGACTGACCCACAACCTGGGCGGCGCGCCGGGTGAGGGTGTCAGCTTCGTCGGGATCGTCGGCACCGAGCTCGGATGACGGCCTCCCACTCCACCGACGGCGCCGTCGATCTTCTTGCCGAAACGGAGGACCAGGCCGCGCTGCGCCAGCTCGCGCGCGATGTGGCCGAGCGCGAGGTGGCGCCCCGGGCTCACGACGCCGACGAGGCCGGCGCCGTGTCCCCCGAGATGCGCAAGGCCCTCGCCGCCGCCGACCTCCTGCGCATCACGGTGGGGGAGCGGTGGGGCGGGATGGGACTGGGTGACGTCGAGGCGTCCATCGTCCTGGAGGAGATCGCCCGTGCCGACGTGTCCTCGGCCATCTGCTGCCAGCTGACGTTCAACGGCCCGCCCCGTGGCATCGAGCATCTCGGTCCGGACGCTATGAAGGAGCGCTGGCTGCCGACCGTCGCTGACGGCGACGCGCTGATCAGCATCGGCATCACGGAGCCCGACGCCGGGTCCGCGGTGCAGAATATGCGGGCGGCGCTGGTGGAGGACGGGCCGGGGCGCTGGCGCCTCAACGCCTACAAGAACTACTCGACGCTGGGCGACGTGGCACAGGGTGTCCTGGTGTGGTGCCGCTGGCCGGGCGGGGAGGGGGCCAAGGGCATCGGCGCCGTCATCGTGCCGATGGACCGGGAGGGCGTCTCGATCACCGGGCGTCACAAGGGCATGGGCATTCATGCCGCCACGGAGGCCGAGCTGGCGTTCGACGCCGTCGAGATCAGCGAGGACGACATCCTGCTGGCCGGCGTTCCCTCCGACACCTCCGCCTTCAAGGTCCTGCTGTCGCACCTCAACCACGAGCGCTGCGGCAACGCGTCCATGTGCATCGGGGCGGCGCAGGGCGCGCTGGAGCACGCGGTCCGGTACATGAACGAGCGCGTCATCGGCGGGCGTCCGCTGGCCGAGCTCCAGGGCCTGCAGTGGAAGCTGGCCGACATGGCGGTGCAACTCGAGGGTGCCCGGTTGTTGCTGGCCCGGGCCGTCCGGCTCGCCGGCCCGCACGGCACCCCTCCTGCCCTGGAGACGGCGATGGCGAAGACGGCCGCCAACCTGGCGGCGAAGTTCGTCTGCGACGAGGCCATGCAGATCCACGGCGGGTACGGCTACTCGCGTGAGTATCCGCTGGAGCGGGCCTACCGCGACATCCGGGGCCTGTGCTTCGGGGCCGGCACCGTGGAGGCGCAGCGGAATTACATCGGCCTGCGGGTGGCGGCAGGCGCACGCACGGGCTCGCCGGGGTGGAGAGCACCACTGGCCGGATTGTAAGACCGCATTCTTTGTCGACCACTCCGAACACTCCGACGACTCCGACCGGTCCGACCGGTCCGACCAGGCCGACCAGGCCGGTAGTGGACCACGGCCGCTGCGAAGCCAAGCGTGATTGCGTGCGGGTCTGCCCGTACGACGTGTTCGAGGTGCGGCGGATGGACCCCGACGACTTCACTGCGCTCGGCCTGCTGGGCAAGCTCCGTACGACGGCGCACCGCCGGATGACGGCTTACGCGGTTCGGGCCGACCAGTGCCACGAATGCGGGCTCTGCGTGAGCGCATGCCCCGAGGACGCCATCACATTGGAGCCCGCACCGGAATCCTGAGGGAACCGGAACGACCGATCCCGCGGACGTACCACTTCGGCAGAAAGTAGGGCGTCGCCTCCCGTCGGGCGACCGTTCTCACCTGTGACGGCGACGACTCGGACGCTCTCCTCGACCGACGGTGCCGACGGTGCGGCCAGCGGTGCTGATCTCATCGCTGCCGCCGGTGCCGCCGGTGCCGATCTCATCGCTGCGGTGGCTGCTCGCTCCGATGCCGAACTCCGGGGCCGCCTCGACGAGCTCTTCCGGCTCAAGGCCGCGGTCGACGGCGAGATCGTGGTGCACCTGGGCGAAGT
>DATAXG010000030.1:0-33177 GCA_036273055.1 Acidimicrobiales bacterium | reverse complement strand
GCCGTTGTCGACGAAGCCCAGTGCCGAGGGCAGCGTTCCGGTGAAGGTCAGCGCAGGGGTCGGGAACCCGGCGCTGGTCACCATGAACGTGCCGGCCGATCCCGCGGTGAAGGTGGTGGTGGTGGCGCTCGTCACCGTCGGTGTGGAGGTGACGTTCACGACCGCGAAGATGGTTCCGACCAGTTGGTCCAGATCCGGGCTCGTCGACGGGTCGACGGTGACGGTCACGCAGTCGGGCGAACCGGGAACATACTCTTGGTTCGAGACTGGTTGCCAGGCGCCTGCACCACCATTGGCGGCAGGATTCCACCACTGCACGATGTTGCCGCCCACGAGGTTGCAGTCCTCGATAGTGAGAGTAGAGAACTGATTGTCTGACGACACGGCGACGTCGAAGTACTCCCCGGTCGCACCAACCGCGGGTGTGGCGACGGGATTGGTTGCGTAGTGACCGACGGTCAGTGCACCGATGCCGGTCGTGCTGGCGGTTACTCCGCCCGGGCCGCCACTAGTGACCTCCAAGGATCCATCCGGATCAGAGCTGACCTGCGATTGGCAGCCCGAGGCCGTCGGCGCGCACGCAGGAGCAGCTTGCTGGACTGTGAGCGTCTGGGACATCTCTGGCGCCGCCGCGAAGCTTGCATTCCCAGCCTGATCGGCGTCGATCACGCACGAGCCGTCACTCGTGAATGTCACCGTCGATCCGAGGACGGAGCAGGTGCCCGGCGTACTCGTCGCATCGATGGAGAAGACAACCGGGTTACCGGAGTCCCCACCGGTGGCGGACACTTGATACGTGCTCCCCACCGTCGGACTTGCCGGCGGGGTGGAAGTGAAGGTGATCGTCTGGGAGGCGGGTGGTGCGGACTGGATCCGGCCGATGGTGCCGTCCTCCGTCGTGAACCAGAGGGCGTCGTCCGGACCTGCGGTGATGTCGAACAGGCCATCCTGGACGGCAGTGTCGGGGAAACTGGTGATGACGCCGTCGGTGGTGATTCGGCCGACCGAGTTGTTGCCATCATTTGTGAACCAAAGCGCACCGTCGGGCCCGGCCGTGATGTTTTCTGGCCCACTGAGGCTGGGATCGGTGAACTTTGTGATGGTGCCGTCGGGGGTGATCCGTCCTATCGAGTCGTTGTCATGGTTCGTGAACCAGAGAGCGCCGTCAGGACCGGCGGTGATGCCATCTGGCCCGCTGATAGTGCCGTTGGGGTCTGTGAAATTGGTGACGACGCCGGCAGTGGTGATACGGCCGATGGAGTTCGTTCCATAGTTGGTGAACCAGAGGGCCCCGTCGGGCCCACTGGTAATGCCAAGCGGAGAGCTGATGCTGGGGTTGCTAAAGCTGGAAACCGTGCCATCAGCCGTGATGCGACCGATGGTGCTATTTCCATCATTTACAAACCAAAGGGCGTCATCGGGACCGACGGTGATCGCGCTCGGCGCGCTGATGCCTGGGTCGGTGAAGTTGGTGACGACGCCGTCGGTGGTGATGCGCCCGATTGAGTTGGTGCCGTTGTTGATGAACCAGAGGGCACCGTCAGGACCGGCGACGATCCCGCGGGGATCATTGATGCTCGGGTCGGTGAATTGCGTGAAGGTACCGTCGGTTGTGATGCGGCCGATGGAGTCGGTGTTGAGGTTTGAAAACCAGAGGGCGCCGTCGGACCCGGTGGCAATCCCTAATGGAGCGATTTGTGGCGTCGTAGAGAAAAACGTGATGGCCCCTGCGGTGGTGATGCGGCCGATGGTGTTCGCCCCCTCATTGGCAAACCAAAGGGCACCATCGGGCCCGGCGGTGATCCCCTCCGGATCATTGATACCGGGGTCGGTGAAGCTTGTGAGAGTGCCGTCGGTTGTGAACTGGTCGATGGAGTTGGTTGCTCTGTTCGTGAACCAAAGGGCACCATCTGGCCCGGTGGTGATCCCGGTCTGACCTTGGGCGAACGGAAGGACGAAGTCGGTGGTGATGCCGTCGGGGGTTATCTGCTCGATGTCATCGGTAAACGAGCGGCCATTCAGGACGGCGGACGTCGCCCAAAGATTGCCGTCGGGCCCATTGGTGAAGGCTTCGACCAAGCCAATTATCCCCGGTGTGCCATTTACGCCAGACGTGCCGTTGAATATGGTGACTGTGCCGTCGGTGGTGATGCGTGCCAACCCACCCCTGGCATTTGAGTCGACCCAGAGGTTGCCGTCGGGTCCAGCGACGATCTGGAACGGTTCACTGAATGCTGCCGGACCGATTGACCCCAGCGGGAAGTTCGTGACCGCGCCATCGGTGGTGATGCGCCCGATCGAGCTGTTGCCTTCGTTGGTGAACCACAGGGCGCCGTCCGAACCAGTGGCAATTCCGGCTGGCATATCGATGCTGCCGTCGGTGAAGTTCGTGACCGCGCCATCGGTGGTGATGCGCCCGATCGAGTTGTCTGTCGGGTTTGTGAACCAAAGCGCGCCGTCAGGACCTTGGGTGATCTTTTGCGGTTGAGTGGCGGTGGGCGAGAAGTTCGTGATGGTGCCGACAGGCGCGGCCGAAGCCGGCTTAGCCGCGGAGAAAGGGGTGATCAATGTGGCAACCCCCAACACCAGGATCAGCGCACACCAGCCCATCGTCGTGCGCGCGATACACATCCACGAGGAATGACTTCTGCGTTCCATTTTCCGCCCCGATCTGAGCATGATGCCATTTCATGCAGTCGCCAAACGAAGGACTTGTCCTCCGCATTGCGACAGAGATGCCGACCCCAGCCAGGCAGTCCAGGTGGGACTCCCAGCGCGTCACTATTGTCGGCGTCTCCTCCAAACGGTAGGGCCGAAAGTCACGGGTGACCCATGCTTAGAGAGGCCTGAGAAGACTGGGGGAGGTAGCGGATCGCACTCCAGAGAAGCGGCTTCGATTCACGAACTACCGACGAGCGCGTGGCGCAGGTCCGTGAGCGCGTGTGGCAGCTGCTTGGGGCAGAGGTATTCGGCTGCGAACTCGCCCACGACGTAGGACTGAAACGTAGAGAGGTGGCGCTGACCGAGGGAGCCAGCGATGGCATTGACACCTTCCTGCTTGGCGAAGTCAGTACACGCCAGCCGGCCGTCGCTGAGCGCTGCCGTGTTGCTCACCCCGGTGAAGGTTCCCGGTACGACGGTGATCATGTGGAGGAACGCGGCCTGAGCCTGTGAGGGGAGATCCGGGTCGTCGTAATACAGGGCCTCTTCGGCTAGGGCAGCTGCGGGCGCTCGAGGCGCAACGCTCGGAAGACCCTTCTTCGGGAACACCATCAGATCGACGTAGAGCCGCCGTTCGGCGTAGTCGCCCGACTGCCCCGGCACCAGACCGTGGTGCACCATCCAGACGAGTCCCCCGCCGGCCACGAAGAACTCAGACCCTCCGTACCCCTGGCCATTTGCCTGGTTCGTGCTCGTGTGCCAGGCCCGGTCCAGCGGCTTCGTGCACGGACCCGTGACCGAGGTGCACTTGGCGATACCGATGCTGTAGTTCGGTGTGCCCCACAGGTTGGCGGAATAGAACATCCAGAAGGTGTTGCCCGACTGCACCATGGAAGGCGCCTCGACGAGGCCGCCCTCCCAGGCCTGGGTGGCGCCGATGAGCTCGTGCGGCGGACCGACGGTCGAGAGGCCATCGGCTGAGAACTGTTGGGAGTAGATGTACGTCGGCAGGTTGCAGCAGTCGCCGTCTGCCTTCCACAAGAGCCACGGGGTGCCGTTCGTGGCGACGAAGATGCTGGGGTCGATCGCTCCGCCCTGTGCCGTCGGGCAGATGAACGCGCTGCTCGAGTCGTCCACGAAGGGCCCCGAAGGGTTGGTGCTCGTGGCGCGGGAGATGCACATGGCGGTGTTCGCCCCATGGGTGGTCGTCACGCATCCCGGATCGGTCACCTTGTTGACGCAGTCCAGTGCTTGGGTCGCCGGCGTGGAGTAGTACATCACGAACGTCCCGTCAGGGCGGGCCCAGACCGAGGGCGCCCATTGGAATCCCGCGACGGTCCACGTCGGCAGCGTCGGCAGCGCGTCACCCAGGTAGTGACCGGCGAAACCCGTTGCGCGCGTGATCGCGATCACGGGGATGTGGGCCGCGGGCGCGTAGGCCGAGGCGGTCGTGCTGGTGGCATACGTGTAGACAGAATCGCCGTCGACCAGCGCGTAGGGATCGGCGAAGTCCGCGTTGTAGATCGGCAGGCCGTTGAGCAGTCCGGTCAGCACGCTGAGCTGGACGCCGTGGGACATGGAGGGGTTGGCCCCGATGGGTCCCGCCGTCGCCTCGTGGCCGGGCGTGACATAGGGCTGGCCGGCCCGGACGACGGGAGCGAGGGGACCCGTGTTGGGCGGGCGGGTCGTCGTGGTGGTCGCCCTGGCGGCGCCAGCCGGGGCGGCGTTGCCCGTTGTCAGGGCTCCCCCGGTCACAGACAGCATCACGACGAGCAGCGCGCTCCGGACGACGTGCCGGCACGCGCAGTGACGCGCGAAGAGCGTCGTGGGCCACGCCCGCAGGCGGCCGGTCACCGTCGGGCTCCGCACGGCACCATTGTGGCCTACGCCGGGAACGGCGACGGGTGCGGGGCCGGCTGGGTTCAGGCCTGGAGAGGATGAAGGAGCGGTTGAGGGAATCCGGCGAGACAGGAAGCCGTCAGCTGGACTTGGTCATGAGCATGAGCGCTGCGCCCTTGGAGTCCGGGATTTCCTTGATCGGCGCGAACTCGAGCTTGGCGCCGCCCAGGATCCACTCCTGCAGGTCGTCGGCCTTCTGGGGCTTGGACAGGTAGTAGCCCTGAATGAAGTCGCACTCGGCCTCGGCCAGCATGGCGCAGGTCATTTCGTCCTCTGCACCCTCGGCAATGACGTAGAGCCCGAGCGAGTGCGCCATCTGAATGGACGAGCGCACGATGATGCGGTTGCTCTCCTCGCTCGGCAGGTTGGTCACGAAGGAGCGGTCGATCTTCAGCTCGTTCACCGGGAGCTTGTGCAGGTACTGCAACGAGGAGTAGCCCGTCCCGTAGTCGTCGATGCCGAGCTTGATGCCCCTCTCGGAAAGCGCATAGAGCACCGTGGTCGCCGCACCGAGGTCGGTCATGATCTCGGTCTCGGTCACCTCCAGCGTGAGGAGGTGGGCCGGGATGTCGAACTCCCGCAGGCACGCCTCCACCCGCTCGACCAGGTTGATGTCGGCGAACTCCCGACCCGACACGTTGACGGCCAGGCCGATGGTGATGCCGGCGTCGCGCCATCGGGCCAGCTGGGCGCAGCCCTCGCGCAGGACGAAGTCGGTGATCTGCGGGATGAGGCCCATCTGCTCGGCGATCCCGATGAACTCCTCCGGCGGGATGAAACCCTGCACCGGGTGGTTCCATCGGCACAGTGCCTCGCAGTAGGCGATCTCGCGGCTCTGCACGTCCCCGATGGGCTGGTACATCAGGCTGAGCTCGGTCCCGGTCTCGAGCGCGTGCGTCAGGAGGCCACCGAGCATGAGCAGGCGCTGCATGCTCTGGTCGTACTCCACCGAGTACATCTCGACCGTGCTGCGCCGCTCCTTGGCCACGTACATGGCGATGTCGGCCCGCTGCAGCAGCAGGGCCACGTCGTCGCCGTGCTCGGGCGCCATGGCGATGCCGGCGCTGGCGGTCACGGCAAGGGTGAGGCCGTCCATTTTGATCGGGCGCTGCATCTCGACGTTGAGCTCGTGCACGATCTCGATTGCGCGCTCGGGATCGGTCACGTCGGAAATCACAAGGGCGAACTCGTCGCCGCCCAGGCGCGCAACGGTGGCGCGGCCCGAGACGGCGCGGAGGAGGCGCTCGGCGATTTCGCACAGGAGGCGGTCGCCGATGGCGTGACCGAGCGTGTCGTTGACGTCCTTGAAGCGGTCGATGTCCAGCAGCACAATGGCGACCCCGCTGCTCTCGCTCAGCGCAGCAGCACCGCGGCTCAGGAAGAGCATCCGGTTCGGAAGACCGGTGAGCATGTCGTGGGTCGCCTGGTGCGACTTGGAGTCGACCTCGTAGCGCAGCTCCTCGACGAGTCGGGCCCGCTCCAGGCTGGTGCTGGCGTGGGCGACCAGGGTCTCGAAGAGGATCAGATCGTCGTTGTCGAAGGCGTCGAACTCCTCGTCGCGGTCGATGGCGATGATGGCGCCGATCGTGGTGTGGCGGTTCGCCAGGGGAGCGATGAGGGCCTCGTGGTACTCGCCGATGATCGGGTCCACGCTGACCGTGCCGTCCTCCGCGGTGGAGGTGTGGAGCGACGCCTCGCCAGTGTTGATCGTGTGCGTCACGATGGAAGCGTCGCTGAGGATGATCGACTCGATGCCCGACGCCCCGTTGTCGTCGAATGTGATGCGGCGGGGGATGCCGGAGGGCTCGGCCAGGATGAGCTCGGCCCGGCGGGCCCGCATGACCGTGCAGACCTTGCTCAGGACGTCGACGCTCATCGACGACGGCTCCAGGCTCGCCGTGCCCATGGCCCGGCTGAAGTCGTAGAGGTGCTCGAGAGCCGAGAAGCGAAGCGAGAGGCTCGTGTACCCCCGGTAGGCCACGATGATGAGCGCTGCGACCAGGACGAGGGGCAGTGTCGCCCAGGGGTCGTACCACGCGGCGTCGAGGAACACGATGGCGAGGCACATGCTCGCTGCGGTCAGCATGGCCTGGAACGCCAAGTGCATGAACCCGCTGCGCTTCCTTGCCCTCTGGCCGGCTATGAGGGTGACGATGTGCATCGAGGCCGTTGTCACGATCTGGAAGGAGATCATGGCGGCCAATGCAACGGCCCAGCCGACGAGACTGACTGGACTGTGCGCGCCGAGGAGCTCGTGGAAGACCACGGCAGCGACAGCGGTGGCGAACCCGGCGGTGGCCACATTGAAGGCCACCTTCATCGGCGCCTGCCGGCGCACGAAGGCGAAGACGAAGAGGACGGCACCGGCCGCGGCGAGCACGAGCGGGCCGGGGGACAGGAAGGCCAACCCGAGGAGGAGGGCCCCGTCCTCCAGGACGACCCCCGTGGAGTTCCCGCGGTAGTGCAACGACACGGGCATGGAGTCAGCGAGGGCCCAGAGCACGCAGATGATGCTGAACATGGCGCCCTGCGGGATTATCTCGCGGACGGGACCGAGCCCCTCGAGCGGGCCGATCAGGCAGAGGGCGGCGGCACCGAGTGCCAGGGAGCCGGAAAAGGCGTAGATGGCGGCGGTGGTCTGCCACGCGGGCCGCTCGTGGGTTTCGGTCGGAGACCCCGCCTCGGTGTCAGTGGGGAGCGCAGCGGAGGCAGGAAGCAACCCAGGGTTGACGGACCCATCTTCGAGAACATTGGCTGTTTCCATTGAGTCCACCGACTTTGCGCACGGCGTGATGGCCCTGGCGCCATCCGCGAACACGGAGGAAATATCGGCGGAATCTGTTCAAGACTTGAGATTGTCCCGTGCCCGAATTGCCTGGTCGGCTTCGTGTCTGGGTATCACCCGACGTCAATTGGACGCCAGAAGCTGTGAATTGACGCCGTGTGGGGGGGGGAGGCGACGAAATCCTGCGCGTCGAGCCTGTCTACGTGGATTGCCTGCTGGCGTCGCGGAGACTGTGGAGGAGGGGCCGGGCCAAGGCCACCGCCACGACGCACTGCAGGATCCCGGCCACTACCAGGGGCAACCGGAGGCCGGAGAGGCCGGCCAGGACCCCGGCCACGAGGGCGCCGATCGGGGCGGCGCCCCAGACGATTCCGCGCGACGCCGCGCCGACCCGTCCCATCACCTCGGCAGGAGTCACCCTCTGGCGGAGGGCGTTCGCCACCACCGCGCCGATTCCGACGGCGAAACACACCAGAGCGAAGGCCGGGCCAGCCAGCTGCCAGCCCTGTGCCGCCGCCATGATCAGGTAGCCGAGGCCCGAGACGATGGCGACACAGATCAGCGTCGGGGCACTGGCGAACCGCCTCACCAGCCGGTTCGCCGAGAGGCTGCCCAGGAGGCTCCCGGCCGCGCCGACGGCCAGGAACAACCCATAGGCGCCTTCGCGCACGCCCCATTCGGTCGTTGCCAGCAGGACGAGGACCCCCGACTCCATCCCTTGCAGACCGGACAGGCAGGCCACCAGCAGAATGAGAATGCGGAGGCGGCGGTCCTGCCACAGGAACCGGACGCCTTCCCACATGGACGGCGGGGAATCCTCGGACGTGGGTGCCTTCGAGCGGAAGCCAACGAGCGGGATGCACGACGCTGCCAACGCGATGGCGTCGGCGAAGAACGGGATTGCCTTGTTCATGGCGAAGAGCCACGTCCCGACGATCGGTCCCGCCAGGTTCTCGGTGGCCTCCTCGGTGGCCACGAGCACGCCGTTGCTGTATTCGAGCGCGTCGGACGGCACGAGATCGGGAACCACGGCCTGCAGCGAGGAGTAGTAGATCGCTCTCCCGCCCGCGTTGATGAGCACGACGATGATCAGGAGCGCCAGCGTCATCCGGTCGTTCAGAATCAGGAACGCCCCGGCGGCGATGGCCGCGGCGCGGAGCACGTTGGTGACGGCCATCAGCGGGCCGCGTGGGAACCGGTCGGCGAACGCACCGGCAGGGAGCGCCAGGAGGAGCCACGGAAGGCTGTCCGAGGCCACGACCGCCGAGACGGCCAAGGGGTGGGGGTCGACGACGACGGCGAGGAGCGGGACCGCTCCGGTGGTCATTCCATCCCCGGAGCTCGCCGCCGCGAAGCCGACCCAGAGACGGGTGAACGGTCGACCGAGCTTCTTCCTCCGGATGCGGTGCTTGGCCCGGCTCCGAACGCTCACCGAGCCCGCCCCCATGTCGGGTCCAGCCGATTGTCAGGCCCTCGCATTGATGCCGGCTTGTTCCCCTCTAGGTCCTGGCGCGACAACGGCGGGCGCCGCTTCAGCGTAAATCAAAAAACCGCTAAAGACGGCGACCCGCCGTGTCGAAATCACTAAAGCAACACTCCGTACCGACGTCGGGACGGCGCGATTACTTGCTTGGTTTGAGTGTGGTTAGAGCCACCTACCTTCACAGGTCATCGTCCACCTCCCTTCGCCTCTCGGTACCAACCGGGGGTGGGAGAGCGAAACCGTGCGACCGGTGCTCTCCTTCCCCGCGCACAAGTTTTGCGCAACTTGCAACCGGTTTGCAACCAGTTAAAACCCTGTCACCAGGTGAATTGGCTGACAAGGTTGCGGCCGGAGCGCCCTTTTAGCTTCGGAATCGGCCTTTCCGGGGTCGTGGAAGGTCACAAGTTATCCACAAACTTTTTTCCCGACGGGGCTCGATCCGGGGTCGAAAAACATCTGTTGGGGACATCGGGGCTTCCGAGTTACAACGATGTAATTTCATTCTTGGGGTTCGACGCTCCCGGCCCGGTCCCGCCGGCCGGCCGGCGGTCGGTCCCTTCTTCCCTGAATTCGGACCCCGCAATATCTGTCGCGGCAGACGTCGTGTCGTCCGGCGTTGCGCACGCGGCCCTCGAATCGTGGCCGAGTGATGCGGGCGCGACCTCGTGCGCGCCGTGTTGCGCCTGCCGCTGCGGACAACTGACTGACAACGCGCCGCCACACAGCGGTTCGGAATGGACCGCTCGAGCGCACCCATGCTGGGCCGCGCGCCGTTCAGATCCATTTCATCTCGGCTTCACCGCCCGCTGGGTACCAACGCGTCGTCGCTTTCATTCCCCGGCGACACCGGAAAGGTGCCACCCATGCCCATCAGCCGAACCCGACTGGCCCTCGTGGCCTGCGCGGCGTGCGGAACGGTCGTGTCGACTGCTGCCAGCAGTGTCGTCACGGCATCCGCCGCCGCGTTGCTCACCATTTCGGCGGTGACGTTTACCGCGCCGACGGGCGCGTCGCTCGACGACCCGCAAGGCATTGCCGCCAACGGCACCATCGACGTACGCGGACACCGGCGAGAGCGGTGACGCGGGTGCGGCCACTGCGTCGACGCTGGCCGAGCCGACCGCGCTGGCCCGCGACCGGGCGTGCGACCTGTTCGTCGCCGACACCGAGGACAACGTCGTGCGCGAGATCACGACCGACGGCACATCCACCTGATCGCCGTCAACGCCGAGGGCGACCTCTTCATCAGGCGATGAGGCTGGGAAGGCGGTCCGGGCTGCGGGTGGCATCGGCCCGCGCCACCCAGACCCGCTGCCCCGCCTGCAGCCCCAACTCCGCCGCGCTGCCCCGGCTGAGCTGGACCCAGCACGACTCGTCGCCCGCCAGGTCGACGTCCACCTTGACCTCGAAGCCGAGGTGCGTGACGCGGGCGACGGTGCCCTCCACCGCGCTGGCGCCCGGTTTGCCGTCGGCGACCGGGTGCACGACGAGGTCGTGCGGGCGTACCCACTGACCACCCAGCCGCGTGGCCGAGCCCAGGAAGGTCAGGACGAACTCGTTGGCCGGGTGGTCGTACATGTCCGCCGGCGTGCCCACCTGTTCGAGGTGGCCGTGGTTGACGATGGCCAGGCGGTCGGCCACCTCCATGGCCTCCTCCTGGTCGTGGGTGACCAGCACCGTCGTCACGGGCAGCGTGGCGTGCAGGTCGCGCAGCCACAGGCGGAGCTGGGTGCGCACCTGGGCGTCGAGCGCGCCGAAGGGCTCGTCGAGCAGCAGCACCTTGGGCTCAATGGCCAGCGCCCGGGCCAGGGCCATGCGCTGCCGCTGGCCCCCCGAGAGCTGGGAGGGGTAACGCTCCCCGAGATGGGCCAGTCCGACCAGCTCGAGCAGCTCGTCGACGCGGGCCTTGATCTCTGCCTTGGGGCGGTGGCGGATCTCGAGCCCGAAGGCCACGTTGCGCCGCACCGACAGGTGACGGAACGGCGCGTAGTGCTGGAAGCAGAACCCGACGCCGCGGCTGCGTGCCGGCGTGTGCGTCAGGTCCTGACCTTCGATGCGCACGATGCCGCTGTCGGCGGCGTCGAGGCCGGCGATGATGCGCAGCAGCGTGGACTTGCCCCCGCCGCTCGGGCCGAGCAGGGCCGTCAGCGAGCCGGTCGGTACCTCCAGCGACACGTCGTCGAGCGCCACGGCGTCGCCGAACCGCTTCGAGATGCACTCGGCCTGAATGCTCATGCGGCGGCCTTCCCGTGCCAGGCGTCCCGGTTGCGGTCGGTCAGCGTCAATGTGGTCAGCACGATGAGCGCGGCGAGGCAGAGGACGACGGCCCCGACGTAGGCACTCTGGGGCTTCAGGTTGTCGATGCTCTGTGAGATGAAGAGCGTGTAGGTCTGCGTCTTGCCGGCGAAGGCTCCCGCGACAATGGAGACCGCGCCGAACTCGCCCAGCACGCGGGCGGTGGTCAGCGTGACGCCGTAGGCCAGGCCACGGCGGATGCTGGGCAGCGTGATGCGGCGGAAGACCGTGAAGGGCTTGGCCCCCAGGGTGCGCGCCGCCTGCTCCTGCTCGGTGCCGATCTCCTGCAGCACCGGTAGCACCCCGCGCACGACGTAGGGCAGCGACACCGCCGCCGACGCCATCACGATGCCGGGCACCGAGAAGATCACCGTGATGCCCCGCGCCGCCAGCCAGTTCCCCCACCAGCCCGTGTGGCCGTAGACGAGGATGAGCGACAGGCCGATGACGACGGGTGAGATGGCCAGTGGGATGTCGACGAGCGCATCGAGCAGCCAGGCGCCGGGGAAGCGGTGCCGGGCCAGGATGAGTGACACCCCGACGCCGAAGATGGTGTTGAGCGGCACCGCGATGGCGACCACGATCAGCGTGAGCAGCAGCGCGTCCAGCGCGTCGGGCGCGGTGAAGCCGTTCCACGCCGCCCCGAGCCCCCCTGAGAAGGCGTGGAAGAAGACCGCGCCCACGGGCACCAGGACCAGCAGCGCCAGGTAGAGCAGGACCATGTACCGCAGCGGGAGCCGCCAGCGGGAGCCCTTCACGCCGTCTCCGGGATCTCGAAGCGCCGGCGGGCCCAGCCGATCACCATGAGCACGAGCAGCGCGATCGCCACCAGGACGACCGACACCGCGCTGGCGCCGGGGAGGTCGTCGCTCTGGGACAGGCCGAAGATGTACGACGAGGCCAGCAGTGTCTTGCCCGGGAGGTTGCCCGAAATGAGGACGATCGACCCGTACTCGCCGATCGCCCGGGCGAAGGCCAGGCCGGCGCCGGCCAGCACCGAGGGCAGCACGCTCGGGAGGATGACCCGCACGAGGACCTGGCGCCGCGACGCGCCGAGGGAGGAGGCGGCATCCTCGATCTCGTCATCGAGCTCGGCCAGCACCGGTTGGACGCTGCGCACGCAGAAGGGCAGCGTGACGAAGAGGAGCGCGGCGGCGACGCCCAGGCGGGTGCCGGCCAGGTTGACGTGCAGCGGGCTGTCGACGCCGTACAGCGTGAGGAGCGTCAGGCCGGCCACCACCGTGGGGAGCGCGAAGGGAAGGTCGATGACCGCGCTCACGAGCGCTTTGCCGCGGAAGTCGTCGCGCACGAGCACGAAGGAGATGGCCAGGCCGGCGATGGAGTTGACCACCGCCACAATGGCGGAGAGCATCAGCGTGAGCTGGAGTGCGGACACGGCCTGCGGGTTGCTCACGGCAGCCCAGAACGCGCTCCAACCGCCACTGAAGGCGTTGGTGAAGAGCGCGGCGAGGGGCAGCAGTACCAGCAGGGACAGATAGGTGATGGCGAGGGCCGGCCCACCGATGCGCCCGGCCAGCCGTCCGGCCGCGACCAGGGCCGGGGGAGGCGCCGCCGGGGGCGTGCGGCGCCAGCGTCCCCGCCCTGGCCGGCGGTCTGCAGGCGCGCCGAGGTCGCCCGAGAGGCCCAGGTCGCCGACGGAGACGCCCGCACTGCTCATCGCCGACTACGAGCTGGCGGTGGAGACGCCGAGCGACGTCTCTATCTTGGCCACGATGCCCGTCGTCGGGTCGAAGAACTTGGCGTTGACCGCGGTCCAGCCGCCGAACTTGTCGATGGTGAACAACGCCTTCGGCGTCGGGAAACTGAACTTCTTCGCCACCGCCGGGAGCACGGGGCGGTAGCCCTGCTTGCCCCACACGGTCTGTCCGGCGGGGGAGAGGAGGTAGGCCAGGAAGGCCTTGGCCGCCGGGCTGGCCGTCTTGGTCACCGCGATCGGGTTCTGGATGAGGATCGTCTGGGGCGGGGTGACGACGGCCACCGGCTCGCCCTGGCTCTTGGCGTAGAGCCCGTCGTCCTCGTAGTCGAGGAGGACGTCACCTTGTCCCGACAGGAACGTCTGCAACGCCGCGCTGGCGCTGGCGGGCTGGGCCACGGCGTTCTTCAGCAGCGCGGTCAGGTAGGCCTGCGCCTGGGCCGGCGACTTGCCGAGCGAGATCTGGGCGCCGTAGGCCGCCATGAGGTTCCACTTGGCGCTGCCCGAGCTGAAGACGTTGGGCGTGATGACCTTGACGCCGGACTTCGTCAGGTCGGCCCAGGTCGTGATGTGCTTGGGGTTCCCGGGACGCACGATGAACGAGACGATGGAATTCGTCACGATCCCCTTGGTCGGGCCGGTGTTCCACGAGCTCGACACGAGACCCGCCTTGACGACCTTGGTCATGTCGGTCTCGAGCGAGAAGTTGACGAGGTCGGCGGGGAGCCCGTCGACGACCGCCGTGGCCTGCGTGCCCGAGGGCCCGAAGGACGAGGAGACGGTGACGCCGGCGCCGGCCTTCGTCTTGGCGAAGGCGGCGGCCAGGGCGCTGTAGGCGGGCTTGGGGGTGGAGTAGGCCACCAGGGTCGCCGAGCCGCCCGAGGCCCCGGCCGGGAGAGCGCTGAAGGCCAGGCCGCAGAGGGCCAGGGCGCCGACGGCGGCGCTCCGACCGGCCCGGAGGCGACGGGTGGGGGCGCCCGTGGGCGCGGCGGGGTGCTGCCGGCTTCTATGCATGTTGGCAACTTAATACACGCGGATTGCTAAATCCAAGCGGGTTAGTCGGGAATAAACCCACGACGCCTGGTGTCAGGGATACTGCGGGTGTCGCCCCAGCTCAGAAGGGGTGGAGGAGGCGGAAGCGGGCCCAGGCCCGGGACGGCCGGGGGCGGAAATGGCCGGCGACGACGGACGACGGGACGGCGGATTGCCGGCCCTCACGGGACTCCACCATGGCCCAGTCGGAGCGGGCCATCAGGTCCTCCAGGGAGGTCTGGTCGCCGACCCGGCGGGTGGTCCAGCCGCAGCAGATCTCGACGGCGGCGCCCACGAACGCCCGCGTCTCGCGCGCGCCGAGGTGTTCGTGAATGCGGCCGGTCATGGTGGCGCCGTCGGTGTCGTCGAGCTGCAGGGTCAGCACCAGGAACTGCGTGCCGCCGATGCGGGCCAAGACGTCGTTCTTGCGGAACGTCACCGAGAGGGCGCGCGCCACGGCCTGCAGCGCGGCGTCGCCGGCCTGGTGGCCGAGGCGCTCGTTCAGTTGCTGCACGTTGCCGACGTCCACGAAGAGCGCGTGTACCGGGGCCTTCTGGCGGTCCGCGTACTGCAGCAGCTGGGTGCCCGACGCAATGAGCCCGCGCCGGTTCTGGAACCCGGTGAGCTCGTCGCCCCGCGACATCTGCAAGAGGCGCGCGCTCAGCTCCTCGAGCTCGCGCTCAATGGCCAGTCGCCCGGTCATGTCCTGCAGGATGCAGCACGTCTGCACGGCGCCGTCCTCGGCGCGGAACTGCAGCGTCGTCATCTCGATCTCGATGAAGCGGCCATCACCCCGCCGCAGGCGGGCCACGCCGACGGCCGATCCCGTCCGTTCCCGTTCGGCCACGGCGATCGTCCAGCGGGGGTCCTCCTGGTCGACCAGCTGGTCGCGCCCGAGGGCGCAGATCTCCTCCGGGCTCATGTCGAGCATGGCGCAGGCGGCCGGGTTGGCGGCGGTGATCTGGCCGTCCTGGGTGCAGAAGAGCACGCCCTCGGAGCTGCGCGCGAACAGGGCCCGGTAGCCGGCCAGGCCGACCACGTCTGTGTTCTGAGCCACCATGGCGCTTCGTTCCTTTAAACGGTGCTCGAACTCCCACCCGGAGCGCCCCGCTAAACGGCGAGACTACCGAAGCCGCTTCCTGAACTGCGGTTCTTCGTCACGAGATGTGACTTTCTGCCCTATTGAGGAACGGCGCCGACGTGCCGATGTGGCGGGAAGGAGATGGACCGTCCAGGTCCCGGATCGTGCCTGGCGACCGGATCGGTCCGACTACAAGCGGCCGTTGTAGCCCGCGATCGTGCTGTTCACGCTCTGCTCCGCCGCCTTGACGGCGGCCGCGGCCGAGACGCCCTGGGTGTACATGGAGATCTCGGCGTTGAGCACGTCGGTGCGGACGTCGGTATAGGGCCCGATGACCGAGCCCGTGGTGGCCGGCGTGTTGGGCCCGCTGCTCACCTCGGTGTAGGCCACCTTGTAGCCGGGGTTGGTGGCCCACAGCTTCTGGACCGTCGCCGTGCGGGCCGAGGACTTGCGCACCGGGATGTAGCCGGTCCCCGCCGCCCAGGTCGCCTGGCTCTGCGTGTTCATGAGGTACGACACGTACTGCCACGACGCCGCCTGCTCCAACGCGGAGGACTTGTTCGAGATGTAGATGCCCGACCCGCCGGGCTCGATCCCGCCCCGCGCCGACGCGCTGTAGGCGGGGAAGGCGCCGATGCCCAGCTTCACGTTGGCGTACTTCCCGCCCCCGAGGAGCTGGGTCACCGCACCGAGGGCGGCCGACGTCTCGATGGTCATGCCGTACTTCCCGCTGCCGATGCCGAGCAGGTTGTCGTAGGCGTCGGGCCCCGTCGACGGGTTCGTCGTGGCGTACCCCGAGCGCACCATGGTGCGCAGCTGGTTGAAGATGGAGACGGCGGTCTTGGTGACGAACACGCCCTTCGTGGCGCGGGTGCTGCGCCCGTTCTTGTTGTTGACGAAGAGCTGGTTCGCCGTGGCCAGCCAGGTCTCGAGGTGCCAGGGGTCGAGGACCAGGGCCATGCCGCTGCCCGACGCCTTCAAGGCCTTGGAGTCGGCCACCAGCGCCGGGAGCGTGGTCGGCGGCCTGGCCGCGTTGAGGCCCGCCTTGGTGAAGGCGTTCTGGTTGTAGAAGAGGATGGGTGCCGACACCGCGAAGGGGAGGGCCCACTGCACGCCGTTCACCTTCCAGTAGGCGAGGGGGCGCGGGAGGTAGTCGGCGGTCGGATACTTCGATGCGTTCATGCAGGACTGCACCGGCAGGAAGGACTGGGTGTCGACGGCGCTCTGGGTCTGCTGGTCCGCCAGCTGGACGACGTCGGGCAGCTGGCCGTTGGAGAGTCCCGCGGTGTACTTCTGCCACGTGTCGGTGGTGCCGCTCTGCGTGACCAGGGTGACGTGCACCTTGGTCTGCGACGCGTTGAAGCCGTCGGTGATCGTCTGCAACACCGGCAGGTTGGCCGTCGAGGCCGACTCCCAGAAGGTGATGTTCACGACGCCCTTGGTATTGGCCAGCGCCTTGAGGTTGCAGGTGGGCAGGCTCGCCGCGCCGGCCGGTGCGCTTCCGACGGCGGCGGAGGCCGCCGTGCCCGACAGCGTCGTGACGAAGAGCGCCGCCGCGGCGAGGCGGCAGAGGCGAGTGGTCTGCATGCATAGTGCCTAGCACCCGCGGCCGCCGCGGACGGGTACGGGCCCGCTACTTGACGGCACCCCCGGTGAGGCTCCGGACCAGCTGCTTCTGGAAGAGCAGCAGCAGGATGACGAGGGGGATGAAGGCGATGACGGCCCCCGCCAACGACACGGGGATTTGGGACACCTGGGTGCCGAGCAACTGCTTCAACCCGATCTGCACCGTGTCGAGCGGGGCCCCGCCGCCTGTCGACACGAGCGGCCACAGGTACTGGTTCCAGGCGCCCAGGAACGAGAAGACGGCCAGGGCGGCGAGGGCGGGCCGCGCCAACGGGACGGCGACACGGGTCATGAAGCGGAAGTGCCCGTAGCCGTCGAGCAGCGCCGCCTCCTTCAGGTCGCGCGGGATCTGCAGGAACGCCTGGCGGAGCAGGAAGATGCCGAACCCGGTGGCGAGGAACGGGATCGACAGCCCCGCGTAGGAGTTGAACCAGCCCAGCGAGGTGATCGTGTCGAGGTTGGTGATGAAGGTGACCTCGAACGGGATCATCAAGGTGGTGAGGCAGAGGACGAAGAGCGTGCGCTTGAACGGGAAGGTCAGGAAGGCGAACGCGTAGGCGGCCAGCACGGAGGTGACGAGCTGGCCCACCACGATGATCGCCGTCATGATCGCCGAGGTCGTGACGTACTTCGACATCTGGCCCGCGTTCCACGCCGCGCTGTAGTTGTGCCACTGGGGATTGGTCGGGAAGAGCGGCGGCGGCTGGTGCACCAGCTGGTTCGGGGCGAGGAGCGAGTTCACGATCGTCACGTAGATCGGGAACAGGACAATGACGGCGCCCGCCGTCAGCAGAGTGTAGCTGCCGACGGTCCGCCACAGGCGGCCGGGCGGTCGGGGAGCCGCCGCGGCACCTGGTGTGACCGCGGGGGCCGCGTGCACGTCAGTTGGCATAGGTCACCCGCCGCTCCAGCAGGCGCAGCTGCACCACGGTGAGCACGAGCAATATGAGGAACAGCGCCGTGGCCATGATGGCGGCGACCCCGGTGTTGTTCTCGACCTGCACCGTGTCGATGATGTTGTAGATCAGCACGTTGGTATGGAGGCGGGCGGCGTTCTGGGGCCCGATGAGGATGTCGACCGCACCAAAGGCCTGGAAGGCGTAAATGGTGCTGACGACCCCCGCGAAGAAGATGGTGGGGGACAGGAGCGGAACCGTCATGCGCCAGAAGCGCGTCCACGGGCCGGCGCCGTCGATGCGGGCCGCCTCCAGCAGCTCGTCGGGCACCGTTTGCAGGCCGGCCGACATGATGATGAAGGACAGGCCGAGGAACTGCCAGACGGTGATGACCGCCACGGCGGGGAGGGCCCAGGTCGAGCTCTCGAGTGCGGGCGGGGTCGGGTTGATGCCGAGCCAGGGCAACAGGCCGACCACCGGGTTGAGGAGCGTCCCGAAGACCACCGAGGCGACGGCCACCGAGCTGACCACGGTGGAGGAGAAGATCATCCGGTAGACGGTCATGCCCCGGAGCTTGCGGTGCGCCACCACGGCCAGCCCGAGACCGGCCAGGAGGCTGACGGGCACGACCAACACGACCAGGAGCAGCGTGGTGACGAGGCTCTGGGTGAACTGGGTCGAGGTGATGGTGGGGATTATCTGGTGCAGGCCCACGTAGTGCGCCGGCAGGCCCGGGACGGGCGGCGTCTCGTAGAGCATCAGCTTGAAGTTGCGCAGGAAGGGATAGAACGAGAAGACCGCGAAGACCACCATGGCCGGCAGGATCAGCAGGTAGGCCAGCAGGGCCTCCCTGCGCCGGCGGGACCGGACCGGGCTGCCTGCCGCGTTGCCGGCCGGGCCCGGTTCTGCCGCCTCGTCCGCCCGCGCCTCGAGCACCGTCACGCCGGGTCCCCCAGCCGGTCCCCGCCGGCGGCGGGGTCGAACAGGTGGTACGCCGCCGGGTCGGCATCGACCGCGATGCGCACGGACTCACCGATCTTGGGCTTGGCCGCGGACGCACCCTGGCGCACGATGACCCGGGCGCCCGTCTCGGTCTGGCAGATGACGTGCGTCTCCGCGCCGAGCAGCTCCACGATGACGACGGTGGCGCCGATGGACCCGTCGTCGCTCAGGTGCAGAGACTCGGGCCGCAGGCCGAGCACGACATCGGGCCCCGATCCCCGCACGCGGTCGGCCACCTCCTCGGGCAGCGCCACCGACGCGCCGGCGAAGGCCACGCTCATGACGGCGTGCTCGCCCGCGCCCGCCGGGGCGGCCGCGCCGCTCTCGACGAGCATGCCCGCCATCAGGTTCATCCCCGGGCTGCCGAGGAAGTGGGCCACGAACGTGTTGGCCGGCCGCGCGTAGAGCGCCTCGGGCGCGGCCACCTGTTGCAGCGTCCCCTCGCTCATGACCGCGATGCGGTCGCCCATCGTCATGGCCTCCACCTGGTCGTGGGTCACATAGAGCGTGGTCGTCGAGAGCCGCGCCTGCAGCTCCACGATGTCGGCCCGGGTCTGCACCCGCAGCGCGGCGTCGAGGTTCGACAGCGGCTCGTCCATGAGGAACACCAGGGGCTCGCGCACGATGGCCCGGGCCAGGGCCACGCGCTGGCGCTGGCCACCGGAGAGCTGCCCCGGTTTGCGGTCGAGCAGCGGGCCGAGGCCGAGGGTCTCGGCGGCCCGCCTGACCTTGATGCCCCGCTCCTCCTTGTCCATGCCGCGCTGGCGGAGCGGGAACTCGATGTTCCTGGCCACCGTCAGGTGGGGGTACAGCGCGTAGCTCTGGAAGACCATGGCGACGTCGCGGTCCTTGGGGTCGATGTCGTTCACCACCCGCTCGCCGATGGAGACGGTCCCGGCGGTCACGTCCTCGAGGCCGGCCACCATGCGCAGCGCGGTCGTCTTGCCGCAGCCCGAGGAGCCGAGCAGCACCAGGAGCTCGCCGTCGCCGACGTGCAGCGTCAGGTCGTCGACCGCGGTGGTGTCACCGAACCGCTTGGTGACCCCGTCGAAGCTGACCTGTGCCAACGTGCTCCTTTGGGCAGGGCCCCCGGCGGCCGCGAGATCATCGGGTGACCGCACGGTAGCCAACGACCCGGGTGGGTGGGCGAATGCGGCGCGCCGAGGCCGGCGCGCCCTCAGCTGGCGGGGATCTTCCACCCCATGGACTCGGCGATCTCCTTGCAGGTGGGGCACAGGCCGTACTTCTTCGGGTCCCGCCCCGGCACCCACTCCTTGCCGCACAGGGCCCGCACGGCCGTGCCGTTGACGATGCCCTCCACCACGCTGGGCCCGGCCGAGACGAACGTGCCCTTCTTCCTCCCCTTCTTGGGGGTGTACCCCTCCAGGACGATGTGGGCCATCCGGTCGTGGTCGCCGTCGTCGAGGTCGGGGTCCGGCCGGGCCGGGGCGAGGGTCGTTCCCCCCGCCGGTCCCGGGCCGGGGGCTGTCTCCGTGCTGCTCACAGGTCTCAGCGTATGCCGCAGGTGGCCGCGCCGCCTCGCCTCCGGGCCTCCGACCAGGGGCCGGATCCGGCGTGCCCGCGGCCCCTCGCCCATACAATGGATTGTCACCATTACAAAATTACAAACCCCTCACCAGGGGCCGGGCCCGTTGGGAATGGCCGCCGTCCCCTGATGGTTGACCAGTCAGACGAATTGCCATTACGGCATTACCCAAAGGACAGCCTGATGACGAACGAGAACGTGACGCTCCCATTGTTGCCACTGACTTCAGGGGTCGTGCTGCCCGGGATGGTCTTCACCATGGCGCTGGAGTCCGACGAGGCCCGGGCCGCCGTCGACTCCGCCCGCTCCGCCGGTGGCCGTCTGCTGCTGGTGCCCCACATCGAGGGCCGCTTCGCCGCCGTGGGCGTGATCGCCGAGGTCATGGAGGAGGGCGACCTCCCCGGCGGCCTCCCCGCCGTGGCCATCCGCGGTGACCGCCGCGCCGTCATCGGGACCGGGGTCCCCGGCACCGGCGACGCCCTGTGGGTCGAGGCCGAGCCGATCGGCCAGCCTGAGCCGACGCCGGCCGCGAACGAGCTGGCCCGCGAGTACCGGGCCGTGCTCGAGAACATCTTGCACAGCCGGGGCGCCGGCCGCATTGCCGCGCAGCTGCGCGAGATCCACGAGCCCAGCCGCCTGGCCGACATGTCGGGCTACTCACCCGACCTCTCGCTGCAGCAGAAGGTGGAGGTGCTCGAGACGCGCGACGTCGAAGCACGGCTCCGCCTCGTCCTCGGCTGGGCCCGCGACACGCTGGCCGACCTGACGCTGCGCGAGAAGATCAAGACGGACGTCGAGGAGGGGATGGAGAAGACGCAGCGGGAGTTCCTGCTCCGGCGCCAGCTCGATGCCATCCGCAAGGAGCTCAACGGCCTCAGCGGCGACAGCAGCGACGAGGACCCGGACGACTACCGGGCCAAGATCGAGGCGCGTGACCTCCCCGAGCACGTCCGCAAGGCCGTCGAGCGCGAGGTCGACAAGCTCGAGCGCACCAGCGACCAGAGCCCCGAGACGGGCTGGATCAGAACCTGGCTCGACACCGTGCTCGAGATCCCGTGGGGCACCGAGTCCGAGGACCGCCTCGACATCCCCGAGGCGTCGCGCATCCTGGAGGCCGACCACGACGGTCTGGCCGACGTGAAGGAGCGCATCCTCGAGCACCTGGCCGTGCGCAAGCTCCAGGCCGAGCGCGGCCTCGCCCCCGTGGACGGGCGCGGCTCAGGGGCCATCCTGGCCCTGGTCGGGCCTCCGGGCGTCGGCAAGACGTCGCTCGGCGAGTCCGTGGCCAACGCCCTCGGGCGCAGGTTCGTCCGCGTCTCGCTCGGCGGGGTGCGCGACGAGGCCGAGATCCGTGGCCACCGCCGCACCTACGTCGGGGCCCAGCCGGGCCGCCTGGTGCGGGCCCTGCGCGAAGCGGGGACCATGAACCCGGTCATCGTGCTCGACGAGGTCGACAAGATCGGCGCCGACTACAGGGGCGACCCGTCCTCGGCGTTGCTCGAGGTGCTCGACCCCGCGCAGAACCACACGTTCCGTGACCACTACCTCGAGGTCGACCTCGACCTGTCGCGGGTGCTGTTCATCGCCACCGCCAACGTGATCGACACCATCCCCGGGCCGCTGCTCGACCGGATGGAGGTCATCCGCATTGACGGGTACACCGAGTCCGAGAAGGTCTCCATCGCCAGGCACCACCTGGTGGGCCGCCAGCTCACCCGGGCGGCGCTGCGCGAGGACGAGGTGTCCATCAGCGACGACGCCCTGCGCGCCGTGGTGGCCGACTACACCCGGGAAGCCGGGGTGCGGAACCTTGAGCGCGAGCTCGGCAAGCTGCTGCGCAAGGTGGCCACCAAGCTCGCCTCCGGCGATCGCACGGCCCCCGTCGTGGTCGAGGACGACGACGTCCGAAGCTGGCTCGGGCGGCCGCACTTCTTCTTCGAGGCGGCCGATCGGACCAGCGTGCCCGGTGTGGTCACCGGCCTGGCCGTGACCGGAGCGGGCGGCGACGTCCTCTTCGTCGAGGCCAGCGTGTCCGACGGTCCCGAGGGGCTCACCCTCACGGGCCAGCTGGGCGACGTCATGAAGGAGTCGGCCGAAATCGCCCTCTCGTACGTGCGCTCGCACGCCGAGGAGCTCGGGATCGACCCGACGGTCTTCAGTGGCAAGCGGTTCCACGTGCACGTGCCGGCCGGCGCCGTTCCCAAGGACGGGCCTTCGGCCGGCGTCACGATGACGACCGCGCTGGTCAGCCTCCTGCGCGACGTGCCCGTGCGCTCGGTGGTCGGCATGACCGGTGAGGTCACCCTGCAGGGCCGGGTGCTTCCCATCGGTGGCGTCAAGCAGAAGGTGCTGGCGGCGCACCGGGCCGGGCTGACCGAGGTCGTCCTGCCCGAGCGCAACGGCAACGACCTCGAGGACGTCCCCGAGGAGGTGCGTGACGTCATGACGTTCCACCTGGCGGCCACCATCGCCGACGTGCTCACCCCGGCCTTGTCCGGGGCGGGTGCGCCGGCGGCGGACGGCACCGGCGAGGACTCGTTGGGCGCCGCGGCCTGAAGCCGGGCAGACTGCTCGAATGGACGACAGCGAAATCGTGGAGCACATCACCCAGCTCGCGGCCGAGGAGCAGCAGCTGGAGGAGGCGCACGTGGGCGAAGGGCTCAGTGCGGACGAGCTGCAGCGCAAGCGTGACCTGGAGGTGACCCTCGATCAGCTCTGGGACATGCTGCGCCAGCGCCGCGCCAAGCGGCACGCCGGCCAGGACCCCGACGCGGCCAGCGAGCGATCCGCCGGCACCGTCGAGGGCTATCTGCAATAGGCGTCAGGCCGTGCCGCTCAGTCCGGCGGCATCTGCCGGTTGAGTGAGGGCGACAGCAGGCCGGCCAGGCCGCGCAGGTTGCCGATGGTCACGTCCAGCCAGTCGAAGGAGTCGCGCCACACCGCGATCTTGCCTTCGACATTGACCACGAAGCGGCCGTAGACCCAGAAGCGCGCTGCGAAGCGACCGAAGTTGATCTCGTCGATCCGATCGGTGAGCACGACGTTGCCCTCTGTCGCCACGTGATTGAAGTGCACGTTGAACCCCATCCGTCCGGGCCGCAGCCACGGGCGGGCGATGCGCGCCATGCGGTCACGGCCGTAGATGGTGGGCAGGGACACGTTGATGTACTCGATGTCCTCGTCGACGAGGTCGAGCGCGCCGTCGACGTCGAACGCGGCGAGCGCGCGCAGGAACCGCAACACGACGTCGGCCGGATCGGCGGCTGAGCCCGCAGCGGGCGCGGACGGGGGGGAGTCAGGTCTGGGCGATGTCGTCATGGCCACCCATTGTCGCCGCCGCGCCCGCCCGACGCCTCATCCGGCGCCACACCGGGGGTGCGAGGGCGACCGCCAGCAGGACCACGACGGCCAGGACGAACAGGGCGTCGTAGGAGCCGTAGCCGTCGTAGGTGAAGGCCACCGTGTGGATGCCCCGGCCCACCACGACCCCGACGAGGGCCGGCGCCACCATGACCGTGGGAGCCGGCCGCCCGTTGACGGTGGCGTGCCAGCCCGGGTCGTAAGAGGCGCTGAGCACGACCGTGGCCCGCCGTGTCGTGTGCACCACGGCACGGGCCGCGCCGTTCTGCAGGTCGGTGTGCTCCGTCACGACCCGCCCCGGCGATCCGTGCAGTGCGGACGGGACGGATGCGGTCGGAGTGGAGGCCGCCTGCCCGTTGAAGGCCACGGTCAGGTCGCGCTGCTTGTTCAGGAGCGGCGACTCCAGCAGGGTGGTGCTCTGTGAGCCGACGTCGGCCCGGGTCGCCGTGAGCGTGCCGGTGGTGTCATAGACGTGGATGTACCCGGTGTGGGGGAGGGCCCAGAGGCAGTAGTCCCCCGAGCAGCCGACCTTGTCGGCCGCCACCGGGGACTCCATGTCGACGGGCGTGATGATGTAGCCGATGCCGAAGAGCGGGTAGTCGCCCGGGTTGGTGTCGTCGAAGTAGTACTCGGGATCGGTCATGAGCGAGGCGGTGCGCAGCGTGTAGCCCACCTCGTCGATGTCCTTGCTCTCCAGGTACTTGAACACCGGCACCGCTCCGATGAGGAAGTCGTTGCCCCAGTTGGTCGGGGCTCCGGCGTAGACGCGGCCGTTGGGGTGGGCCTGCACGTAGGCCAGCAGATTGTCGATCTGGGGCCCCTGTTGCGCGTCCGACTCGGCCTGCAGGCCGATGTTGGTGGCGTTGTGGCTGTCGTAGGTGTCGAGGCTGCTCCAGGCCGGGAAGAGCACCAGGACCAGCGCCACGATGCTCAGCCCCGCGACGATGCCCCGCCCGGTCGGCCGCGCGGCCCACCCGCGCTGCTCTTCGGGGAACAGCTCCAAGGCCCCCTGCACGATGAGCCGGCCCAGGAAGACGAGCGCGACCCCGGCCAGCAGGATGCCCGACAGCTGCACGCCCATCTGGAAGCGACGGATGAAGACGTCGCTGCTGCCGGGGAGGACCTTGTAGAGGACTCCGAACGTGGTGCGCCCGAACGACATGACCAGCGTGACGACCCAGATGACCACCAGGGCGCGGCCGGCGATCGACGAGCGCCAGCGTGCGATGCAGACCCCGATCCCCACGAAGACGAGGACGGTGACGAGGGGGAAGAAGACGTGGATGCCCGCGGGGAAGCGGTCGTTGTCGTAGAGGTTGCCGCTGACGAGCCACCACAGCATCTGCCGGGCCCCGTAGCCGTTCTCGAGTCCGGTGCCCTCCAGGATCTGGTTGCGGGCGGCCCAGTGGGACTGCTGCAGCACGGGGACGATGACCCAGGCCGATGCCAGCACGGCCGCCACCCCGAGCGCCACCGCCCGCGCCAGCCTCCGCCAGAGGTCCGACGGGACGAGGAACGGCCAGACCACGAGCGGGACAAACGCGAGATACCCGGTCTCGTAGTGCAGCGCCACCGTCACCATGATGAAGAGCACGGCGAAGAAGGCCGATCCGCCGCGCCGTCCCGACAGCGCCCTGTACGTGAAGCCCCACGCCAGCGGGAGCGTCCATGCCGCCCACAACTGCGTCCACACGCCGTAGCCGACCCAGACGTAGGCCTTGGTCTCGTAGCCGATGCCGGCCGCCGAGGCGAGGAGGGGCGCCACCGCGGCGGCGGCCGCCGCCGTCCAGCGGCTGAGCCCGAAGAGCCGTCCGCTCCAGTAGACGGTGATCGGCCACAGCGCCAGGAGCAGGTAGAGCGACCAGCGGAACACCGTGTCGGGGTCGACGAACGTCCCGATGACGCCCGAGAGCATCGACGGCAGGCTCTGGTAGTGGAGGAACTGGGGTGAGCCGAGCCCGAGATACGGCCACCAGCTCGTCAGGGGGAGGTGACCCTGGCTGATGCGGGCGGCGGCGGAACGCACCATCTGCTCGTGGAGCGAGCTGTCGTCGAGGTAGGGCACGGAGCGGAGCTCGGGGCGCAGCTCCCACAGGCCCCAGGCCATGGAGAGGGCGACCAGGATCCAGGGGCCGAACCATGCCGCCGGCCTGCTTCGGGGCGTCGGCGTCGCCGAAGTGGGCGCTGCCGCGGAGGATCCCGCCGCGGAGGATCCGGGTACCTCCTCCTCGACCATGGTCATGGCGCACCATGATGCCGAGTCCTCAGACCGGTGTCTGATCGCGCTGCAGGACCCCGAGCAATTCCTCGTAGGGGCCGAGCAGGAACGCGGTGTCGCCTCCGGCGAAGACCGTGCCCCGCCGGGGCGGGTGCTCAAGCACGCCGTCAGCGGCGCGGCTGAGGGCGATGACCCGCGTGCGTGACGAAAGATCCTGCATGGCGAGCCCTTGCAGGCCGCCGTCCGGTGCAACCGTGAGGCCGGCCACCAGGAACGGCTGTTGATCGACGTAGAACGTGCTGAGGACGTCGAGCCCCAGGGCGGCGCCCACGAACCAGGGAGCGGCCAGGGCCGAGGTGGAGCGGACGTGTTGGAAGCCGAAGCTCCGCTCCATCATGTGGGCCAGCTCGCGGTCGAAGACGCGCAGGACGACGGGGACGTCGTCCCAGCGCTCGCCCAACGACTCGCGCACCGACAGACCGGTCTCGATGTTGGTCAGGTCGGCGCTCGTCAGGACGGCGACCGCCTTGGCGTCCGCGATGTTGACCATGCGGTGGGTCTGTGACTGCGTGGCGTCGGCGATGACGACGGGGACGCCGAGGGCGCGGGCCTGCGCCAGGTAGCGGTTGTCGGCGTCGCGCTCGATGACGACAACCGATTCGCCTTCGGCCACCAGGCGACGAACAACACTGATGCCGACCGCGCCGAGGCCGATGACGATCACGTGGTCGACCATGCCGGGTACCTGGCGCCGGCCGAGAGAGCGTTCAATGCGGCGGCTGACGAGAATGTTGGTGAACAGCGCGAAGGCGGTCGACACGAGCGCGACTCCCAGGAGGATCAAGACGATCCCGCAGACCAGAAGCCACGGGCTTTGATGGGAGAAGCTGTAGTCCCCGTAGCCGACGGTGGCCACGGTCTCCACGGTGAAGTACAGCGAGGCGAGGAACCCGAGATGGTGCTCGGTGCCGTCCGGGCGGAACGTGAAATGCAGGACGATCGTGGCCACCACGATCAGAGCGAAGAGCGCCGAGGCGACAATGGCCAGCGCCCGGTTTCCTTCCTCGAGCGCGATGCCCAGCTGCAGCCGGATGCGCCGGGCCAGGCTCACCGAGCGCGCCGGGCCGTTCGCCTCGCGCGTCGTGTCTATTCCCATGCGCTGCAACTCGTGCACGGTGCCGAGCACGGCGACGCGGTCCCCGCCGTGGAGCGGGTGGTCGCGACCCGGGCACATCTCCATCGGGGCGTCGCCGGGCGGCATGATCGCCACGGGGGCCAGATGGCCGAAATGGGCGCGGAACGTGTCGTGCGTCTCGGCGTCCGACTCCACGGCGAGCTTCACGACGGCGAAGTCGATCCCCGCCAGTTCGATGGCATGGGAGGGCCGGAGCAGGCAAGCCTCGACGAAGGAGGGCGCGGCGAGCGCCGCCACGTCCAGCACGCCGCCCGGGCCCGAGACCCTTTCGAGTGCCCGCGCCACCGAAGGGTTGGCCAGTTGCACGACCAGAGGCAGGTCCGGTCGGATCTCTTTGATCCGGAGCGCCGTCTCGAGCGTATGGATTTCGTCCACCTCGACACAGACGACCGCAGCCGCCTGCGCCAGGCCCGCCTCCTCGAATCCCTCACCCCGGTGGGCGTGGCGCCGGATGTGGGGCACGCCCCAGTCGTCCAGCGTCCGCCGGCGCCGGGGGTCGGCGTCGTCGTCGATCACCACGACCTGGGTGCCGCTGAGCGAGAACTGCTCCACGGCACGGAGCCCCACGCCTTGGAGGCCGCAGACGATGACGTGTCCCCGCATGCCCTCGACACCCTCGCCATCCATCAGGGAATGTTGCCCGTCCCGTTCCCTACGGAGGTTGCCGCAGTGTGAAATGTCGGTGCCGGTGCCCACGGTGGGCTAGAACCCCACGTTGGGGCTGTAGCTCAGTGGTCAGAGCAGGGGACTCATAATCCCTGGGTCGTGGGTTCGATCCCCACCAGCCCTACGCATCCGGCGTCCGACCCGGCTGATTTCCCGACCTCGGAACCGACTGCCGTTCCTCCTGCGTGCGCGCCTCTTGTTGCAATGTCCGTGCAATTGCCGCAAGAGAGAAGCATCTCCCGTGTTCATCACTCAGTAAGTCGCCAACGGACGGTGCAAGTCCGCGGCAAGGGGGAGGGACCATGATGCACTCTGAAGCCCAGCAGTCCTCACAGGTGCCGCGCGCCGGCACCCGAAAAGTGCGCCGGCTGAACCAGCGCTCCCGCCGACTGCTCGCCGGACTGTTGGTACCGGCACTCGGCCTCGGAGCCGGTCTCACCACAGGCTTCGGCTTCTTCGACTCGTCGGGCGCGTCGAATCCCCCGCCGCTCGGCATCTACATCGGCTACGAGAACACGAGCGGCGTGAACTCGCTCGGCAGCGCCATGGGCCAGCAGCCGGCCTACGCCATGGACTACCTCGACGGCACGTCCTGGTCGACCATGGAGTCGAGCGCGGCCAACGACGCCGCCAAGTGGAGCGGCTCGGGCTACTCCATGACCTTCTCCATCCCGATGCTGCCCAACTCCGGGTCCTCCATGGCCGACGGCGCCGCCGGTGACTACAACTCGTACTACGAGACGATGGCCCAGAACCTCGTGGCCAACAACGAGGGCAGCTCCATCCTCCGCATCGGGTGGGAGTTCAACGGGAACTGGTACACCTGGGCCGCCAATTCGTCGAACCAGTCGCAGTTCGTCGCCTTCTGGCAGCAGGCCGTCACCACCATGCGCGCCGTCCCCGGCGCCGACTTCAAGTTCGAGTGGTGCCCCACCCTGGGCGACCAGGGCATCGGCAACCTGGCCAACTACTACCCCGGGAACGCGTACGTCGACGATGTGGGTGCGGACGTCTATGACCAGACTTGGGACAGCTACCCCGGGGCATCTGCCATGTTCCAGCAGATGGAGACCGAGACCTACGGCCTCAACTGGCTCACCTCGTTCGCTTCGCAGAACGGCAAAGCCGTGACGATCGGCGAGTGGGGGTTGGGTGAAGGGCCGGGCAACGCCGGGCAGCCCTCCTCGACCAGCAACGGGGAGGCGTCCGGTGGCGATGACCCCACCTTCATCAACGACATGGCGCAGTGGCTCGCCAGCAACCACATTTACGAGGCCACCTATTTCGACGCGCAGCAGATGGCGTTGAGCTCGTCGCAGAACCCGAACTCCTACAACGCACTCCTGAAGGACTTCGGGCCCGGCGGGGTCGCCGGCAGCTCCTCGGGTTCGTCATCGACCACGCCGCCGCCGGCGCCCACCACGACGACGACCGCACCGCCGGCACCCACGACCACCACGACGACTCCGGCACCCACGACCACCACGACGGACCCGGCGCCGACCACCACGACCACGACACTGCCGCCGGCGCCCACCACCACCACCACCACCCCGACGACGCCTCCACCCCGGACGACACCCACCACCGTGCCGACCGGTACCACCACGACGGTGCCGACCACGACGACCACTACCACGCCCACGCCGACCACGACGACCACCACCGCGCCGACGCCACCCACGCCACCGACGCCACCGGCTTCGAGTGGCCCGCCCCCGGGCAGCATCACGGTGACGACGCTGGACGTCGACCCAGGTTCGGCGAACGTGGGCGACGAGTCCGCCATGGCGTTCAAGGTGACGGTCACGCCGGCCGTGAACGAGACCGTCGGGGTCTACGGCGACGGAGGCCTGCTGAAGCTGTGCCAGGTGACCATCACCACCGACAAGGGGAGCGGAACCTGCTCCATGACGGACAACGAGTTGGCCCCGGGGCTCTACCTCGCCGGCGCCGTCACCCTTTCGGGCACGGACTACATGGGATCGTTCTCGAACCTGGTGCCCGTCTCCATCGACATGACGAGCTTGTCCTCCAACTGGGCGCCCGCGGGGGCGAGCGTTACGCGCCAGGCTCCCCGGCCGCCCAGGCGACGGCACCACCCGTCAGGTTCTCGGCTGACCAGCCCGCGTCGCTGAGAGCCTGCGCCGCCGCGGCGGAGCGGCCGCCGACGTGGCAGGCCACCACCACGGTGACGTCCCGGGGGACTTCGTCGAGGCGGTCGCCGAGCTGCCCGAGCGGGATGTTGACGCCGATCGGATAGGCCCAGGCCTCCACCTCGTCCGGCTCGCGCACGTCGAGCAGGAAAACGTCCTCGCCGCGGGCGATGCGCGCTTTGACCTCGTCGGGCTCCACTTCGGCATAGGGCATGGCCCCACCCTAAGGCCGGCGCCGACGATGCCCCGGAGCGGCGGGTGGGCGCCGGTACGCTGAGTCGATGGCCCTGCCTCGGAAATTCCTCAACGAGGACGAGGAACTGCTGGCCGAGTTGCGCCCGCACTGGGTCTTCCTCTTCGGCCCGCTCTTCACCTCCATCGGAGTGTGGGCCGGCATCATCGTGTTGCTCGTCCTGTGGAACGCGCCGAGCTGGACGAACTACCCGATCCTGATCCTCGCCCTGATCCCGGGGCTCTGGTTGCTCGGCCGTTTCGTGCGCTGGCGCTCCTACGTGGTGGTGCTGACGTCCACCCGGATTTTGGTGCGCCAGGGCATCATGGGGCGCGACACCGTGCAGTTGCGGCTGCAGCGCATCACCGAGGTCAACATCCGCCAGGAGCTGATCGAGCGGGTGCTCGGGACGGGCTCGCTGATCATCGACGTCCAGGGCGAGGACGACTCGCTGACGCTCGAGTACATGCGCAAGCCGGCCGTGGTGCAGCGGGTCATCAACTCGCAGATCAACGAGATCGTGGGCGGGGGTCGGCGCGAGCGGATCCCGTCGGACATGCAGCCGCGCGACCGCTACGGCGCCAAGTACGCCGATCAGGACGACACGCGGCACGACTACCGGCAGTACGACGACCGGCAGTACGACGATGAACAGGACACGCCGCCCTTCGGGGTGGGCGGGTCCGCTCCGGAATCCACGTCGGCAGAGGCCAAGGGCGGCAGCGCGCCCGCCGCGGGGACCGGCTCCACACCGGGCACCCCCCACTTCGAGATACGGGACCGGCTCATCGAGCTCGACGACCTGCGCCGACGCGGCATCCTCTCCGAGGAGGAGTTCGCCGCCAAGAAGAGCGAGCTGTTGAACCGCATCTGAGGTGAGCCGGCCAGGCTGGTCGGCCTGGACGTTCGCAACCCCGTTGGGCAGCGCCTGAGCCCGGAGAGGCCCCGCCACACAGCGGACTACCGTTGCACCGGTGAGCACCCCTCGATACCGCTGCGACGGTTGCGGCAACCTCACCCGCTTCGACGTCACCATCTCGCAGAAGACCAAGGCCTTCCACCACTACACGGTGGGCGGTGACCTCGTCGTCGAGGACGAGGAGGTGCTCACCCGTACCGTGGACGATATCGTCTGCCGCTGGTGCGGCCACGGCAACAGCGTGGTCGAGCTCACCGGCGAGGAGCTCGAGGAGCCCGGCGAGTCGAAGGTCTCGTGACCGAGCCGCCGGCCGAGATCCTGCGCCGGCTCCGGCCCATCCCCACCTACACCGACCACCCCACCACGACGCTCCACGACATCGTCGGCGTCACTCCCGACGGAGTCTCCTGCCGGATCGATGTGGTGGAGGCCGCCGCGCCGGTGCTCCTCCTCTTCCTCTCGGCGGACTGCCTCGGCTGCCGGGACCTCTGGGAGGGCCTTTCCGATCTGCACGCCGGCCTCGCCGGCGCCGCCCGCCTGGTTGCCCTGACGCGCAGCCCGGGGGAGGAGAGCCCCGAGGCCGTCACGGCGCTGGCCGGTGACGCGCCCCGTACCGTGGGCATCGACCTCGTGATGAGCTCGGCGGCCTACCGGGACTACCGGGTACAGGGCCCGCCGTTCCTGACCGTCGCCGCCGCCGACGGCGTACGCACCGAGAGCGTGGCCTGGGGCCTGGAGCAGACGCTGCAGACCGCCCTCCGGTCCCTGCCTGAGGGCTAGCCGATGACCCGTTCTTCGCCGCCCGCTGTCACACCCCTTCGGCATGCTCTCTCGCAACAGAGAGGGTCAACGACATGCCGACTTCCAGGGTCACCGAGTCATCCAACGGCGCAGACGATTCGAACATCGCTCCGTCCTCCACTGTCACGCCGCTCCGTGGGGAGCCCGTGCTCTTCGCGCCGACCGACACCGCGCCGACCGACACCGCGCCGTCCGACACCGAGCCGTCCGACACCGAGCCCGAGGGGGACCTCACCATCGAGTGCGACTGCTGCGCGCTGCGCCACACCGCCGCCTGCGAAGACTGCGTGGTCAGCTTCCTGCTCGAGCGCGAGCCCGACGACGCCGTGGTCATCGACGCCGACGAGGCCCGCGCCATGCGCATGCTCGAGCGGGCCGGGCTGGTTCCGACGCTGCGCTTCAGCACGCAAGCCGGCTGAGCGCAGCCGCCCCCCGTCCCGCCTGCGCCGCCGCATGGGCGGTGCACGGTGAAGCGCCACCTCCTCGTCACCAACGACTTCCCGCCCAAGGTCGGCGGCATCCAGAACTACCTGTGGGACCTGTGGAGCCGGCTCGATCCCTCCTCGTACGTGGTCCTCACCGCCAGCTCGGACGAGGGGGCGGCAGCCTTCGACGCGGCGCAGGCCGAGCGCGGCATCCGCATCGAGCGCGTGCCCGGCAAGATCCTGTTCTTCCCGACGCCCGACGCGCTGGCCGCCGTGCGTGCCGCGGTCAAAGAGCACGAGGTCGACATGGTCCTGCTCGATCCGGCTCTCCCACTCGGTCTCCTCGGCCCGCAGCTCGACACCCCCTACGGGGTCGTCCTGCACGGCGCCGAGGTCACGGTGCCCGGCCGCCTGCCCGGTTCGCGCGCCGCCCTGGCCAGGGTGCTGCGCCAGGCCGAGCTCATCGTGTCGGCCGGCCGGTATCCCGCCGCCGAGGCCCGCCGTGTCGTGCCGGACCTCACCGCCTCCTTGGTCGAAGTGCCGCCCGGGGTCGACCTCGGCGACATCGTCCCGCTCAAGGCAGCGGAACGCCGGGCGGCGCGCACACGGCTCGGGCTGCCCGCCACCGGGCCCCTGCTCACGAGTGTGAGCCGCCTCGTCCCGCGCAAGGGCATGGATGTCCTCATTGAGGCGGCCAACCGCCTGGCCCCCTCGTATCCGGACCTCGTCGTGGCCATAGCGGGGGACGGCCGCGAGCTCGGCCACCTGAGGGAGATGGCGGCGCGGAGCCCGGTGGCGGTCAAGGTGCTCGGCCGGGTGAGCCAGGAGGACCGCGCCGCCCTCCTCGGGGCGGCGGACATCTTCGTGATGGCGTGCCACAACCGTTGGCTGGGTCTGGAGCAGGAGGGCTTCGGGATCGTCTTCCTCGAGGCGGCAGCCGCCGGCGTCCCCCAGGTGGCCGGCGACAGCGGCGGGGCCTCCGAGGCCGTGCTCGACGGCGAGACCGGACTGGTGGTGGACAACCCACGCAACCCTGGTGCGCTGGCCGAGGCCCTGCGGACCCTCCTGGCCGACCCCGCGCACCGTCGCAGAATGGGACGGGCCGCCCGATCTAGGGTGCAGGAATCCTTCGACAACGACGTTCTCGCTTCTAGGCTGGCTGACGCGCTTGCTGGAGTGACAATC
>DATAXG010000029.1:0-17025 GCA_036273055.1 Acidimicrobiales bacterium | reverse complement strand
CCCCACGTCCCGATCATCTGCAACACCATGTGGGCCATCACCGACTTCACCGAGGAGAACGGGGCCACCCGCATCATCCCCGGGAGCCACCTGCGCGACGATCCGCCGAACCCGCTCGAGCGCTACGACAGCATCCCGGCCGAAATGCCAAAGGGCAGTGTCCTGGTCTGGGTCGGCAGTCTCTGGCACGGCGGAGGCGCCAACCGCACCGACACCCGCCGGGTGGGCATCGCCATGAACTACTGCGCCGGCTACATCCGCCAGCAGGAGAACCAGCAGCTGGGGATCCCGCCGGCACTGGTCAAGACGTTCCCGCGGCGACTGCAGGAGCTGATCGGCTACTCCGTCTACAACGGCCTCGTCGGCCACATCGACAAGCAACACCCGGCCAGGGTCGTCCTGGCCGGGAACGAGGGCGTCGACATGGTCTGGGACCTGCTCAAGACCTGAGCGGCCTCAGGCGGCCGGCAGCGCCACCGGAGCGACCGGCCAGACGTAATCACGGGGGTCGATGGGGTTCTTGCCCTCGGCCAGCCGCCAGGAGTCACAGCTCTGCGTCCACTCCCGGTGCCAGTGGATCTGGTCGTGGTGGAGCCGCGTGAGGTCGCACTCCCACAGCGCGTCGTACCTCACGGCAAGCGCGAAGAGCACCTCGATGGAGGCGGTGGCGTCCGCCGCCGCATCGTGGGCATGGCCGATCTCGATGCCGTAGTGCGCGCAGAGGTCGGTCAGGGTGCGCCTGCCCTCCCGGTGAGGGTCGAAGTGGCGGTCGATCACGCCGGCGTCGAGCACCGGTCCGCACCAGCCCTGCTCGATCGGGCCCGACCCGAACAGGTCCCGCGCCTGCGTCTCCAAGATCGTCAGGTCGTAGTCGAGCTTCATCCCGGCCAGAGGGACGCCGCGCGCCGAGGCAGCGACGACCGCGTCGGAGACGAGGGAGATCGCCGCCGCCAGTGGCATGCCCTCGTCCCGGGCCTGCGCCGTCGAGATGCCGTGGACCGCAGTCGCGTCCGATGGGATCTCTCGGCCGGGGTCGATCAGACCCGACCAGCTCCGGACCACGACGCCCTCCATCACCGACACGAGCGCGTAGGACACCGGGACGTCGTTGAAGCGGTCGATTCCGGTCGTCTCGAAATCGAACCCCAGTACCTCTCCGGTCGGCCATCCACCCACGACGCCGAGCATGCCAGCGTGCTGTGACACAGCCGCGGATGCCCCGCGCGGCCCGTCCCGCCCGTCCACCCCAGCCGACCGGTCGCGCCGCAGTCCCGATTGCTACGGTCCTCCGGATGACCGGACCGGTCCGCCCCTCCCGGCACTGCGTGCTCGTGGTCACCGTGGCGCTGCTGTGCGTGCTGGGCGCACTGGCCACGACGGCCGGCGGAGGCTTTTGGGATGCAGCTGCGGCGAGCCGGCCGCCCTCGGCCGCCGGCGGCGATCCGGCGGCCCTCGTCCATCCGCTCGACGGCACGGCCACCGGGCCGGTGAGCCCCGGCACCATCGGAGAGTTCCCCGGCGCCGACCTCCCCTTCGGCATGATCCAGTGGAGCCCCGACACCAGTCCGAACGCCGTGCAGGCGGGTGGGGGCTACGCGTACGACGACTCCGCCATCAGCGGGTTCAGCCTGACCCACCTGAGCGGAACGGGTTGCCCGTCGTATCAGGACATCCCGATCCTGCCCACCGAGGGTGCCGTCACCTCACCCGCCACGGCGACCGCTGCCTTCTCACATGAGCAGGAGCACGCGTCCCCTGGGCGCTACCAGGTCACGCTGGGAGGTCGGTCCCCCATCGCCGTCTCTCTCGCCGTCACGACGCGGTCGGGGATCTCGAGCTTCGACTTCCCGCCCGGAACCGCGTCCAACCTCCTCTTCAAGGTGGCGGGCAGCATCAACCCGGTGACGGCCTCCAGCGTCCGGGTGGTGGGCCACGACGAGGTCGAGGGTCAGGTGTCGAGCGGGCAGTTCTGCGGGACCGGCACCAGCTACACCCTGCATTTCGTGGCGCTCTTCGACCGGCCGTTCTCGTCGGCGGGGACGTGGAGCGCCGCCGGCACCACTCCGGGAAGCGCTGCGTGCAGCGGCACCACCTGTGGCTCCTTCGTCACGTTCGACACGACGAAGCACCGACAGGTGTTGATGAAGGTCGGCATCTCCTTCGTGAGCACGCAGGGCGCCATGCAGAATGTCCGCGCGGAGGATCCGGGCTGGTCGGTGCAACGGGTCGGGGTGCAGGCGCAGGACCGCTGGAACACCATGCTGGGGCGCATCGCGGTCCAGGGTGGCACCGCCGCCGAACAGCACACCTTCTATACCGCGTTGTACCACTCGCTCCTCTTTCCGAACGTGGTGTCCGACGTGTCCGACCGCTATGCCGGCAGTGACGGCAAGGTCCATACCTCTGGCGGCCGCGAGGTCTACGCCAATTTCTCGGAGTGGGACATCTACCGCAGCGAGATACAGCTCGAGTCACTGGTCGCCCCCAAGGCCGTCGGTGACATGGTCCAGTCCCTGGTCGACGACGCTCAGCAGACCGGATGGCTGCCGAAATGGGCCATCGTCGGGGGCGATGAGTCGCAGATGAACGGTGACTCGGCCGATCCCATCATCGCCGACGCGCTGGCCATGGGCGTCCACAACTTCGACGTGCCGTCGGCGCTCACCTACATGGTCAAGGGAGCGACGGAGAACGAGACTGCCCACGGCCTCGAGATCGAGCGGCAGTACCTGAGCCAGTACCTGTCGCAGCACTACGTCAATGCAGGCTCGCTCGACCTGACGTCGATCGACTACTCCATCGGAGGCTCGGTCACCCTCGAGTACGCCATCGACGACTTCGCCATCGCGCAGGTCGCATCGGCGGAGCACGACCGCTCGCTGGCCTCCACCATGCGCGCCCGTGCGGCCAACTGGGAGTACCTGTTCAATCCCGCCACGGGCTTCGTTCAGGCCCGCGGCACCGACGGCAGCTTCCCTCCCGGCGCGGCCTTCGAGGCGTCGCAGCTCGAGCCGGGCGGGCAGGCGGGATTCGAGGAGGGCAACGCAGTCCAGTACACGTGGTCGGTCCCGCAGGATCTCGCCGCGTTGGCCTCGCTCATGGGTGGCGACGCCGCCGCCGCCGGCAAGCTCGAGACCTTCATGAGCTCGCTGAACGCCACCCGGAACGTCCCCGAGGACTGGTCCGGCAACGAACCCGACGAATGGGCCCCGTGGGAGTTCGACTCCTTCGGAGCACCCGACGAGACGCAGCGCTTCGTGCGCGCCATTGCGGACAACGAGTACGCCGATGCCCCGGTGGACGAACCCGGCAACGACGACCTGGGCGCCCTGTCCTCGTGGTACGTGTGGGCCGCGCTCGGGTTGTTCCCGGTGACTCCGGGCGCCGCGGACCTGGCACTGGCCAGCCCTCTGTTCCCTTCGGTGAACATCACGCTCCCGGACGGCCGGCACCTCGTGGAGCGGTCTCCCGGAGCCGCCGCCGCACGCCCGTACGTGCACGCGCTGACGGTCTCGGGCATCTCCCGCCCTTCCCCCGCCAGTGCGGACTGCTCCGTTGCGCCGACCGGCAAGATCCCGGCTGGGAATTGGGACCTGCCGTGGTTACCCGCCTCCGCGCTGCGCACGGGCGGGACCCTGCATTACACCCTCTCGGACACGGCGGACCCCGCCTGGGGCTCGGCAGCCGGCACGAGCCCACCGTCCTTCGGGACAGGGCAGCTCCCGGCCGTCGGGTTCTCACAACCCAGCGGGGCGACGACGGTGACCGCAGGCCAGCCGGCGACGATCCAGATCGGCCTGGCGTTGGCCGGGAACGAGGCGACGACGGTTCACTGGCAGGCCGTGCCCGATTCGAGCGGGCTGACAGTGACGCCCTCCTCGGGAACGTTCATGGTGACGTCGGCGAACGGTGGCACCGTCAAATGCAGCGCCAGCCCGACCATGCCGGTCACCCAGTCGCTCAGCGTCACGGCAGCCGCGGCGAGGTCCTACGCGTTGGGGGTGAATCTCAGCACCACGAGCGGCCACACGCTCCCACCGGTCGTGATCGACGTGCAGGCGCGCTGAGCGCGCCGAATGCGGTGAGTACGAGGCTCGTTACCAGGCCTTGAGGGTCTCCGAGTGGAAGTCGATGATGGCCAGCAGGTCACCCAGGCGACCGAAAATCGCCTCAATGTCGGCACAGGAATTGGTGAGGGCACGCTCGGCGGTGAAGGCCACCTCGGCGCAGGTACTGAGCATCAGCCCGACGCGTCCGCCGACTTCCCGGTCGGGGCAGGGGTTCCCCCGCATCCACGTCGTTGCTTCCCGGGTCGCCGCCTCGAGCTCGTCCGCCGCCGCCAGCATGGTGACGTGATTCATGCTCATCGCGGCCGAGAACCGGGTCTCGGCGTTGGTCACCCGACGCAGATCTCCCGCCGCCCTCAAGAGCCATTGCTGTGTGTCGAGTTCCTGATCCATGTCGATTTCTGGCCGGCCAAATCAGACTCGCACCACCGTGGTACGCCGGGACCGCCTCTGCAGCGATTCTTACGACCGCTTCGGTCGATCCATAGGGCCGTTCGTACCGTGCCTGGACAACCCCCCGACAACTCGTGGCGAATTGACCGACACCACCCCGGTTTCCGACGATTCGTGCCCACCGATGACCTGACCGGGAAGGCCGGCCCCCACGCCGCCGGGACCGTCAGAACCGCCGCCGCGGACGGCAGGTCGGGCCACCGCACCTCCGCTTTACGACCTTCTTACGGATTCCCCACCGAGATGTGCGCCAACCGCAATGAGGCCGTCATGAAGCGTGGGTAGAACTGTCAGTGCCGCGCGCGACCCCGCTACCTCTGGCCCCCCGGGAGGCGGGGCCGTGTCGCGTCGGGGCCACGGTTGCACCACTGCCACGCGATATCACCTGAACAGGAGACTCCCTGGAGGCGGCGGGCGGAATCGAACCGCCGTACGGGGCTTTGCAGGCCCCTGCCTAAACCACTCGGCCACGCCGCCGTCGTACGCTCACGAACGGGCGGCCAGCCTAACCACCTCCGTTCCCCCGTCTCGGCCTCTCCCCGGGTCGAGCCCGGCCCGGCTTCCCGCTAGTGCCGGAAGCGGGAGACCACCCAGAAGACGGCCGCGATCAGGGCGATGACCACGGCGATATTCACGAAGAAGAAGATGATCCCGGCCAGGCTGCTGAGGATCCAGAAGGCGACGATGATCCCGACCACGCCCACCGCCGTCATGGCGACGGCGTGGGTGAAGGTCATGGGGGTCTTGCCCTCCCTGCTTTCCACGTCTCTGCTCACAGACCCAATGCTACGTTCCCGCCATGGTGGCCGAGACGTCACTCCGCGACCGGCGCAGCCAGCTCCTGGCCGAGCCCGGGCTGCGGGGCCAGGAATTCTGCCGTCGCTATGCCGCCGAGGCCGACGCCTGGCTCTCCGGCCTGGCCGAACGGGCCGCCGGCGACGCCCGGCGCCATCTCGCCCTGGTCGCCGTCGGCGGCTACGGCCGGGGCTCGCTCTGCCCCTACAGCGACCTCGATGTGGTGCTCGTCCACATCGGGCATCGCGACATCGGGAAGGTGGCCGACGCCATCTGGTACCCCGTGTGGGACGAGGGCGTCCACCTCGACCACTCCGTCCGCCGGCCCTCCGAGGTGCTCAGCGCAGCCGCCGAGGACGTCCGCGTGGCACTCGGGCTGCTCGACGGTCGGCTCGTCTGGGGCGAGCCGAAGGTCACCGATCCACTTCTCGACAAGGCTCGCGCCGCCTGGCGCGGCCGGCTGGGCGCCCAGTACCTGCCCGTGCTCGAACGGCAGATGGCGGAGCGGCGTGCCATCGCCGGTGACGTGGCGTTCCTCCTGGAGCCCGATCTCAAGGAGAGCCACGGCGGGCTGCGCGACGTCAGCGTGCTGCGCGCCATCTCGGCCTTCGCGCCCCTGCTGGCCGAATACGCCGACCTCGAGTCCATCGGGAGCGCCACCGCGCTCCTGACCGACATCCGGGTGGAGCTCCACCGGCTGGCCCGACGGGAGCACGACAAGCTCCTCCTGCAGGACCAGGATCAAGTGGCGGAGGTGCTCGGGTTCGCCGACGCCGACGCCCTGATGCTGGCCGTCTCGACGGCAGGCCGACAGATCGCCTGGGTCAGCGACGACGCCTGGCGCCGCCGCCGCCTGTGGGATCCCAGCCCCGAGCCGAAACGGCGCTTCCGCCGCAGCGCGCCCAACCGTGCGACCGACCTGGCGCCAGCCGATCTCGGGCCCGACATGACTGAAGTCGACGGGGAGATCGCATTGACACCCCTCGCCCCGGTGTCCACCGATCCTTCGCTTTCGCTGCGCCTCGCCGCCACCGCCGCCAGGGCGGACCGCCCGATCGCCAAGGCGTCGCTGCACCGCCTGGCCGACCGCATGCCGCCGCCCGGCAGCCCCTGGTCGGACGAGACACGCGCCGCCTTCGTCGACCTGCTCGGCCTCGGGCGGCCCGCCATCGACAAGATCGAGTCGCTCGACCAACACGGCCTGCTCGTCCGCTTGATCCCCGAATGGGCCGCCGTGCGCAACAAACCCCAGCGCAACGCCTACCACACGTACACGGTCGACCGTCACCTCCTGGAAGCCGCCGCGCTCGCGGCGGGACTCACCGACACGGTCGAGCGACCGGACCTCCTTCTCGTCGGGACCCTCCTGCACGACATCGGCAAGGGCTTCCCGGGCGATCACACGACGGTCGGCATCGAGGTGGTCGAGCGCATCGCCCGGCGTATGGGATTCGACGATGACGATGTCGCCGTCCTGGTCGACCTCGTGCGCCATCATCTCCTGCTGCCCGACACCGCGACCCGACGTGACCTCGATGATCCGACGACCATCGCCCGAGTGGCCGAAGCCGCTGGCAACCGGCTGACCCTGCACCTGCTCGCCGCCCTCACCGAAGCCGACAGCAGGGCGACCGGACCGTCCGCCTGGGGCGCATGGAAGGCCGGCCTCGTGGCGGACCTCGTCGAGCGCACCGACCGCGTGCTCCAGGGCGAGAGGGAGCCGGCCGCGCCCGACCGCATCCTGGCCTCGAACCGGGAGCTGATGGCCGAGGTGCGTGGCACCGGCCTACCGTCGGTGTCACTCGAGCCCCCCCGGGTCATCGTGGCCGCGCCGGACAGGCCCGGTCTGTTCTCCTCTGTCGCCGGGGCGCTGGCCCTCAATGGCATGGACGTGCGCGCCGCCAACATCAGCGGCCAGGACGGGATAGCGGTCGAGGAGTTCACCGTCGAGGTGGCCCGCGGGACGTGGCCCGACACGGCCAAGCTGCGCGAGGACCTGGCCGCCGTGCTCTCTGACCGGCTCACGCTCGGCGAGCGGCTCTCCGAGCGCGAGCGCATCTACCCGCTCCGGCGCGGCTCCGCCGCCCACCTGCCCGGCAGCGACGTCAGGATCGACAACGAGGCGTCCGAGACCGCCACCGTGCTGGAGATCCGGGCTCCTGACGAAATCGGCCTGCTGCACCGCATCACCCAGGCCCTCTTCGACGCCGGCCTCGATGTCGTCTCGGCTCGGGTCTCGACACTCGGAGAAATGGTCGTCGACGCCTTCTACGTCCGGGAGTCCGGAGGATCGAAGGTGACCGATGCCAGTCGGCTCTCAGAAATCACCCAGCAAATTGAGGCCGAATTGGGACTTTAGGGCTCCCTTTTCCCCGGTAGAATGCCCGCTGCTATGTCTGGCGAACACGTACGCACTCGGAGCGGTCCCCGTCGGTGGGTGATTGCCGTCGTCTGCGTCGTCGTGCTCGCTCTTGCCGCCGGAGGGTTCGTGGCAGTCGACCGGCTGCACAGCAACCAGGCCGCCGCCACGCCGTCCGCCCCGCCGCCCGCGCTGACTGTCGATTCCCTGTCGCCCACCGGGTCCGACGTCGCGGCGGGATCCACCGTGACGGTCCAGTTCTCCACTGACCTCGCCCCCGGCAGCCCCATGCCGACACTCAACCCGCCGGTCGCCGGTTCCTGGGCCGTGTTGTCGCCATCGTTGCTCGAGTACCAGGCGAGCGGGCCGTTGGTGCCCGGCGCCACAGAGACGGTCACGGTACCCGGCGGGTCGTCTGGCGTCGTCGGCTCCGAGGGCCAACATCTGGCGCAGTCGGTCACCTCGCAGTTCTCCGTTGCACCGGGATCCACCCTGCGCCTCCAACAGCTGCTGGCCGAGCTCGGGTACCTCCCGTTGACCTTCACGCCGGCGTCGCCTCTGACCTCCCCGACCCAGGAAGGCAACGACCAGGTGGGGTCGTTCACCTGGCGCTGGCCGAACCAGCCGCTCGCGCTCGAGACGCTGTGGACGCCTGGGACCAACAATGTGATCACCCAGGGCGCCGTGATGAACTTCGAATCCCAGAACGGCTTGAAGACCGACGGCCTGGCCGGCCCGCAGGTCTGGACCGATCTCCTGGCTGACGTGCAGAGCGGGAAGGGCGACGCGCTGTCATGGGACTACGTCCTCGTCAGCCAGTCGCTCCCCGAGACGGCGACCGTCTACAAGGATGGCGCGCCGGTTTACAGCACCCCCGTCAACACCGGAGTCGCCGGGGCCAGCACGGAGAACGGGACCTGGCCCGTCTACGCCCGTTACACGGTGACCACCATGACCGGCACCAACCCCGACGGCTCCCACTACAGCGATCCCGGCATTCAGTGGGTGAGCTACTTCCACGGCGGTGACGCACTGCACGGCTTCGTCCGGTCGCGCTACGGCTTCCCGCAGAGTGACGGCTGTGTCGAGATGCCCGTCGCCAACGCGCAAGTTGTCTTCCCGTTGACGCCACTGGGGACGCTGGTCACCGTCCAGGCGTAGGAGCGGGGTGAACGAGGCAGGGCCTCGGTTCGCTCTAATCTTGCAGTGATGTCAACGTTACGGCGGGTCGTCGACATTTTCGGACGGGTCCTCATCGGGCTGGGAGTCCTGCTGCTCCTGTTCACCGCGTACCAGATCTGGGGCACATCGGTGCAGGAGGCCCACATCCAGTCGGGACTGCGCACCCAGCTCCAGCAGGAGACGAGCAACGACGCCATCAAACGCGCACTGGCCCAGGAGGCCGCACTCGACAAGCTGCCGACAGGGCCCCCGGTGGCGGCACCCACCACGGCGGCGCCAGCCGAGGGACAGCCCGTCGGTGACATCCGGATTCCGGTCATCGGCATCAACCAGGTGGTCGTCGAGGGCACGAACACACCCGACCTGCGCAAAGGACCCGGGCACTACACCGGCACGCCGCTCCCCGGCCAGGTCGGCAACGCCTCCATCGCCGGTCACCGCACGACCTACGGCCACCCCTTCTACAACCTCGATTCGGTCAAGGTCGGCGACCCGATCGTGCTCACCACGCTGCAGGGGATCTTCGTCTACGACGCCACGAAGAGCTTCGTGGTCTCCCCCAGCGACACCACCGTGGTGGACAACGTCATCGCCAACCAGTTGACGCTCACCACGTGCAATCCTCGCTTCAGCGCCACGACCCGCCTCGTGGTGCAGGCCACGCTGGCCCACTCCCAGCTCTTCCAGAACTCGGGCCTGCCCGCGGAGCCCAAGCTGCACGCAGACCCCAAGAGCCAGAGCCTGGCCGGCAACTCCGACGTGTCGCTGACCGACGCCTTGTTCTGGGGCTTCGTCACCGCGCTGGTCATCACCGGCATCTTCCTGGCGGCCTGGCGCTTCCGACGCCGGCGCTGGCTGATCTACGGGTTCGGTGCCGTGGGCACCCTCGTGCTCCTCTGGTTCTTCTTCGGGGCTGTCAGCCCGCTGCTCCCCGCCAGCTTCTAGCCGCGGCGTGCACGGGGATCAGCCGCAGGGCGAGCACTTCCGTGCGTTCGCCGACACGGTCCAGCGGGACGGCGGCACCACCTACGCGACCGTCAGCCGTGCCATCGCCGACGACAACGAGGTCCTCTCGCTCCTCGATGGGGCGCCGCTCATGCAGCGGCGCCCGCTCCTCCTGCTGGCCGCCGTGCATTTCCTCCTCCTCTCGGGCAGCGAGCATCCCTTGGCCGACTTCTACGACACGGTGCGCCTCGTGCGCGGCCGGCCCGTCGGCGATCCGCCGAGAGGGGACGTCGCCGCGGCGTTCACCGACTTCTGTCGGACCCACCGCGCCGAGCTGGAAAGACTGATCGCCACCCACTCGACCCAGACCAACGAGGTGGGGCGCTGCTCCAGTCTGCTGCCCGGCCTCTGTCACGTGGCGGCCCAGTACGGGTGGGAGGAACCGCTGTCCCTCCTCGATCTCGGCACCTCGGCCGGCCTCAATCTGCTCTTCGACGACTACGCCTACACGTATCGCACCGAGGACGGTGCGCTGCGCACTGCAGGGGCGTCGGGTTCGGCCGTCGTGCTCGAGTGCGCGGTCCGGGGCGAGCTGCAGTGGCTGCCCGAGCTCCGGCTGCCACGCATAGCCGAGCGCGTGGGTCTCGATCTCGCCCCGGTCGACCCGTCCTCCGACGACGCGGCCCGGTGGCTGCTGGCCTGCCTGTGGCCCGACAACCTGGCGCGCTTCGGGCGCCTGCGTGCTGCCCTGGCCAACGTGCGGGCCTCGGCCCACCCCCCACGCCTCGAGCGCGGTGACATGCTCATTGACCTCCCCCGGGTCGTCGCCGCCATGCCCGGCGCCGGGCCTTTGGTGGTGTTCCACTCCTGGGTGGCCGCCTACCTCACCGAGGACGAGCAACAAGCCCTCGCCGAGCACATCGGCGCTCTCGACACGCGCCGACCGGTCCACTACCTCTACGCGGAGAGCCCCTACGAGACGCCGGGGCTTCCCACCCCTCCGTCGCCGGTGCCCCGCACGGGCCCTGATCTCGCCACCGCTCTGGTGCATGTGGGTCCCGACGGAGGCACAGCCGTGCGGCTGGCCGACACCCATCCGCACGGATACTGGATCCGCTGGTGGCCTCGGCCCTGATGTCGCCGGGTGCCACAACCTCGAGCGGACCGGGCGTCAGAGCCATCCCCCGGGCGGGCGGCAAGGGCATGACGGGACTCGGACGCTCAGGAACCCACGGTCCCCCGATCCTCCGCCCGGTCGTACCCGACGGCCAGATGCCAGGGTGAAGTCATCGCACAAAGATGAGGCCGCTCAGTCGTCCGGCCCCCACGGCGCGTCGCGCCGGGCCGGCACCTGCACGCCGTCCTCGGTCACCATGGAGGCCGCCCCCACCGCGCTGCGCCCGAAGCGGTCGCGGATGGCGTCCACCGCGGCCGTCGCGTCCTGCCAGGACTGCTCGCGTGCCGTGGCGCTCTGATTGTCGTCGGACAGCCCGTCCCCCAGGTCGAAGGAGAGCTGGTCCACCCCGCCGGCCGCCAGCCCGGATGCGCTGACGCCGAGGAGGCGGATCCCCTCGCCCGGGTCGACGCCGGCGAGCAGCGCGGCCGCCACCTGCCCGATGGCGCCGCCGGTGGCGATGGGCCGTTCCATGGTGTGCGAGCGCGACTGCAGGGACAGGTCCTTGAACTTGATCTTGACCGTGATCGTCCGGGCCGAGCTCGAGGCGCCGCGCAGCATGGTCGCCACCGATTCGGCCATGCGCAACACGTGGCGCTCGAGCTCGTGCGGGTCGACCAGGTCCTCGCTGAAGGTCTCCTCGTGCCCGATCGACTTGTTGGGGCGGTTCGGATTGACCGGATCGGGATCCTCGCCCCGCGACAGGGCCGCCAGATGGGCGCCGCTCGCCCTGCCCAGCCGGCGCACCACGGTGTCGATCGGCAGCGCCGCCAGATCGCCCACCGTCCGCACGCCCAGATCGTGCAGGCGCTTCGCCGTGGCCGGGCCGACCCCCCACAGCGCCTCGACGACGTGCCCGTGCAGGAACGCGAGCTCGTCGGCGGGCTCCACCAGGAACACGCCCGGCCCCGCCTCGAGCCCCCTCCGGCTGGCCCGCGGCTTGGCCGCCCGGGAGGCGAGCTTGGCGATCATCTTGGAGCGGCCGATGCCGACGGCGCATTCCAGGTGCAGCTGGTCGTGCACTCGGCGCCTCAGGCTCTGCGCGATCTCGGCCGGCGGCCCGAGCAGCCGCACCGCGCCGGCCACGTCCATGAATGCCTCGTCGAGGCCGATCGGCTCGACCATGGGCGTGACGTCCGCGAGGACTTTGTGCAGTTGCGCGCTCACCTCGCTGTAGCGGCTGTGGCGGCCCGACAGGAAGATCGCCTCGGGGCAGAGCTGGCGGGCCCGCACCGAAGGCATGGCGGAATGCACCCCGTAGGCGCGCGCCTCGTACGTGCACGAGGCCACGACACCGCGCGCCCCGGCCCCACCCACGATCACCGGCTTGCCGGCCAGCGAGGGGTCGTCGAGCACCTCGACCGACGCGAAGAACGCGTCCATGTCGATGTGCAGGATGGTCGGGAGGGTCGGCCGCTCACCCACCGAGGGTCAACCGGCGGAACCCCTCGGCGTAGGTGACGCCGGCCCGTCGGCCCTCCTCGGCCGCACGCCCCCGAACCGCCTCGCCGGCCCACCCGTCCTGGCCGGCGAACTGCGTCCGATGGCACTCGACCGCCGATGCCTTGGTCTCAATCGTGTCCGTGATATCGATCCACTCGTCGGGCTCGAGCGTCGCCGACAGGAGCACGCTGGCCACCTGATGGGGCGGTCCGGCATCGGGGAAGTAGTGCGGGAGCGCAGCCGCCGGAGCCACCGCATCGAGCAGGGCGGATCCGGCGATCCTGTGGTCCCGGTGGTTGAAGTAGTCCCGCCCGAAGAAAACGGCGGTCGGGTCATGGCCGCAGACGACGTCAGGGCGCAACGCGCGCACCCGCTGCACCAGGGTGCGCCGGAAGTCATCGGAGTCGGTGAGCTCGCCGTCGGGGAAGCCCAGGTTCTCGACGCTGGACAGTCCGATGAGCGCGGACGACGACTCGAGCTCGGCGGCACGTGCCACGGCCAGCTGCTCCGGCTCGACGGTGGGGTCGGTCGTCCCCTTGCCACCGTCCGTGCACACGATCAGGTGGACGGCGCTGCCGGCCTTGGCCCAGCGGGCCAAGGTGCCGCCGCAGGCCACGTCGGCATCGTCGGGATGGGCGTAGACGGCCAGGACGGTGCCGGGCGTCTCCTCCATCACTTCCGCTTCGGCTCCGTCGTCTTGGTCAACAACCCCACCTCACGCTGGAAGTCCCCCGCCTCCTCGAAACCCTTGTAAACGCTGGCGAAGCGGAGGTAGGCCACGTCGTCGAGGCTCTGCAGACGCTCCAGGACCGCCACCCCGACCTGCTGGCTGGTGGGCTCCGTCGTCTCGGCCCGCAACGCGTCCTCCACGGCCTGGGCCAACTCCTCCATCTGGTCGACGGTGACGGGACGGTTCTTGGTGGCCGAGCGGACGCCTTCGACGACCTTGGCCCGGTCGAATGGCTCCCGCAGACCGGTCCGTTTCACCACCCACAGCGGGACCTCTTCGACCCGCTCGAACGTTGTGAAGCGGCGCTCGCAACCGAGGCACTCACGGCGGCGGCGGATGGCGCCGCCCTCCTCGGCCTGGCGTGAATCCACCACGCGGTCGTCATCGACACCGCACCAGGGACACCGCACACCGCCGACGATAGTCAGGGAATGAAGATGTGCTCCCCCGGCACGACCGAGCCGGTGCCGGTCTCGCGGGCGAGCTGCCCGACGAGAGAGGCGGCGTGGCCGGGGTCGGCCCGGTTGGCGATGGAGGCCAACGTGTCGCCCGCCTTGACGATGTACTCCTGACCCTGGGCCGGCGCAGCCTGGGCCAGGGTGCTTCCGCCGAAGGCGCGGATCGGCAGGGCGAGCAGCACCAGGAGGAGCGCCACCACGATGCCGAGGACCACCCGGCGGCGGACCACCCGGGGGGAAGGTGCGGTCCGCGCCGGCTGGTCGGGCACGACGTACAGCCGGGGGCGGTACGTCTCGAAATCGAGCTCATATGCGACCGTCATGGCGTCTCCCTCTTCCGAACACCTGTTCGCTTCCCTGAAGATTGGATCACGAACACCTGTTCGCTGTCAACCATTACGTCGAACAGCTGTTCGCACATGGCCACACCCTACGGATCCGGTGTGACAGCGGGGTCCGGGTGTCTACTTGACAATTCCGATTGATTTAGTCAGGATTAGCCACCGACCCATCCACCCCCTGATCCCCGAGAGGCATCCCATGACCACCGTGACCGACGTTCAGCTCGACATCGCCCCCCTGTCGGGCACCATCGGCGCCGAGATCCGCAGCATCGACCTGCACCTCACCCTCGATCCCGAGACGCTGGGCGCCGTCCGCCAGGCCCTCCTCGACTACAAGGTCATCTTCTTCCCCGGCCAACACCTGTCCCCCGACGAGCACAAGGCCTTCGCGGCCCAGTTCGGCGACGTCACGGTGGCCCACCCCGTCATCCCCGGGCTCGAGGAGCACAAGGAGGTCTTCGAGATCGACTACACGAAGGCCCGAGCCCTCGTGGGCGGTACCGGCTCCGAGTACGACGACCGGGAGAACTGGCACACCGACGTCACATTCGTGGAGACGCCGCCGCTCGGCTCCATCCTCAACGCCATCGTGATCCCCGCCGCCGGCGGCGACACCCTCTGGGCCGACACCCAGGCCGCCTACGAAGGGCTCTCGCCGGCCCTCCGCCAGTTCGTCGACGGGCTGACCGCGGTCCACGACGGCAACCGCAGCTTCAGCAACGTGCTCGCCGCCGTCGGCAAGGGCGAGTGGGACGGCGAATCCTTCACCGAGCTCGTCCAGGTCGAGCACCCGGTCGTGCGCACCCACCCCGAGACAGGACGACGCAACCTCTTCGTGAATCCGGGCTTCACCAAGAGGATCACGGGCCTCACGGCGCGTGAGAGTGATGCCATCCTGCAGTTCCTGTACCGGCACATGACGAAGCCCGAGTACGTGGTGCGGTACCGCTGGGAGGAAGGCGACCTCGGCTTCTGGGACAACCGGACGACCATGCACTACGCCATTCACGACTATGGCAGCGCGCACCGGGTCATTCAGCGCGTGACGATCCGCGGTGATCGCCCTCACTGACCTCGGCCGGCCCCGCCTTCTTTTTCGCTTCACCACCGACCACCACCCGTCCCCGCCGCCGGCGGCGGATCCCGAAAGGAATCGCCCGTGTCCCCGACGCCCCAGCGCGCCCCGACCCATCCGACTCGCGTCGCCCGCCGCGCCCGGCGCTGCGTCAGCGTGGCGGCGCTCGCGGCCGGCCTTGCCCTGGGCGCAACCGTGATCACCGCGACTGCGACGACCGCTGGCGCGCGGACCAAGCCGACGACGAAGACGGCGTCGCTGGCCGGCGTCACCATCACCTTCGGCGACCAGCTGAAGGAGTTCCAGACGATCTTCGCCGCCACCGACGCGCTCAAGGGCGCGGCCTACACCGTCAACTGGACCAACTTCATCGGCGGCCCGCCGGTCATCGCGGCCGAGACGGGCGGCTCGGTCGACATCGGGGACATGGCGGAGACGCCGACCATCTTCGCCCAGTCGGCCGGCGATCCGGTCAAGGTCGTCGCCGCGACGGAGGGCACCAACCCGAAGACGTCCCCCTACTCCATCATGGTCCCGACCGACTCGCCCATAAAGACCGTGGCGCAGCTGCGCGGGCACACCGTGGCCGTGCAGGAGGGCACGATCGAGCAGTACTACCTCGTGCAGGCCCTCGCCGCGGCCCACGTGCCCTACGGCGCGGTGCACGTCGACAACCTCACGCTGACGACGGCGTCCACGGCGGTGACCAACGGCCAGGTGGACGCCGCAGTGGTGGTGCAGCCCCTGACCGCGCTCGATCAGGCGAGCGGCAAGGTGCGCCAGATCGCCAGCGCGGCCGGCCTCCTCCAGACCATCGGCTACCTCACCGCCAGCACCGCCGCGCTGGCCGACCCGCAGAAGGCGGCAGCGCTCACCGACTTCATCGGGCGCTTCTACAAAGCAGAGGCGACGCTGGCCAAGAATCCCGGCCTGGCCGCGGCCACCTACGCCAAGACGTACGGCGTGCCACCGGCCGTGGCCAAGCAGGCGGTGGCCTCGGCCGTGTCCAAGGGCACGCCGATCACGCCGGCCCTCATCAACTACCAGCAGGACGAGGCCAACGCCTTCCAGAAACTGGGCCTGATCCCGTCCCATCTGTCGGTGCAGGGCATCTTCGATCTTCCCTTCAACAAGGCAGTGGCACACGCCGCCGGGCTCCGGCCGTGACGCAACTGGCCACGCCGCCGCTTCCCGGGACGGCATCACCGGCGACGGACCGGGTGCCACCGGACCAACCGGACCAGCCCGACGACGGACTCGTCCGCCTCCCCGTCGCCACCGCCAGGCCGCGGCGCCGTCACCGCGCCATCCTGCTGCGGCTGCTCATCCCGATCTCCATCTTCGTGGCCTGGTGGCTCCTCACGGCGACGAAGGCGATCCCACCGACCACGCTGTCGACGCCGGCGGCGACATGGGACGCGTTCACGGACCTGTTGCGCCACCAGGATCTGGTCGGCGACATCGGCGTCTCGGTGCGACGGGCCGTGCTGGGCCTCGCGCTCGGCGCCGGGGTCGGACTGATCCTTGGCATTGTGGTCGGCCTGACCCGGCTCGGTGAGGAACTGCTCGATGCGCCGCTCCAGATGCTTCGCATGGTCCCCTACCCCGCCGTCATCTTCCTCTTCATCATTTGGTTCGGCATCGGCGAGGCGGCCAAGGTGCTCCTCATCGGACTGGCCACCCTCTTCCCCATGTACCTCAACACCTCCAACGGCGTGCGCAACGTGGACCGCCGCGTCGTCGAGGCGGCACGCAGCTTCGGGCTGCGTGGCCGGCGCCTGGTGCGTCAGGTCGTGGTGCCGCTCGCCATGCCGTCCATCCTGACGGGGCTGCGCTTCTCGGCCGGGATCTCGGTCATCGGGCTCTTCCGGTTTCAGTGGGGAGAGAGTGACCCGATCCTCGGAGGCCGGATGGGACTGGGCCAGGTGACGCCGCCCGCGTGAAGGAGGACCCTTAGCCGGTAGTGATCGAAGTTCGCGAACCCGCGGCCGGCCCGCTTG
>DATAXG010000028.1:0-8855 GCA_036273055.1 Acidimicrobiales bacterium | reverse complement strand
TCGGGTCTCCCGGGCGGAGCGTTGGCATGCGCCCAGGAAACTCGGACGGCGCAGGGAGAAAGAGACGTACGTGGCAAGCAAGGCGATCGTCGGCGAGAAAGTCGGCATGACCCAAGTCTGGGACGACCAGAACCGCGCCGTGCCGGTGACGGTCCTGAAGGTCGCGCCCGTGCGCGTGGTCCAGGTGAAGACGCCCGAGACCGACGGATATGCCGCACTGCAGGTGACCTGGGGCTTCCGGCGCAACTCCACCCTGACCAAGCCCCAGCTCGGGCACTACGCCAAGGCCGGCGTCAACCCCGGCCGGGCGCTGGTGGAGCTCCGGCTCGATGACGTGGCCGACTACACGGTGGGCCAGGAGCTGGCCGCCGACCTGTGGGAAGCGGGCGAGCGGGTGGACGCCATTGCGGTGAGCAAGGGCAAGGGCTTCGCCGGCGGCATGAAGCGCCACAACTTCAAGGGCCAGGGCGCGTCGCACGGTAACCACCGCAGTCACCGCGTGCCCGGCGCCATCGGTGCGTGCGCCACGCCGTCCCGTGTCTTCAAGGGCACCCGCATGGCCGGCCAGATGGGCGGCACGCAGGTGACGGCCCTGAACCTCGAGGTCGTGTCCGCTGACGCAGAGCGCGAGCTGGTCCTGGTCAAGGGCGCCGTGCCCGGGGCCAGGGGCAGCGTCGTGGTGCTGCGCAACTCCGTCAAGGCGCCGACCAAGGCCGGGAGGTCGCGATGACGACCACCGCCACCGACTCCGCTTCGGAGCGGACGGGCACGGTGCTGCGCCACTCGATGCGCAAGGAGCGACCCGCTCCCGTCACCCGCACCGCACCACACCGCAACGCGGTGGGGCACGACCTGGGCACGGTGGACCTGGAGCCGACCGTCTTCGGTCTGGAACCCAACCGCGCCGTGCTGCACCAGGTCGTGACGGCCCAGCTGGCCGCCGCCCGCGCCGGCACGCAGTCGACCAAGACCAGGGCCGAGGTACGCGGCGGTGGTGCCAAGCCGTTCCGCCAGAAGGGGACCGGCCGGGCCCGCCAGGGCTCGAGCCGCTCGCCGTCCATGATCGGCGGCGGGGTGGCCCTCGGGCCGAAGCCGCGCAGCTACGCGCAGCGGACCCCTCGCAAGATGGTGCGCCTGGCGCTGCTCTCGGCGCTGAGCGACCGGGCCGACATCGGGCAGATCGTCGTCGTCGACGACTGGAAGCTGACGGCGCCGAAGACCAAGGATGCCGCCACCATCGTGCGCAAGCTCAAGCTGAACGGCTCGGTGCTGGTCGTGCTCGGCCAAGACGAGCTCGACGTCGAGCGCTCCTTCGCCAACCTGCCCCAGGTGCGGACCACGACCTTCGGCGAGCTCTCGGCCCACGACGTGATCCGCGCCGACTGGCTCGTCTTCTCCGACGCCACGTTGCCCAACGCCCCCTCGGACTTCTCCGGGACGCACGTGGTCGAAGAGGCGCCTGAGCCCCCGGCCAAGACCGAGCAGCCGGTGAAGGCGACGAAGGCCTCCAAGGCGACGAAGGCGACCAAGGCCATCAAGCCCGACGTCGCCGACGCGACGACTGACGAGGAGGCCGACACCGATGCGTGACGCCATGTCCGTGCTGATCCGCCCGGTCGTCTCCGAGAAGAGCTACTCGCTCATGGACCAGAGCGTCTACGTCTTCATCGTGGACCCCCGGGCCACCAAGATCGAGGTCCGTCACGCTGTGGAGCAGGCCTTCAGCGTGCGCGTGACCAAGGTCAACACGCTGAACCGCAAGGGGAAGGCGACGCGCAACCGGCGCACCAACGTGAAGGGCAAGCGGCCCGACACCAAGCGCGCCATCGTGACGCTCCACCCCGACGACTCCATCGACCTCTTCGAGCGCTGATCAGGGACCCGCTATGCCACTTCGCTCCCGTAAACCCACCAGCCCCGGACGGCGCTTCCAGACCGTCTCGGACTTCTCCGAGATCACTCGCGACAAGCCCGAGAAGTCGTTGCTGGCGCCCAAGCCGCAGACCGGCGGGCGCAACAACCACGGCCGCAAGACGGCTCGCCACCGTGGTGGTGGCCACAAGCAGCAGTACCGGGTCATCGATTTCCGGCGCAACAAGGACGGGATCCCGGCCAAGGTGGCGTCCATCGAGTACGACCCCAACCGCAACGCCCGCATCGCCCTCCTGCACTACGTGGACGGCGAGAAGCGCTACATCCTGGCCCCGGCCGGTGTGAAGGTGGGCGACAAGCTCCAGAGCGGCCAAGGTGCGGACATCAGGCCCGGCAACGCCCTGCCGCTGCGCTACATCCCGGTCGGTTCGACCATCCACAACGTCGAGCTCCGTCCCGGCGGTGGCGGCAAAATGGCCCGCGGCGCCGGCATGAGCGTGCAGCTCGTCGCCAAGGAAGGCGTCTTCGCCACCCTGCGGCTGCCCTCCACCGAAATGCGCCGCGTCTCCATCGACTGCCGGGGCACCCTCGGTGTGGTCGGGAACTCTGAAGCCGAGCTGGTCAAGATCGGCAAGGCGGGCCGCAACCGCTGGAAGGGCAAGCGCCCGCAGACACGCGGTGTCGCCATGAACCCCGTCGACCACCCGTTGGGTGGTGGCGAGGGCAAGTCCTCCGGTGGCCGCCATCCCGTGTCGCCCTGGGGCAAGCCCGAGGGCCGCACCCGGGCCCGCAACAAGAAGTCCAATTCGATGATCGTGCGCCGGCGCCGTACCCGCGGCGCGCGGCGGTAGACGAGGGGTTGAGGAAGCATGCCGCGTAGCCTGAAGAAGGGACCTTTCGTCGACGACCATCTGCTCAAGAAGGTCGACGTCTTGAACTCGAGTGGCGACAAGAAGGTCATCAAGACCTGGTCGCGTCGCTCCACCATCATCCCCGACATGGTCGGGCACACCATCGCCGTGCACGACGGCCGCCGCCACGTGCCGGTCTACGTGACCGAGTCGATGGTCGGTCACAAGCTGGGCGAGTTCGCACCCACGCGCACGTTCCGCTACCACGCCGGACAGGAGCGGGGAGCCCGCCGATGACGGCGACCAAGACGAACGAGCGCCCCGGGACTCGGGCGGTCCACCGCCACAGCGGGATGTCCGCCTCCAAGGCGCGCCAGGTCCTCGACCTGATCCGCGGCGAGGACGTGCAACGCGCCGCCGAGATCCTGGCCGGCACAGAGCGCGAGGCGGCCGAGGTCATCGGCAAGGTACTGCAGTCGGCCGTGGCCAACGCGGCCCACAACGACCAGCAGAACCCCGAGGAGCTGTACGTCTCGGCCTGCTACGCCGACGAGGGTGCCACCATGAAGCGCTGGCGCCCCCGGGCCCGCGGCCGGGCCACCCGGATCCGCAAGCGGACCTGTCACATCACGATCATCGTGAGCCGGCTCCCAGCCGACAAGCTCGAGTTGCGCCGCAAGCGTATGGAGGCGGTCAGCGCCAACCGGTCCCGTCGGGTCGACGCCTCGCGGCGCCGGGCCGACCTGTCCGGTCGCCTGTCGCGGCGCCGGGCTGCGCAGGCGACGGCCGAGGCCGAGAAGGCCGCTGCTGCGGAAGCCGGAGAGGACGACGAGGACATCACCGACCAGGCCCTGGCCGAGTCGGCGGTGGCTGATGCAGAGCCCGAGGTGACCGAGGCGGACACGGTCGACGACGTCGAGGATTCGGCCGCCGAAGAGTCGGCCGAGGCCGACGACAACGAGAACAGCGAGGACGAGTAGATGGGCCAGAAGGTCAACCCTTACGGCTTCCGGCTCGGGATCACGACGGACTGGAAGTCCCGTTGGTTCGAGGAGCGCAATTACCGCGAGTTCGTGGTCGAGGACTGGAAGATCCGCGACTACCTGATGCGTCAGCTCGAGGCTGCGGCCGTCAGTCGCATTGAGGTGGAGCGCACGCGTGACCGCCTCCGTGTCGACATCCACACCGCTCGCCCGGGCATCGTCATCGGCCGCCGCGGCGCCGAGGCAGATCGGCTCAAGAAGCACCTCGAGGAGCTCACCGGATTGCAGAACCGGATTCAGCTCAACATCCAGGAGATCAAGCAGCCCGAGCTCGACGCCGCCCTGATTGCCCAGGGCATCTGCGACCAGCTCGTGCGCCGGGTCGCGTTCCGCCGCGCCATGAAGCGTGCCATCCAGACCGTGCAGAAGGCCGGCGCGCAAGGCATCAAGGTGCAGTGCTCGGGCCGTCTCGGCGGCTCGGAGATGTCCCGCAAGGAGCAGTACCGCGAGGGCCGGGTTCCCCTGCACACGTTGCGAGCGGACATCGACTACGGCTTCCGCGAGGCGCGCACTACGTCGGGCCGCGTCGGGGTGAAGGTGTGGATCTACAAGGGCGACATCCTTCCCTACAAGGTCTCGATCGAGGACAAGATCACCCGCGAGGCCGCCATGGCGGTCGGTGAGACCTCGGGGCAGGGCGGCCCGCGCCGTCTCATCACCGCCGGCGGTGGCCGCCGCCGCGCCGAAGCGTTCCCCGCCGACGAGGACGGCGCAGGCGAGGTCGAGGAAGAGACTGTCGAGGCGGAGGCTCCGTTGGAGGAGACCGTCGCCGAGGCCACTGGTACGACCGACGCAGCTCCTGCCGTGCCGGCGGTGGAAGTGGAAGTGGAAGTGGAAGTGGAGGCGGACGAGGACGCGGAAACGCCCCCGGCCGACCTGCTGCCCCAGCCGACGGAGCCTGACGACCTGGAGCGCCAGCTGACCCAGGACGAGGAAATGGAGCGCCAGAACCGCCATCAGCAGCATGAGACCCCGCACTTCCGCAAGGAGTCGGACTGACATGTTGATGCCCAAGAAGGTCAAGCACCGCAAGACGCAGCGGGGACGGCTCTCGGGTCAGGCCAAGGGCGGCACGTCCGTTGCATTCGGCGACTTCGGGATTCAGGCCATGGAGCCGGGCTGGCTCACGGCACGTCAGATCGAGGCGGCCCGTATTGCCATGACCCGTCATGTGAAGCGTGGTGGGAAGGTGTGGATCCGGGTCTTCCCGGACAAGCCCGTCACCCAGAAGCCTGCCGAGACCCGCATGGGATCAGGCAAGGGCAACCCCGAGCTGTGGGTCGCCGTCGTGCACCCCGGCCGCGTCCTGTTCGAGCTGGCCGGTGTCGACGAGGAACTCGCCCGTGCCGCCATGGAGCGCGCCATTCAGAAGCTGCCGTTCAAGGCGCGCTTCGTCGTGCGTCCGGGTACCCACGGCCACGCCGAGGTGGCGATCTGATGCCGGCCGCTTCTGATCTTGCGATGCTGGACGGAGACGAGCTGGCTTCCCGGCTGGGCGAGTCGCGCCGCGAGCTGTTCAATCTGCGTTTCCAGCTGGCGACCGGCCAACTGGACAACCCGTCGCGCATCAAGCAGGTCAAGCGCGAGGTGGCTCGCATGCTGACGGTGCTGCGGGGCAGGGAGATCCTCGAAGCCGAGGGCGCCTACGTGGCGCCGACGGCAGCCGAGCACGAGGCAGCCCGGGCCAAGCTCGCCGCCGAGGATGCCGAGCGCGAGGAGAAGGCGGCACTGCGGCAGGCGGCGGCCGAAGCCGAGGCCGGGGCGGACGAAGTGCACGACCACGATCACGACCACCTGGACGACGACGACGAAGAGGATGAGGCCTGATGGCCGACGAGAACCCAGAGAACGAAGAGGCCGTGGCGGCCGCCGAGGATGCCGCCCAGGCCCTTGACGCCGTTGAGGCCGAGGCTGCTACTGAGCTGCCTGCGACCGCCGCGGCGCCGGCGACCGCCGGGGCGCCGGCCACCGAGCCTGAAGAGGACGGCCCCCGAGCGAACCGCCGTAAGGTTCGCGAGGGCATCGTGGTGTCCGACGCCATGTCCGCCACTGTCGTGGTGGCGGTGGTCGAGCGGGTGCGCCACCCCAAGTACGGCAAGACGGTGCAGCGCACCAAGAAGCTCTACGTGCACGACGCCGAGGACAGCGCCAAGGTGGGGGACCGGGTCCGGGTGCAGGAGACCCGGCCGCTCTCCAAGCTCAAGCGCTGGCGCCTGACCGAAGTGGTGGAGCGGGCCCGATGATTCAGCAGGAGTCCCGGCTCCGGGTGGCCGACAACTCTGGCGCGCGCGAGGTGCTCTGCATCCGGGTGCTCGGAGGGTCGCGCCGGCGCTACGCCAGCATCGGTGACGTGTTCGTGGCCACGGTCAAGGACGCCATTCCCGGTGCCGCCGTGAAGAAGGGCGACGTCGTCAAGTGCGTCGTCGTGCGGACGAAGAAGGAGAAGCGGCGTCCCGACGGCAGTTACATCCGCTTCGACGAGAACGCCGCCGTTCTCATCAACGACCAGCAACAGCCGCGCGGGACCCGCATCTTCGGGCCCGTCGGCCGCGAGCTGCGCGACAAGCGCTTCATGCGCATCGTGTCGCTCGCACCGGAGGTGCTCTGACATGAAGATCCACAAGGGAGATCAGGTGATCGTCCTGTCCGGCAAGGACAAGGGCAAGAAGGCCGACGTGGTGCGGGCGATCCCGAGCCGCGAGCGCGTCATCCTCGAGGGTGTCAACGTGGCCAAGCGGCACGCCAAGCCCACCCGCGCCACCCAGCAGGGCGGCGTGATCGACAAGTTCATGCCGGTGCACGTGTCAACGGTGGCGCTCATCTGCAAGAGCTGCGACAAGCCCACCAGGGCCGGCTACAAGATCGAGGACGACGGCGAGAAGGTCCGCGTCTGCAAGAAGTGCGGGTCGACGCTGTGAGTACGACGAGCGCGCCGGCGCGTCCCCGGCTGAAGGAGCGGTACCTGGCCGAGGTCCGGGACGCCCTGTTGGACGGGCTGGGCCTGGGCAACGTCATGGAGGTCCCGCGGCTGGAGAAGATCGTCATCAACATGGGCGTCGGCCGCGCCACGCAACAGGCCTCGCTCATTGAGGGTGCCCAGCGCGACCTCGAGACCATCACCGGCCAGAAGCCGATCGTCACCCGGGCCAAGCAGTCCATCGCCGGCTTCAAGCTGCGTGAGGGACAGGCCATCGGGGTCAAGGCGACCTTGCGTGGCGACCGGGCGTGGGAGTTCTTCGACCGGCTGCTCAGCCTGGCCATCCCCCGTATCCGTGACTTCCGAGGGTTGTCGCCCCGGTCGTTCGACGGCCACGGCAACTACACGTTCGGGGTGACCGAGCAGCTGATCTTCCCCGAGATCGACTACGACAAGATCGACACGACCCGCGGCATGGACATCACCATCGTCACGACCGCACGGACCAACGAGGAAGGGCGGGCGTTCCTGGCAGCGTTCGGCTTTCCGTTCCGACAGGAGAACCGGTAGCACCATGGCGAAGAAGGCTCTGATCGAAAAGCAGCAGCGCACACCGAAGTTCAAGGTGCGGGGATATACCCGGTGCCAGCGATGTGGACGGCCGAAGGCCGTCTACCGCAAGTTCGGGCTCTGCCGCATCTGCCTGCGCGTCATGGTGCACGCGGGCGAGGTGCCGGGCGTGACGAAGGCAAGCTGGTAGGCCGCCATGACGATGACTGACCCCATCGCGGACATGCTCACGCGGATCCGCAACGCCAACTCCGCCATGTTCGACACGGTGAAGATGCCCGGCTCCAAGTTGAAGGAGTCGCTGGCCAACGTCCTCGAGCGTGAAGGCTTCATCGCGGGCTACACGGTCGAGCCGAACACGGGCAAGCCGGGATCGACGCTCGAGATCACCCTGAAGTACTCGGGCGACCGCACCCGCACCATTGCCGGGATCAAGCGCGTGTCCAAGCCCGGCCTGCGCATTTACGCCCGGGCCGACGGCATGCCGCGCGTGCTCGGCGGCATGGGCGTGGCCGTGGTTTCCACCAGTCAGGGGTTGTTGACGGACCGCGAGGCGCGTCGCAAGCACCTCGGTGGCGAGGTGCTCTGCCATGTCTGGTAGCACCGTGACCACACTGACCCGAGGGGAGGCCTGATGTCGCGCGTCGGACGCTCTCCCATCACGGTCCCCTCCAGCGTCACCGTCACCCTGAGCGGGGACACCGTCAGCGTCAAGGGCCCCCAAGGCTTCCTCGAGCGCCAGCTGCCCGAGGGCATCACGGTCGCGCAAGAGGGCGACACGCTCGTCGTCAGCCGTCCCGACGACGAGCGCCGGCACCGTGCCCTGCACGGTCTCTCGCGCTCGCTCGTGGCCAACATGGTCTCGGGCGTGACCGACGGCTTCTCCAAGGAGCTCGAGATCGTCGGGGTGGGCTACCGCGCCACGGCCAAGGGCCCCGGCGCCCTGGAGCTGGCGCTCGGCTTCTCGCACTCGGTGAGCGTCGACGCCCCCGAGGGCATCACCTTCGAGGTGCCCGTCCCGACGCGGATCATCGTCAAAGGCATCGACAAGGAGAAGGTGGGCCAGGTGGCCGCCGACATCCGCAAGCTGCGCAAGCCCGAGCCCTACAAGGGCAAGGGTGTGCGCTACGCCAACGAACGAGTGCTGCGCAAAGCAGGAAAGGCTGCCAAGTAATGGCACGTACGAGCGATCGCACCCGACTGCGTCTGCGGCGTCACAGCCGTGTCCGCATCAAGGTCAGCGGCACGGCCGAATGCCCCCGGCTGGCCGTGCACCGGTCCAACCGTCACATCTCGGCCCAGCTCATCGACGATGCCGCTGGTCGCACCCTGGCCTCCGCCTCGTCGGTGGAGCCCGATCTGCGTGCGTCCTTGGGCAAGAGCGGCGGCGGTAACGTGACGGGCGCAGAATCGGTCGGGCGGCTCCTTGGCTCGAGGGCCAAGGCGGCCGGTATCACCAAGGTGGTTTTTGACCGTGGGGGCTTCGTGTACCACGGGCGTGTCGCCGTCCTGGCTGACGCGGCACGGGCCGAGGGACTGGAGTTCTGAGCATGGTCGACACACAGTACGAAGAGCGCACCATCAAGGTGAACCGCGTGGCCA
>DATAXG010000027.1:0-47204 GCA_036273055.1 Acidimicrobiales bacterium | reverse complement strand
GCCTCGAATCCGAGCGCCGAGCCGAGCGGCGGCGGTCCGAAAAATCCGTAACGCATTGACCAGGCATTACCGCCGTTCCCCCTGGTGGGAGGTACCACCCTCTCCTTGACGACCCCACCCCCAATTTGCCTAATGTGTCGCAGTCCCCGACGCCCCTGAGGACGCTGCGGATGCGCGAGGGCGCGAACGCACAGCTGCAGGTGGGGATGTGCTGTGAGAGGCGGAGGTTGGCCCTGGGGGTCGAGTAGAGAACGTGTCGCTTGCCTGGCCCTCCAGGCCTGTGAGATGGCGCCAAAGACCCCAGGGCCCTCCCGCCCCTCCCTCCAGATTCCTTCCGCTCGATGCCGGTGCGGCATCTTCGTCACAGCGATTGGGTGGTCTCTCGAACCGTCTATGCTCCCGCGGCACAATGCCGACCAAGAAGAAGGCCAAGGCCGAAGAAGTGGTGGCCGAGGCCCCCGAAACAGAAGATGCGGAAGCCGTAGAAGACGACGACCTCGATGTGGACATCGACGATGTCGACGACCTCGAAGGCGGCGCGCTCGAGGACGACGACGATGACGACGCCGCCGTGGACGTTGACGACGAGGACGACGCCGAGACCGCCGAAGTCGACGAGATTTTGACGCCGTCGCCCGCCGCCGTGGTCGAGAAGTCCGGTGACGGCGACGAGGAGGAGGAGGAAGAGGAGCCCGAGGACGAGGACGTCGAGGCCAGTCTCGACGTGATCCTCAAGGAGCGGCTGGTCGTCGAGGACGAGCCCGAGGACGAGGAAGCGACCGATCAGGAGGACAAGACCGAAGGCAACGAGCGGGTGCTGCCCAAGCAGCCCGACGAGTTCGTCTGCCGTTCCTGCTTCCTGGTCAAGCACCCGAGCCAACTGGCGGACGCAAAGAAGATGCTCTGCCGGGACTGTGTCTGAGGGGAGTGGCTCCGATGGCGGGCAGTCCCACAAAGGCCCGCTGCGCCGGACCATCGATGTGTGCGTCGCTCCGATCGGTGTCGCCGTGTCGGTAGTCGAGGAGATCCCCGAGCTGCTCGCCGAAGGGCGACGTCGCCTGGAGCAGCAACTGGGCAACGCGCTCTTCGTCGGTCGCTTCGTGGTCAACCAGAAGCAGCGGGAGCTCTCGGCGCGTCTGGAGGGGCTGCTGGGCAACGGCACGCCGCCGAAAGCGGCGGACGCCGAGGACAGCGCCGAGCCGCCGCCACCGCCGGGCCCGGAGCGACCGGCACCCGATCCTGCCGCGGCGGCGATCGTCGGACGGGCACTGGCCGACTACGACACGCTCAGTGCATCACAGGTGGTGCGCCGACTCGAGAGCCTGGGTCCTGAGGAGCTCGACGCCGTCCGGCGCTACGAGGCTTCCACCCGCAACCGCCGGACAATTCTGAACCGGGCCGGCCAGCTGCTCGACGAGCAGTCGAGCGGGTAGCGGCGATGGAGCTGGCCCGACCAGCCCGCCCCGAGGACCGACAAGCCTGCACGCGTCTGCTCTCCCAGGCTCTCGTGGCCGCCGAATCCATGCGGGGTGGAGCCGCGCTGGTCGGAGACGCCACCACCGTGACCCTGCTGGACGACTGGACCCAGCCCGGTGACGGGTCCGAGCTCATGGTGGGGGAGTACGAGGGAGCTGTGGTCGGCCTCCTCGCCGTCACAGCGGCCCCGGGGCCCCGAGGTGTCACAAATGGCCTGATCGCCTGCTGCTACGTAGAGACGGGCGCCCGGGGCGTGGGGGTGGGTACAGCACTCATGGACGCCGCCGTGGCCTGGTGCGCCGACCGGGGGTGCGCCGGCATCGACGCCCTTGCCCTCCCCGGTGACCGGACGACCAAGCAGCAACTGGAGGCGTCGGGGTTCACCGCCCGCCTCCTGACCCTCAGCCGCCGGTTGGACTGAACCGGCGCTCGGCGTTCACGCGACGCGGCGGTGGCGGCGGGATGCGGAGCCCGAGCAGCTTGGCCAGCGCGGGGACCGCACCCGCGGCATTGCGGGCCGCCTGCTTGGCCACTTCGTCGTCGGGGATGCCGACCGGCTTCACGGTCCGCCGCACGGGCGACGCCACGACGGCGTCGAGCAGGCGCATCCAGTCCTCCGGGGCGAGATCGGCCGTCATGGCCTCCCCGGCGGACGCGGCCAGCCTGACGGCCAACTCGGCCGGGCAGCGGGTGCCGGGCTCAGGGGGGCGGATGGAGGCTTCGACCGCCTGCTGCACCCGCCCGTCGTTCAGCGCGTTCGTGATGCGGGCGAGCCACTCCTCCCGCAGGGCGGTCGTCCGCTGGTCGAGCGACTCCTGGAGCGCCTTGGCCATGGTGCGCCCCTCGTCGTCGAGGTTCACGGTGCGGGACGCCGCGACCACTGCCCGCAACTCGCGCAACCGGTAGTCCTTGCCCGACGTCTGTGCCACCGAGGCGCGGTCCTTCCAATCGGCCAGGCGCACCACGGGCAAGAGCTCGTCGGCCATGCCAAGGAGCGCGTCGGACGCGACCGGAGGCTTGCCGACCGCCTTGTTCGAGGTGTTCTGCGCCTCGATGGCCTGCCGGACGGCCTGCAGCCCACCGCGCAGGAGCTGCTCCGCCACAGGGATCTGCTCAGGACGTAGCGCCGCCAGCATGGCGTTGCGGTGCACGGTGGACGTGGGTGCCACCGGACGCTCACCGCGAGCAGGGCGGCCGTCGTCACCCTCACCCGGACGCCGGGCACCGGGTCGACGAGGCCCACCGGCGCCGCCCGGCGGTCGATCGCCACCGCGCTCGTCACCGCGCCCTTCACCGCCGCCGCCGGGGCCGCGCCGATTGCCGCCGCCGCGGCGGTCGCGCCGCTCGCCGTCGTCATCGCGGTCGCGGCGTCGCTTGTCGGACCCCGGAGCCAGGATCACGGACACGTCGGGCGCTCGCCGCGGCGTGCCCTTCACCTCGATACGGCCTTCTGTCTTCTCGGGCGATCGGGCCGGCTTGGCCGAGGAGAGCGACAGGATCTCGATGCCCTCCAGGCCGATCTCGACGTCGGCCCGCAGTACGGCGCCGACGGCTTCTCCGGCCGGCACGAGGGCACCCTCGACGGTGCCCTTGGGCTGTCGCGCATCGGCGGCGCGCCAGGTCCACGAACCGTCGCCCGCCTTGCTCGTCAATTCGATGTCGATGCGCCGTGACATGCGGCGGACACGCTACCTCGCCTGGCACCCCTCCCCGATGCCAAGGCGCGATGGCCATCCCGTAACATGGGTCAGGACGTCCGCTGGAGTGCGGGAGCCACCGGGACGGACCACCCCACCGTGCAGCGGTGCGGGTGCGTCACGCCCCCCTCAGGAGGATCCACATGAGTGAGGACACCGAGCAGCCAGGGACGGATCCCGCTGTCGGCACACCCGAAGCAGACGCCACCCCGCCAGTCGAGGCGCCCACGACGTCAACTGAGGCCGTGAGCCCGGAAGGTTCGGCCGCCTCCCCTGAGGGAGCGACCTCACAGCCCGCTCCAAGCGCGGGGGAGGGGAGCGCCTTCGTCGCACCCCCCTTCGTCGCGCCCCCGACAGCAAGCGACACCGCAGAGGCTGCACAGAGCGCGCCGCCGGCCGTCCCCGCGCCCAGTGACAGCTCGTCGTACCCACCGTTACCGCCCGACTCGTGGGCACCGCCCTCAACTGACCCCGGCCCGGCCGCCCCGGTCACGCCGATGGGAGTCCCGTTCACCTACCCCCCTTCAGGCGATGCGACGTACCCGGGCTCGACGCCGCCCGGTGCCCGGCGCGGCACCCCCGGCAGGGTCCGGGCGTGGCTGCCCGTGGCGATCGTGGCGGCGCTCATCGGCGGCGGCATCGGCGCCGGCGTGACTGCCCTTGCGAAGAACAACGACAACGGCGGCAGTGGCGCCAACGTGACCATCCATGAGAGCAGCGCCGCACCCGGTGCCGCCGTGCTCAGTGGCAACGTGACCATCCCGCAGCTCGTCAACAAGGTCATCCACTCCGTCGTCTCCATCGACGTGAAATCTGGCGGCAACGAGGACGAGGGCACCGGCATGATCATCACCTCGGACGGTGAGGTCCTCACGAACAACCACGTCATAGAGCTCTTCAGCGAGGGCGGCAACAAGGGGACCATCACGGTCACCGAGTACGGCCAGACGAAGGCGCTCCCGACGACGCTCATCGGCTACGACCAGTCCAAGGACGTCGCCCTGCTGAAGATCAACGGCACGTCCGGCCTGCCGACAGTCACGTTCGGCAATTCGGGCAAAGCCGTCGTCGGCGACGCCGTCGTCGCCATCGGCAACGCGCTGGGCCTCGCCGCGGGCACGCCCACGGTGACCCAGGGCATCATCTCGGCGCTCGGGCGCTCGGTGACCGCCGGGGGAGAGGGCACGCAGACCGAGACCCTCCAGAACATGATCCAGACCGACGCGGCCATCAATCCCGGTAACTCCGGCGGACCGCTGATCGACACATCGGGCCAGGTCATCGGTATGAACACGGCCGTGGCCGGGACCTCGAGCGACGGCACCTCCTCGCAGAACATCGGGTTCGCCATTCCGGCCGCCTCCGTGGAGGCGCTCATCTCCGAGCTCGAGAAGGGCGGCCAGTCGGGCAATGGCGGCGGCTACCTGGGCGTGGACATCACCACTCTGACGCCGGCGTTGCGCCAGCAGTACGGCTTCACGCCCACGTCGGGCGCCGTGATCCTCACCGTGGTGCCGGGATCCCCGGCGGACAAGGCCGGGCTCGTGCAGGGCGACGTGATCGTCAGCATCAACGGCACGACCGTCGCCTCCTCGGATGACCTCCAGAAGGTGGTCCAGCAAGCCAAGCCGGGACAGTCCGTCCCCATCACGTACTACGTGGGGGACAGCAAGCGGACCACCAACGCGACGCTCGGGAGCCAGGCCGAGGCCCAACAGCAACAGTCGACGGGGAACTCCGGGACAACCAATCCCTTCGGCGGGGGCGGCTTCCCCGGCTTTGGGAACTCCGGCAGTACCGGAGGAACTCCCTAGCTGACGATGGCGCCCGGCGGGATGTCGAAGTTCCGGTCGGGGTGCGCCGGCGGCACGTTCATGGAGCCGTTCGGCGTCCACCCACTGGCCTCGATGTCCTCGAGCACGTGGGCCATGTTGTAGGCGTCCTCCTCGTAGGAGAACTTCCCGTCCCCGGCGTAGATCAGCCGTGAGTACCCGGATTGTCGGTACGGCGTGCCGTCCGGCCTCGTCCGGGGCATCATCTGCGTCCACTTGACCACGACGTCATTGCCCTCGATTGCGGTGAACTCGATGGGGAACTTCCAGTCGTCCATACCCAGCATGGAGTCGACCAGCCAGTGGGCGATGGCCTCACGACCTTCGATGCGGCCCCACGCCCCGTCGATGTACACCGCGTCCTCGGTGTAGAAGTCGGCCAGGACACCGAAGGCGTCGGGCTCGAGGCCCTCATCGATCCGCTCGCGCAGCGTGTGGTAGCGCTCCACGGTCGCCTGGACCTCCTGGCGCGGAAACGGCATGGTCGTCCCTCCCTCTCTATGTCTCGACCGCACGGTAGGCGATCTGGCACATCTCGAGTTCCGCCAGCGCGCCGGCACGGTCGGCAAAGCCCTGGACCTCGACCGACTTCTCGGGCTCCAGGTCCTTGTAGATGCTGAAGAAGTGGGCGATCTCGTTGCGCAGGTGCTCCGGCACGTCGCCGATGTCGTGGGCGTCGTCCCACTGGGGGTCGTGCTCGAGGACGCAGATCAACTTGGCGTCCACGCCCTTCTCGTCGCGCATGGAGAACACGCCGAGGATGCGCACCCGCACCACGCAGCCGGGGAAGGTGGGGTCCGTGACCAGCACCAGCGCGTCGAGCGGGTCGCCGTCACCGGCCAGGGTGTCCGGGACGAACCCGTAATCCGCCGGATAGGCGGTGGCGGTGAAGAGGCGGCGGTCCAGCCGGATCACATGTTTCTCGTGGTCGTACTCGTACTTGTTGCGGCTCCCCGTGGGGATCTCGACCACCACGTCGATGGCCTCGTCCTGGGCCGGGCTCATGAGGGGGCGGGCTCGTCGCGCCTTCGGGCGGGATCGATCGGGCTCATGATGCCCACTCCGTTGCCGTCGGGATCGCTCACGACGGCGTAGCGGGCACCCCAGAAGGCGTCGTACGGCCGCTGCTGCACCTCGACGCCGTCGGCCCTCAGCGAAGCGACCAGCGAGTCGACCTCGTCACGCGAGTCCACCTTGAAGCCGAGAATGGCCCCGGGGCCGGACGAGCCCTGGTTCCACCTGGCGGCAAACGTGTCGCTGTCGAGGTCCACGTCGAGCGGAAGGGCCTCTCGGTTGCGGGCGGAGACGTGGTGCGCGTCCCAGACCGGATCTGGCTCTTGGCCGAAATCGAGGCCGAGCCGCGCGTAGAAGGCACGGCTCGCCGGGACGTCGCTCACGACGAGATTCACCTGGTCGAGGCGGATCGGTGCCACGGGGCCACCGTACCCCCCTTGGTGTCCACCTGTACCGACCTCGGGTCAGCCTCCAAACCCGCTGCCGGCGCTCTGGACCCGGAGGGTGCCGGCCCCGCCGAAGCCGCCGCCGCCGCCGAAGCCGCCACCGCCGAAGCCGCCGCCGCCGCCGCCAACGCCGCCCAGGCCTCCGCCGAATGTGTTCGTCTCGGTGTTCGAGGAGGGCACCGGCTCGGCATAGTCGGCCAGCACCACGCTCTGTCCCGGCGAGAGGCCGGAGAGCACCTGCGTGAACTCGTTGCCCACCATGCCCACCTTGACGACCTTGCGGGACAGCACGCCCTTGTCGAGCTCGTCGACGTAGCTGACCGAGCCGGTCGTCTGGACGGCCGACGTCGGGACCGCCACCACGTGCGACACGGCGCCGGTCGTGATGTTCACGTCGGCTGTCGACCCGGTGAAGATGCCGTTGGCCGAGTCGGGAAGCGAGACTACGACGGGGTATGTGTACCCCGAGGTGCTCGACTGCACGGGACCGACCTGGGAGACCGTGCCGCTCACCGTCTGCGTCAACCCGTCCACCTCGACCGAGGAGGACTGGCCGACCTTGACCGAGGGAATCTGCGAGCTATCGAGCGTCGCCTGCACCTCGTAGGACTTGGTCCCCACGATGGTGATGATCTCGGTGCTGGAGTCCGCGCTTACCGTGTCCCCGGCCGATATGCCGACCGACACCACCGTCCCGGCGATCGGGCTGCTCAAGGTAGCCGCCTGGAGCGATTGCTGCGCGTTGGTCAGCTCCGCCTCGGCGGTGTCGATGTCAGCCTGGTCGCTGGCGATCTGCTCCGGCGTGTCGGTGTCGGCCGAGGCCGAGCCGCCGGAGCCGCTCGTCGCGCCGGTGCCGCCGGACGTGCCGCCGCTCCCGCCGCTCCCCGTGTTGCCCGTGATGTCCGCGGTCAGGGTTGCGTCGGTCGTGGAGCCGGAGAGGGCGGCGCTGGTCTCGCCGGCCTGGGTGGTGGAGGTGCTCGGCGTCCCGCCGGTGCCCCCTCTGCCCCCGGTACCGGACGTGCCGCCGGAGCCACCCGTGGACGAGCTGCCACCGGTGCCGAGGGCCTGGGCCAGCGCGGTCTCGTCCTTGGAGACCGCAGTCTGATCCTTGGATACCAGCTGTTCGTCCGTCGACACGGTCTGGAGACCAGCCTCACAGGTGGCCTGGCCGGTCGGCGTACCCGTGTTGGCGCTGGTGCAGTCGGTCTGAGCCTGGGCCAGGTCGGCCCCTTCCTTCTGCTGGTCGGTGTCGAGCGTCGCCTCGTCCTGTGTCAGCGTCGTCTGGTCCTGCGTGACCGTGGCGTTCGACGCGGTCCCCCCGCTGGAGGGAACGGTGGTCGTCGTGGTGCTCGAGGACGGCGTCTTGGACGCGCCCGAGGCCGCCGATGCGCTCGACTGGTTCTCCTCGTCCTCGACCAGCTTGGCCTCGTCGGCGCTCAGCGTGGACTGGGCCGAGGACACCGTCTCGCTCAGCGCGGTGGTGTCGAGGGTCGCCAGCGTCTGCCCGGCGGTGACGGTTTGCCCGGGCGAGACCGAGACCGTCACCACCTTCCCTCCGACCTGGAAGGATGGCGCGGCATCGCTGACCGGCTCCACGTCGCCGACGAGGGCCATGGTGGTCCCGATGTCGGCTCGCGTCACGGTCCCGGTTCGATAGCCGGTCGATCCGCCGCTGACCGACGCCCAGGCGGCGACCGCCCCTCCGACGAGGACGGCAGCGACAAGACCACCGACGAGGACGGCGCGCCGGTGACCGGAGCGGCCCCAGCCCGACTGGGCCTTAGGCACCGCCACCTCCAGCCGCTCCGGGCCCGCCGGCACCGGGGAAGCCACCCCCGCCGAAGCCACCGGTCGTGCACGAACCGCTGGAGCCCGCCGAGCTGATGCGTACCGTGGTGGCGGTGACCGCCCCATTGGTGGCGGTCGAGCCGGAGGCACTGACGCAATCACCGACGGCGAGATCCGTTGAGCTGGCGGACTGGGTAGCGCTCACCGTTGCCGAACTCGACGTCGTCACGGTGAGCTTCTCCGTCTTGGGCGTCGCGGGCTTCTTTTTCTTACTGGTGCTCTTCGCGTTCTTCGATCCACCCAGGTTTCCGAGGGACAGCGTGGTGCCCGAGATGCTCACCGACGTCCCGCTCACTGCCGTGACCTTGCCGGACACGATGGACAGGTTGGCGAGCTGCTTGCGGAAGCTGTTGGCGCCGGAGCCACCGCCGGGGACGCTTGGACGCGTCCCACTCCCTCCGCCCTCGAAGCCCCCTCCGCCGCCACCGGTCCTACCCCGAAAGCCGAAGCCGCCCGCCCCGCCGGGCGCACTTCCCGGCGCGCCGCCAGCGATGCGGTTCCCAGCGGCGGTGCACGTCCCGCTCGAGGACGGCGTCGTCACCGTGATGGTGCGCGCGGCGACGGTGGTCTTGGACTTCTTCGATGCCGTCCCGGTCGCCGAGATGCAATCGCCGACGGCGAGGGAGCTCACGCCCTCCGTCACGGTCTTCGAGAACTGGGTGGTGGTGGTCCAGCCGACCGTGGTCTGCCCGGTGCTGGCGTTCTGCACTTCCATGCTCGTGCCACTCAGCGAGGCGACGCTCCCGGATGCGCCGGTCGGCCGGTTCGGGGTCGACGCCGCACCCGCGGGCGCCGCGACCGCCGCCGCCGCCACAAGCGCTGTGACGCCGCCGCCGATGAGGTGGGCCCAGCGCTTTCGGTTCGGGCGTCGGCTGGTCGGTGTCTGCATCTGAATCGTTCCTCTTTCTCTTTCCTTGTTGCGAACTGGCACGTGCACGGTCGTCTCCTATTCGCTGCGCAGAGCGTCGATGGGGGCCAGGGTGGCGGCCCGGCTGGCCGGGTACACACCGAAGAGGACGCCGATGGCCAGAGCGATGGCCAGCGCCCCCACGGCCGCAGTGGGGCTGGTTGTCATGGGATCACCGATGAGCCCGGGGAGGTAGAGCACGCCGATGAGCCCGCCGGCCACGCCGAGGATGCCGCCCAAGATGCCGAGCACGGACGCCTCAACGAGGAACTGGCGCCGGATCACCCGGGGCGTGGCCCCGAGGGCCTTCCGGAGCCCGATTTCCCGGATGCGCTCGGTGACCGAGACCAGCATGATGTTCATGACGCCGATGCCCCCGACGATCAGGGAGATGGCGGCGATGCCTCCGAGCAGGATCGTCAGCGTGTGGTCCACGGAGGTGTTTGCCGCGATCAGAGAGGCCTCCGAGGTGATCGTGAAGTCGGCGTCGGACGCCGTGGTGATGCCGTGCAGCTGCAGGAGGAGGTGGTCCGCCTCCTGGTAGGCACCCGTGAGGTCCGAGGCCGATTCGGCCTGCAGGGCGATGGAGCTCACCGCATTGCGCGACGTGCCCCCGAAGACGCGCTCGGCGCCGGTGGAGATGGGGATGATCAGCGTGTCGTCGGGGTCTGATGTGGTGGAGGACGAGCTCGACGCTCCCGTCGAGGTGAGCACACCCACGATCGTCACCGGCACGCCGGCCACATCGACCGTCTGGCCCACCGGGTCGCCGCGGGTGAAGAGCTCCGAGGCCGTGGTGGCACCGAGCACGCCGACCGCGGTGTGGTCCGATACGTCCTGGCTGTCGATGAATCGTCCCTCGGCGAGGGTGCGTCCACGGACGCTCAGCCAACTCGGCGTCGTGCCCTGCACGCTGGTCGTGGCGGTCTCACTGCCTGCCGTCAGGACTTCGGTGTCCGAGGTGATGGGCGCCACCGACTTGACGTCGGGGTCGTCGACCTTGGACTCCAGTGCCGACACGTCGGACATGGTCAGGGTCGAGGCCGAGCCGAGGGCCTGGCGGATCCCGGTGCTCGAGGTGCTCGAGCCCGGGGTGACGGTCAGCACGTTGGAACCGAGGGCGTTGATCTCGGAGGTGACCTGGCTCGACGCTCCCTCACCCAGGCCGACGGCGATGATCACGCCGGCGATGCCGATGAGGATGCCGAGCACGGTCAGCGAGGAGCGCAGGCGGTGGCTGCGCACGCCGTTCACCCCGGTCCGCAGCGTCTCGAGCCAACTCATGAGTGGATGCTCTGACTCTCCAGATGGCTCTCATCCCGCCCGGAGAGCAGGCCGTCACGGATACCCACCACACGGCCGGCGGCGGACGCGACGTCCGAATCGTGGGTGATGAGCACGAGCGTGCGCCCGGCGTCGTAGAGCTCACCCATGAGCCGCATGACGTCCATGGCGGACTTGGAGTCGAGATTGCCGGTGGGCTCGTCGGCCAGGATCAGATCCGGCTCGGTCACGAGGGCGCGGGCGACGGCCACGCGCTGCTGCTGGCCGCCGGAGAGTTCGCCGGGTCGGTGGTTGACCCTTCCGGCCAGGCCGACCCTGCCGAGAGCGTCCATGGCGCGCTCCTTGCGCTCCGCCCGTGACACCCCGGCGTAGACCAGCGGGAGCTCCACGTTCTGCCACGCGGTGAGCGAGGACAGCAGGTTGAACTGTTGGAAGACGAACCCGATGCGGCGATTGCGGACTTCGGCCAGAGCGGTCTCGCTCATGTGGCTCACGTCCTCGCCCGCCAAGTGGTAGCGCCCCGCGGTCGGGACATCGAGGCAGCCCAGGATGTGCATGAGCGTCGACTTGCCCGAGCCCGAGGGACCGATGATGGCGACGTACTCGCCTTCCGTGATGGTGAGGCTCACGCCGCGCAGCGCCGCGACCGAGATCGACCCCGTGCGGTACACCTTGGTCACCCGCTCGAGCTCAATCACGGCATCCCGGACCGCGTCGACCGGGGGGTTGCCTGTCGGGTCGGTGATCATCCGCCGAACCCGCCGCCGCCGCCCCGGAACGTCCCGCCGCCGGGGAAGCCGCCGGCTCCGCCCAAGCCTCCCGTGCGCCCGGTGCCGCCGAAGAGGCCGCCCGCTCCGCCGCCCGGCGCCTTGAAGGTGACCTGGCGCTCCAGGACCTTGTCGCCGGACTGCACGCCGCTCACGATCTGCGTCTCGCCGCTCTCGGCCACACCGACGGTCACGTTCGTGACGACATGGCTCCCGCTCACGACCTTGGTCACCGTGGCCTTACCACTGGTCGTGTACGAGATGGCGGCGGTCGGGACCTCGGTGACGTTGGAGAGTTGTTTGACGATGATGCTCACGTCGGCGCTGGCGCCGGCGTAGAGGCCGGCCGGCGTCCCCGTCACGTCGATCACCACCGGGAAGGTGGTGACATCGGAAGACTGGCTGCCGATCAGGCTGATGGAGCCGACGGTCCCGTAGATCGCCGATGCGCCCGAAGCCCCGGTGGACGTCCCCCCGGCGCCCCCGACCGCGGTGGCGGCACCGGTCGTGGTGCCGCTGCCGCTCAGGGTGATGTCGACCTGGTCGCCGTCGGAGATCTGGCCGATCTGGGTGTCGTCGACGGTGGCGTTCACGATGTAGGAGTCCGTCCCGATGACCACGATCTCGCCCGAGGAGGACCCGGTCGACGAGCTGCTGCTCGGTGTCGACGACCCGGTGGAATCGGTCGCTCCGGTGCCCGTGGATCCCGTCCCGGTCGAACCGGTGCCGGACCCCGACACCGTCTGGCCGACCGTCAGGTCGACCGAGGCGACCGTCCCCGAGATGGTCGAGGTCAGGGACGCGTCATTGAGGTTCGTCTGCGCCGTCGAGAGCGACGACTCGGCGGAAGTCACCGATGCCTCGTCCGAGTCGATCTGACTTGTCGATGCGCTCGCGTCCTCGTCGCTGGCCAGCCGGTCCTGCGCCGAGGTCAGCTGCGCCTGGGCCGCGTCGAGTTGCTGGTTGAGCGCCGTGGTATCGACGGTGGCCAGGACCTGGCCGGCCGTGACCGTCTGTCCCGCCTTGACGTTGACGCCGGTGACCGAGCCAGAGACGGCGAAGTTGAGGTCGGCCTGACTGGCGGGCTCGATCGTTCCCGAGCTGGTCACGGTCTGCTGAATGGTGCCGGTCGTGACCGGCACGGTGACCGTCGTGACGGAGAGCCCGGCCGCCGTCGACGAGCCCGATGTGAGCCACAGCGGCAGAGCGATGGCGGCAGCGACGATCACCACGGCGGCACCGATGATCGGCCACCGGTAGCGTCGCCATGCGGACGGCGGCTCGGGAGCGAGGACGCTCTCGTCATCGAGCGGCAACTCTTCGGTGAGGTCCTCCGGGTTTTCGGGTCCCTCGACATCTCCCGTATTGGCCATTGCGCCAGTCCAGACGAGTGATTTCACAATGAGCAGAAACCCAGCTGTGAGCCCGCTTGGTATTCGTCTAAGGAGGCGATAAGACCCCTGGTCAGGGCGTTCTCGGTTTCGAGGACGTCCTGACCGCAGTGGTGCGCGTGCCGCCCGCGGGCGGCCAGGTCGGTCATCAACGGCGGTTGACGGGCCAGGCGGAGCGGCGGCCGTGACCGACTCTACGAACCGGCACAGCCCGGCCCGAAGGTGCTCCATAACCCGGCCGCCAGTGTGGAGACCAGACAGCGGTCCGATGGAGAGCGACGTCTCCACCCCTCCCCACCCGGTCGGGCAGCTGCGGCGGCGCCTTCGGGGCGGCGGGGCTCGCACACCCCGGCGCCCCGGGGGTACGCCGCTCGGTGGGACCGACACGGGGGGCGCAGGCACGGGGGCCGCAGGCACGGGGGGCGCCGGCAAGGGGGGCGCCGGCACGGCATACTGCGCAGCCATGGGGGAGGGGAGTGCGCGAGCAGTCGAAACGGGGCCCGGCCGGTGAAGCAGATCCGGGTCCACGGCCCCCACGACGTCCGCCTCAACGATGTGCCGTCGACGCCACCGGGCCCGCGCGACGCCGTGGTCCGCATGGCCGCCTGCGGGATCTGCGGCACCGACGTCTCCTTCGTGCACATGGGCGGCATCACGGGGCGACCGATGCCGCTGGGCCACGAGATGGCCGGCGTGGTCGACTGGGTCGGAACGGAGGTGGACGGCGTCGCACTGGGTGACCGGGTCATCGTCCACCCGGCCGACGAGGAACTGGGCCGACTGGGGAGTGGCGCCGACGAGGGCGGTCTGACGCCGCTCCTCCTCGTGCGTGAGGCGGCCAAGGGCCGGCGGCTGCTCCCGGTGCCCGACGACATGGAGCTGCAGGTGGCCGCCCTGGCCGAGCCGACTGCCGTCGGCATGCAGGCGGTGAACCAGGGCGAGGTGGCACCGGGGGACAGGGTGGCCGTCCTCGGCTGCGGCCCCATCGGGCTGCTGGCCATCGCCACGCTGGCCGACCGGGGCGTGCGCGACGTGGTGGCGGTCGACACGTCGCGGCGTCGCCTCGAACTGGCGCAGCAATTCGGGGCCGACCACGTGGTGAACTCCAATGAGACCGATCTCTGGGAGGAGCTCGCACACCTGCACGGCACGGCGCCTTTCATGCTCGGTCCCACTCCGGCCACCGACGTCTTCATCGAGGCATCGGGATCCGACCGGCTCCTGAGTGAAGTTCTCGAACGGGGCCGGTACGGCGGGCGCATGTCCCTCGTCGCCCTGCACTACGCGCCCGTCCCGACGAACTTCGTCCAGGTTCTGATGAAGGAGTTCACCATCCGGGGGTCGTTCGAGTACCCGCCGAGGTTCGAGGACGCCATTGAGCTCCTGGCGCGACGCGACCTGTCGGACCTGATCACCCACACCCTGCCGCTCGAGCAATTCGACGAGGGCGTGGCCCTGATGGAGGGGTCGAAGGACTGCGGGAAGGTCATGATCACCTTCGGAGGAGACGAGTGACCAACCGGCTGGAGTTCGAGTTCGGCGGCACCTCGGTCCTGATCACCGGCGGGACGAGCGGCATCGGGCTCGCCATCGCCTCGTCCTTCGCCGGCGCGGGCGCCGACGTCACCGTGACGGGGACTCGTGCCGATGCCGGCCAGTACGACTGTGACCTGTCCTCCTTCTCCTACCGGCCGCTCGAGGTGCGTGACCACGACGCGGTGGGGGAGCTGGCCGCGGCGTTCGAGAGGCTCGACGTGCTGGTCAACAACGCCGGCGCCAACTTCCCCGACGGGCGCGACGAGTGGGACCCCGACGGATTCGCCGCCGCCCTCGACCTCAACGTGGAGGGCGCCATGCGCCTGACCATGGGCCTGCGGGCGGCCCTGGGGGCCAGCGCCATGGCCGGCGGCGCCAGCGTCGTGAACCTCGTCTCCATGACGGCATTCAGATCGACCACGATCGTGCCGGGCTACGCCGCCGCCAAGGCGGCCCTCCTCACGCTGACCCGGAACCTGGCCGCGCACTGGGCCGGGGACGGCATCCGGGTGAACGCCGTGGCCCCGGGTCTGATCGACACCCCGATGACGGCACCCATGCACGCCTTCCCCCAGTTGCTGGAAGACGAGCTCGGGCGGGCGATCCTGCCGCGCATGGGCACGCCCGAGGAGGTGGCGGCGGCCGTGCTCTTTCTCTCGAGCGGGGCCGCCGCCTTCATCACCGGCAGCACGCTGGCCGTCGACGGCGGCTATCTCGCCAAGTGAAGGAACCGGCATGAGCGACACCATCGTGATCGACGACCTGGGCGCCCCCGTACTCAATGACGTCCAGCGGATGGCGATCGACTACGGGGAGTCCAAGACCACCGAACTGACGATCGATGCCGTGTGTGACGCTGCCCAGGCCCGCACCGGCCTGGCCGAGTTCGGGCACCAGGGCTTCGCAGAGCGGCTCGGGTTGCAACTGGCCGAGATGGATGCCGACGAGGACCGGACGGGCATCGGGAGGCTCATGATGTTCGCCGACTGCGTCCGGGCCGCCTCGAACCGGCTCCTCATCCATGACCTCCTGAGCCGCCATCCCGAGATCCTCGAGGTCCCCATCACCCGGCCCCTCGTCGTCGTCGGGCTGCCGCGCTCGGGCACCACCCACCTCGTCAACCTGCTGGCCGCCGACACACGGTTCCGTTCGATGCCCTTGTGGGAGTCCTACGAGCCGGTGCCGAGCCCGAAGGAGCCGGCCGACATGGAGGGGGTCGATCCGCGCTGGACCCGTTGCAACGCCGCCTGGGACGCCATGCAGGCCGCGGCGCCGCTCGTCGCTGCCATGCACCCGATGGAGCCCGACCACGTCCACGAGGAGATCGAGCTGCAGATGCCGGACTTCTCGAGCTACACGCTGGAGTGGGTGGCTCGGGCCCCACAGTGGCGCGACTACTACCTGGCCGAGGATCAGACGCCGCACTACGCCTACATGAAATCGGTGCTCCAGATCCTGCAGTGGTTCCGCCCCAAGGAACGCTGGGTCCTCAAGTCGCCCCAGCACCTGGAGCAGCTGGGACCACTCCTGCGCACCTTCCCCGACGCCACCGTCGTGGTGACCCATCGCGACCCGGTGGCTGTGGTGCAGTCGACCATCACGATGGCCTGCTACGGCGCGCGCACGGCCTACCGCACGACACAGCCCATGTGGTATCGCGACTATTGGACCGAGCGCATCGGCACGCTCCTCGATGCCTCGTTGCGCGATCGGCACCTGCTGGCAGAAGATCGCACAGTGGATGTCTTCTTCGACGAGTACATGGCGGATGAGCTCGGCACGCTCGAGCAGGTGTACGACGCAGCCGGCATCGCCCTCACCGCGCAGGCTCGCGCCGAGATCTCGGACTATCAGGCATCCCATCCCCGGGGACGGGAGGGCAGGGTCGCCTACGACCTGCGCCGCCACTTCGCCGTGACGCCCGAAGAGGTCCGCTCGCGCTTCGGGGCCTACCTGGAGCGCTTCCCCGTTCGGATCGAGGTCTGATGTCCATCGAGGACGAGGTGGACCACCTCATCGACACCCGCCCGGGCCGGGAGCTCATGCAGCCCGTCTACGACGATCCGGCACATGCCGTGGCCGAGGGCATCTACCGCTCGGGCGGGTGCACCGCCGCCTACATGGTGTTGACGGACAGCGGCCGCGTCATCGTCAACACGGGCATGGGCTTCGAGGCGCCACACCACAAGAGGATCTTCGATGCGATCCGGCCCGGGCCCACCCACTTCATCGTCACCACCCAGGCCCACGTGGACCACCTGGGCGGCGTGGGCCTCTTCAAAGAAAACGGCACCCTCTACGTGGCCCAGCAGAACAACCAGCTCTGCCAGGCCGACGACGCGCGCATCCGTGCCCTGCGCATGCGCACGGCCGGCATCTGGTTCGACACGCTGGGCACCGATGCGCGCCGCATTGCCGGCGAGAACCCGGGCGTGTCGATGCATCAATCCGAGCCGGTGCCCGACATCACGTTCGACCAGCTGCTCGAGCTCGAGGCCGACGGCTTGCGCCTGGAGCTGCACGCCGCCGTGGGGGAGACGATCGACAGTGCGATCGTCTGGCTGCCCGGGCGCCGCACCGCACTGATCAGCAATCTGCTCGGACCGCTGTTCCCCCACTTCCCCAACCTCAACACACTACGGGGGGACCGGTACCGCTTCGTCGAGCCCTACCTGGAGAGCGTGCGCATACTGCGGTCGCTGCGCCCCGACGTCCTCATCACCGGGAGACACGACCCGATCGTCGGCGCAGAGCTGATCGACGCCTGCCTGGCCCGCTTGCACGGCGCCGTCGACTTCGTGCACCAGAGGGCACTCGAGGGATTCAACGCCGGCGTGGACGTGTGGACTCTCATGCAGGAGATCGAACTGCCCCCCGAGCTGCGCGTGGGCCAGGGCTACGGCAAAGTCTCCTGGGCCGTCCGCACCCTCTGGGAGAGCTATGTCGGGTGGTTCAGGCTGCAGTCGACCACCGAGCTCTACCCCGACAGCGCGGGCCGCGCCTTGGCGGAGCTCGCGGAGGCGGCCGGGGCCGACGCCGTCCTTGACCGGGCCGAGACCGCCCTCGCCCGGGGCGACGCGCCCCTGGCCATCCGCCTGGGCGAAGCCGTTGTGGCGACGGAGCCCGATGCAGCTCGGGCCATTGCCGTCCTTGCGGCCGCACACCGCTTCCTGCTCGAGCACGGGGGCGACATCAGTTTCTGGGAACACGGATGGCTGCGCGACCAGCTCGTGCGATGGGAGCCCTGAACCACCATGGACCACTACCACGTCGGAATCGTCGTGACGGACATTGAGGCCGCCAGCGCCAAGCTGAGCAGCCTGCTCGGGATCACCTGGGGACCTGTCATGCACCTCGACGCCGTGGAGTACCGGGACCAGGCCGGGAACGACGTCGTCCTCCCGACGACCATGCGGTACTCCACGGGGACGCCCTGTCTGGAGCTCATCCTGGAGGTCCCCGGATCGGTCTGGGTCCGCAACGAGTCCAGCAACCTGCACCATGTCGGATTCTGGAGCGACTCCTTGGGCGACCAGAGCGGCGCATTCAGCGCCGCCGGATGCCCGTTGCAGCTGTGCGGCCGGGCCGGCGGCGAGGCGCCGACGTCCTTCGCATATCACAGGGACGACGAACTCGGGATCCGCATGGAACTCGTCGACGCCTCCATGCGTGACGTGATGCAGTTCCTCTTCGAGCCCGAACCGCCTGCAACCTGACGAGAGAGGTCTTCCCAGCTCAGGGCACCGAACCCCTTCTGGTCGTTCCTAGGGTACCGCCGATAATGTTCATTATGTTAAGTCACACCGGAATTCCAGGAGGGGGCGGACCGCCAGACCGTTGAGGTCCACTCCTCCGGTTCGACTGACATCCGCCGGGCCCAGAGGAACGCAGTCGTCATACGAGCTCGGCGACGCGTGCCGGAGGTCACTGGGCCGGCAATGGACCTCGGATCCCAACGGCGCAGAGGCGCCGACATATCCATGGCCCTCCCGGCCACCCAGTACTTTTCCGGGGCTCCTGCGGGCTCGTGGGAGCCGCGCCGGATCAGGCGCGACGACAGTGCGACGGACGAGTGGCATCCTCGGGCACTGCGCCGCGGTGCCCACGCCTCGAAGGGCGGGCTGGTGACACGGCGCAGTCGCTTCTCGGTCGGGGAAGTTTGGAAAAGGTGTTGCTTCGACGGCCCGAATTGGGTAAAATGACCGGCAGTAAGGCCCCTCGGTTAAAGGTTCAAAGTCCAGGCGGACGAGAAGGTGAAATCCCAGCTGAGGGGGTTGTTCGAGGGCTACAAATCGACTAGTGTCCCCGGGATGTCCGGGGACTTTTGCGCGGGCCCATTTGCGCGTGAATTGGCGGAGTTGGGCTTCCGATGAGCGTGGCCACTCCCCCGCCGGATCCCGAGGTTGCCGCCGAACAGGCTGCACTCGACGCTGCGCTCTCCTCGCTGGGCGCCATGCGGGCACGCGCCGAACAGCTCCTGGGGGACCTGATAGCGGCGGGGAACCCGGACCTGGACTACGTCGCCGCCCTGTCGCGGCGGGTCGCCCTTCTGGCCGACAGCCCGCGGCCGCTGCTTTTCGGCCGCATCGACGAGGAGGAGGGTCCGGTTTGGCGCATCGGCCGGCGACACGTGGAGGACACCCGCTCCGATCCGGTCGTCATCGACTGGCGGGCACCGGTCGCCGTGCCCTTCTACCGGGCCAGCGGCAAGGACGCTCTGGGCTTGACCCGGCGGCGCCAGATCATGGTCGACCGCGGCTCCGTGGTGGCCGTTGCCGACGACCTCTTCGGCGGAGGCCAGGACGAGGACATGACCACAAGGCTTCGCGGCGGCGACGCCCTGTTGGCCGAGCTCGAGCGGGCTCGGACGGGCGAGATGCTCGACATCGTCGCCACCATCCAGGCCGAGCAGGACGAGATCATCCGCGCGCCTCTGCAGCAGCTGCTGACCGTCCAGGGCGGCCCGGGGACGGGCAAGACCGCAGTCGGATTGCACCGGGCCGCCTTCCTTCTCTACAACCATCCTGAATTGAGTCGCGACGGGGTCCTCGTCCTCGGCCCCAGTCGCGCCTTCCTGCGCTACATCGCACAGGTGCTGCCGTCACTGGGCGAGGAGGCCGTCGTCCAGACGACCATCGGCGACATCGCCCCCAAGGCCAAGGTGCGGACCGAAGAGCCGATGACCGTCCGACGGATCAAGGGGGATGCCCGCATGGGCGCGCTCTTGCGCCGGGCCCTCGAGGGACGGCGGCGGCGGCTGACAGAGGACGCCAGCCTGCGCGTGCGCTTCGCGCGGGCGACGCTGAGCCGGGAGCGGGTGAACGACCTCGTGGCGTCCATCGTCGCTCGTCCCGGTCCCTACAAGTCCGGTCGACTGGCGCTGCGCGCACGGCTGGTCAGCGAGGCGCGCACGGCGTTCCGCTCCTCGGGCCGGCTGGGTGCCGATGAAGCCTGGTTCGAAGGCGAGCTCACGGCGTCCGACGAGTTCGGGGCGCTCCTGGACACGCTGTGGCCGTCGGTCTCCCCCACCACCCTCGTGCGTGACGTCCTCTCGTCCCGCGAGCAAATGGCGCGGGCCGCCTCCGGGCTGTTCTCCCCGGATGAATGGCAGCTCCTGCTGCGGAGCCGCGGCTCGACCGTCTCGTCCACCGCCTGGAGCATTGACGACCTGGCCCTGCTCGACGAGGCGGCCTTCCTGACCGGAGGCCGGACCCGTTCCTACGGGCACATCGTGGTCGACGAAGCCCAAGATCTGACGCCAATGCAGTTCAGGATGGTCGCGCGGCGCGCGCCGTCGGGCTCCATCACGGTGCTCGGCGACCTGGCCCAGGCCACCGGACCGTGGACGTACGCGGACTGGGGTGAGGTCCGGAGCCATCTGCCAGATGCCGCCCCGCACCACCACGATGAGTTGACATTGGGCTACCGGGCACCGGGCCGCGTGCTGGACCTCGCCTCGCGGCTGCTGCCCGTCGCCGCCCCCGGTGTCCAGCCGACCACCTCGATTCGTGCCGGTCGCACCGAGCCCACCGTGCGGCCGGTGCGCGAGAACGACCTGGCCGCCGCTGCGCTGGAGGAAGCCATCTCGCTGGCCGAGGAGTACGCACTGGTGGCGGTGGTGGTCCCCGAGGACCTCGTGGCCGCCGTGTCCCGATCCGCCCGGCGCAACCCCCTGGTCGGCGTCCTCGAGCGCGACGCAATGACCCGGCCCGTGACCATCGTCCCAGCGCCCGCCGCCAAAGGCCTGGAGTTCGATGCCGTCGTCGTGGTCGAGCCCGCCGCCATCGCCGGGCACGACGGCCGGGGCTTGCGGCTGCTCTACGTCGCCATGACCCGCCCCATTCAGCATCTGAGCATCGTGCATGCGCAGTCGCTCCCCGCTCCCCTCCTCGGCGGAGCCGGGCACAGTCCCCTACGATCGAGCGCATGGCACTCGACATCGACGGCAAGGTCGCCCTCATCACCGGTGGGAGCAACGGCATCGGTGAGGGCGTCGCCCGGCATCTGGCCGGGCGGGGTGCGCACGTGGTGATCGCCGATATCGACGTCGCGCGAGGCCAGTCGGTCGCCGATGAGATCGGCGGTCGGTTCCTGCAGACGGACGTCACCGACCCCGCCGCCAGCACGGCTGCCGTCTCGCTCGCCGTCGAGGCCTTCGGTGGGCTCCACATCGCCCACCTCAACGCCGGCGTCACGTCCTGGTGCGGCATGGGCGACGATTTCGATCCGGAGGCCTACCGGCGATCGATGGCCATCAACCTCGACGGAGTCGTCTACGGGATTGCTGCTGCTCGGCCCGCACTCAAGGCGAGCGGCGGTGGCACCATCGTGGCCACCGCATCCATGGCCGGCTTGGTGGCAACTCCGTTCGATCCGATCTACGCGGCCAACAAGCACGCCGTCGTCGGCCTGGCGCGCTCTCTGGGCCAGGTCTACGAGCCCGAGGGCATCAGAGTCCATGCGCTGTGCCCCTCGTTCGCCTACACCAACATCATCAAGGGATCGGAGCAGACGCTGCTCGACATGGGATTCCCCATCATCGACGTCGCCGATGTCGTCGCCGCATTCCAGCGCATTCTGGACGCGGAGTCGACGGGTGAATGCTGGTACGTCGTCGCCGGGCGTGAGAGCAAGCCGTTCCAGTTCCGTCGCGCCCCCGGACCGCGCCGCGACTGAGCGCATGCCGATCACCGGGCGCGTGCTTCGCTACAGTTGACATTCGAAACCGGGGATGGGTCCCCCCGGGGGGATCGCCCCGAACCGCCGACACCGACATGGCTGATGGCTCCTGAGCGGCGGCACGGGAGGCCCTGCCATGGACGACGATCAGCCACACCCACCATCGAAGGAGTCGAGCGCACCCGCGAGCGACGCCCTGGACCTGCCGTCGGTCCCGCTCTTCGGGCTCTCAGCCGGCCCCCTCATCGCCATCTTCGTCGGCGGGGCACTCGGTACAGTGGCCCGCTACCTCCTCGCCGTCCACCATCCGGTGGCGCAGGGCCACTTCCCGTGGGTGACGCTGCTGATCAACCTGTCCGGCTCGCTCGCCATCGGCCTCTTGGTCCCTCTCACCGAACATGTGGGCTCCAGCGCCCCGTTGGCACGGCCGCTTCTCGTCGTCGGGTTCCTGGGCGGGTGGACGACCTACTCCACGCTGGCCGTGGAAGCCACGTTGCTGGCCAAAGACGGTGACATTGCCAGCTTCGTGGCCTATCTCGCCGCCACAGTCGTGGGCGGACTCCTGCTCGTCGTGGCCGGCCACGCGCTCGGCCAGAGGATGGTTCCGGCGTGAGCGCCCCCTCCCCCACTCTCGGGCTTGCCCTCATTGTGGCGCTGGCCGGCGGGGCGGGCGCCGTCCTGCGTGCCTTACTCATCCACCACGTCGGTGTTCGTCGCGACGATCCTCTGCCCGTCGGAACGTTGCTCGTGAACGCGTCCGGATCCCTGCTCCTCGGCATTTTGACCGGACTGTCCCTGTACCACGGCCTCGGGACACATCTTCTCGCCGTCATCGGCGTCGGGCTCTGTGGCGGGTACACCACCTGGTCCACCGCCAGCTGGGAGACGATCCACCTCCTCCACACGGGCCAGCGCAACACGGCCGTGCTCTACACGGTCGGCGGCCTCGTGGCCTGCCTAGCCGCTGCTGCGGCCGGCATCGGTCTCACGGCACTGCTTTAGGACTTCCGGTCCGCGGCGTTGCCCCAGAGCACGGGACGTCTGGGCCCACAGCGGACCCCTCGATCGTCAGTCCTCGAACGCCTCGGGCGGTGGGCACGTGCACACGAGGTTGCGGTCGCCGTAGGCCTGGTTGATCCGCGCCACCGGGGGCCAGTACTTGGCGGCCGTCTGCCCAGCCGGGTAGACCGCAGCCTGACGGTCGTACGCCCGCTGCCACGCCGACACCAGGGCGGCGGCAGTGTGGGGCGCCCCGCGCAGCGGACTGTCAACCACGTCCCAACGTCCAGAGGCCACCTCCCCGATCTCGGCCCGGATGGCAATCATGGCGTCGCAGAAGCGGTCGAGCTCGGCGAGGTCCTCGCTCTCGGTCGGCTCCACCATCAGCGTTCCCGCCACCGGGAAGCTCACGGTCGGAGCGTGAAAGCCGTAGTCGATGAGCCGCTTGGCCACGTCGTCGACGGTGACACCGGTCGCCTTGGTCAGTCCCCGCAGGTCGAGAATGCACTCGTGGGCCACCAGGGCATGCTTCCCCGTGTAGAGGATCGGGTACGACGGCGCCAACCGTGCCGCCACGTAGTTGGCGGCGAGAACGGCCGACTTGGTGGCGTGGGCCAGACCCTCTCCCGAAAGCATTCGGATGTAGGCCCAGCTGATCGCCAGGATCCCCGCGCTGCCGTACGGCGCGGCACTGACCGGGCCGATCCCGTCGCGCTGTTCGAAGCGAGGGTGCATCGGATGCGTCGGGAGGAACGGCACGAGATGCTCGGCCACGGCGACCGGCCCCACCCCCGGTCCGCCACCGCCGTGCGGGATGCAGAACGTCTTGTGCAGGTTCAAGTGCGAGACGTCACCGCCGAATTGGCCCGGCTCGGCCAGGCCGAGCAACGCGTTGAGGTTCGCCCCGTCGATGTACACCTGGCCACCGTGCTGGTGGACCAACGCGCACATGTCGCCGATGCCTTCCTCGTACACGCCGTGCGTCGATGGATACGTCACCATGATGGCGGCGAGCCGCCCACTGTGCTCTTCGCACTTGCAACGAAGGTCCTCCAGATCGACCGTGCCGTCCTTGAGCGCGCCCACCACCACGACGCGCATACCGGCCATAACGGCGGAAGCGGCGTTGGTGCCATGGGCGCTCGATGGAATGAGACAGACATCCCGCGCGTCCTCACCCCGTGAGCGGTGATACGCCGCGATGGCGAGGAGCCCCGCCAACTCGCCCTGGCTGCCGGCGTTGGGCTGCACCGAGACCTTGGCGTAACCCGTGACCCGTGCCAGCCACTCTTCGAGCTCGTCGATGAGTGACAGGTAGCCAGGCGTGCTCTCGAGCGGCGCGAACGGATGGATGTCGGCGAATCCGGGCAGGCCGACCGGCTCCATCTCCGTCGTCGCGTTCAGCTTCATGGTGCACGACCCCAGCGGGATCATGCCGCGATCGAGGGCGAAGTCCTGGTCGGAGAGGCGGCGCAGGTAGCGCAGCATGGCCGTCTCGGAATGGTGTGCAGAGAAGACGGGGTGCCCGAGGATCGGGCCCCGGCGCAGAAGGGTCCTGGGCATCGCCGTGTCCGCGCTCGCATCTCCGGCATGGGCCCCGAAGGCTTCGAGAACGGCGGCGCAGTGGTCCGCCGTGGTCGTCTCCCCGCACGAGATCGCGACATGGTCCTCATCGACGAGACGGAGGAGCACGCCGCGGCGGCCGGCCTCCTCCACGATCGTCGCCGCCCGCCCCTTGGCCTCGACCACGAGGGTGTCGAAGAACTCCTGATGGACTAGGCCGAACCCGGACTCCTGCAGTGCCACAGCGACCTCGGCGGCGCGCCGGTGGACGCGGCGGGCGATGCCCCGCAGTCCTTCTGCACCGTGGTACACGGCATACATGGATGCCACGACCGCCAGGAGGACCTGCGCGGTGCAGATGTTGGAGGTCGCCTTCTCACGACGGATGTGTTGCTCGCGCGTCTGGAGCGCCAGCCGGTAGGCCGGCCGATCCTCGGCGTCGATCGAGAGCCCGACGAGGCGTCCCGGCAGGTCGCGCTCGAGGCCACTTTTCACGGCCATGAACGCCGCATGGGGGCCGCCGTACCAGAGCGGGACGCCGAATCGCTGGGAGGAGCCGACCGCGACGTCAGCGCCCCACTCCCCTGGTGGCTTGAGCAGGGTCAGCGCCAGGAGGTCCGCCGCCACGGTCACGAGCGCGCCCTTGGCGTGCGCGTCCGCCGTCAGGGCCTCGAAGTTGCGCAGTGCGCCCGAGCAGCCCGGATACTGCTGCACCATGCCGAAGTAGTCGCCCGCGGGTGCGCCGACGCCGAGGTCGACGATGTCGACGACGAGACCCAGTGGTCCGAGGCGGGTCGCCAATACGGCAATGGTCTGCGGCAGGCAGTCGGCGTCCACAATCACCCGGTTGGAGTCGCTGGTGGTGCGCCGGCGCATGAGCGTCACTGCTTCGGCGACCGCCGTGCTCTCATCGAGCAACGAGGCGTTCGCCGTGTCGAGTCCCGTGAGATCGGTCACCATCGTCTGGAAATTGAGGAGGGCCTCCAGTCGACCCTGGCTGATCTCGGGCTGGTAGGGGGTATAGGCCGTGTACCACGCCGGGCTCTCCAGAACGTTGCGCCGGATGACTCCCGGCGTGATGGTGCCCGAATAGCCGAGGCCGATCATCGGTTCTGCAATTGTGTTGTCGGCGGCACGCCGACGGAGCTCGTGGAGCACCTGCTGCTCGGAGACGGCCGGGGGCAGGTCGAGTGTGGCGAGGCTCCGCACGCTGCCCGGTACCGCCGCGTCGACAAGAGTGTCGAGCGACTCGTAGCCGAGGACCTTGAGCATCCCCTTCTGCTCTTCGTCCGAAGGGCCGACGTGGCGACGCACGAAATCCTCGAAAGGCTCGAGAGCCTCGGACCGGTTGCCTGCGTACTGCTCGCTCACGAGGATCTCCTCACGTGTCCCGCTCGTCACGCGGAACTGGTCGGACGTCCTCCCCGCTCTGTCACTGGACCTGAGAGCCTCACCGTGACCAGCACGGCTTCCACCTTCGGTGCAGACGTCGAGCGCCCGCTTTCCAGAGTTGCCTCGCCGGAGCGGTATGTCGGCCTGAGAGTTTCTCGGGGAGAGTTGCTCCTCCGGCGTCCCCTCGACTTCGTGCTGCGGGGACTCTGGCGCTCCGGTTCAAACGGCGTATTCAGTTGTGCCATCCACTCTACCGGACACCCTGCCGGCGCTGGGTTTCTGAGCGGCTGGCTATTCGCTCTCGTCCCGGATGGGCCACAGCGGCGGCCGGACGAGACGGGCCGGGAGCTCCCGGCCCCGCTGGACGACGGTTATGGCATCCCCGTCCAACAGCCGGGCGTCGGCGTCGACAAAGCCCAGCCCGATCCCCCGTTCCCGCATGGGCGAGAAGTTGCCGCTGGTCAGGATCCCCACCTGCTCCACGCCCTCGCACAGCAGCGAGCCGTCCCTGAGCGGCTGGCGTCCATCCGCCACGAAGCCGCGCAGCCGCCGGGCCGGGCCGTCCGCCCGCTCTTCTTCCAGAGCGGCCCGGCCGGTGAAGTCTCCCTTGCCCCAACCGATCACCCAGCCCAGGCCCGCCTGCAGTGGGGTGATCCCTGGACCGAGCTCGTGGCCGTGCAGCGGGAGCCCCGCTTCGAGCCGCAGCGTGTCGCGTGCTCCGAGGCCCGCCGGGACGACTCCCTGCGCCAACACCGTCTCCCAGAAGTCAACGGCCACATGGGCGGGAACCGCGCATTCGACGCCCTCCTCCCCCGTGTACCCGGTGCCGGCCACCAGGCACGTGGCGCCGCCCCACTCGAAGCGCGCCACGGCGAAGCGATGCACAGTGGCCGCGTCCGCCGATACCTGGGCCAGGCGGGAGCGCGCCTCGGGTCCCTGGATGGCGATGACGGCGCGCTCTTGGGTGACGTCGCTCCCTCCGAGTGCCGCGACCACATCCGTTGTGTTCGAGGCATTGGGCATCACGTCGAACCGCTCTTCGTCGACCCACCACACGATGATGTCGTCGACGACGAACCCGTCCTCGTCGAGGAGATGGGTGTACTGGGCCCGACCGGGATGGATCCGGGTCAGGTCGTTGCTCAGAGAGTGCTGAAGGTGATCGAATGCGTCATGCCCCTGCACGCGCACCGTGCCGAGATGGCTCACGTCGAAGGCGACGGCCGAGGCGCGGCAGGCCCGATGCTCGGCCACGGTGCCAGCGGGGTAGTCCAAGGGCATCTCCCATCCACCGAACGGGACCATCTTGGCCCCGAGTGCAGCGTGTGACCCATGCAGCGGTGAGACCCGAAGTTGGCCGGCGGCGCTGTCGTCGGTGGTCACCCAGTCAGACTATGCCGCTCCGGACAACAATCCGTGTGACGCAATCAGGGAGGCGAAGTCGCGCTGGTACACGATGGAGATGGGCACCTCGGGGTAGAGCTCACGCATGCGCCGCACCTTGCGGTTCTTGCGGGTCACCAGCCGCTGATCGGCGGTCGTCAGCTCAATGAACACGCCCCGGCGGGGCAGATAGAAGTCCGGCCGGAACCCCGAGACGGGCGAGCCGCAGCTGTCCCAGGCCAACGGAAACTCGACCGGCTCGTACTCCCACCGCTCTCCCGAGAGATCGAGGAGCGTGGCGAAGAGACGCTCGGACGGATGGGCGAACCGGACCTGCCCTGCGGGCACGCACGCCGGATGGTGAATGCGCCCGACACGCGCTGGGTCCGTCGAGGTCACTCCCCCGACGCCCGCGCCTGTACTCGGGAGGGACGCGCCTTGGCTGGTACGTCTTTGGCGGCGGCGTCGAGACTCACGATGTCGGCATCCAGCTCCTCGACGACACCGGCCAGCGGCACGATGTTGAACACGCCCTGGCCTCCGGCCAGGAGGTCGACGACCTCGCCGTTCGAGCGGGCCAGCACCGAGCTGGTCCCCGTCAAGACGAGATTGGCTGACGCCAGGTCCGAGCCCAGATCCTCCCGCAGGCATTCGACTGCCCGTCGGGCCGACTGCAGCGACACCCCGGAATCGAGCAGCTGCTTGATCACCTTCAGCTCCAGCACGTCGGAATAGGCGTAGACCCGACGCGAGCCGCTTCCCTTCGCGGCGGCCACCGAGGGCTGTAGCAAGCCCGTCCTGGCCCAGTAGTCGAGCTGCCGGTATGAGATCCCCACGAGACCACACACCTGCGGCCCATGAAACCCCCCGACATGGGTTATGGCGTCGTCGACCATCACACCTCCCTGCAATCCCACACCTGCGCTGCCACTCCAACCGGTCACTCTAGTGCACCGTGGACGACAGGGCGGTAGTTACGCGTGCGTCATTCGGGGGTAATTTCCCGCTCCGTCGGCTCCCAGGGCCAGATCACGACCGCACCAAGCACGGAGAGCCCGACCCGGCGTCCGGGCTCGAAGGGCTGGCCCCCTGTAACCCGGACGACCAGCTCGGGCAGGCCCCCGGCGTCGGGGCGCACCCGCACCACGGCATCGTGCCCGTAGTACTCGTAGCTCTGGACAGTGGCCACCACGCCACCGCCGGGTGGGTCGTCCAGCCGGATCTGCTCGGGTCGCACCATCACCCGGGCCCGCCCTCGGAGGGGCGACCCGTTCCCGGCGGCGACGGAGAGGTGGCCGAGCCCGGTCGTCGCAAAGCCGTCACCGACCTCGCCCTCGAGCACATTCGACTCCCCGAGGAATTGCGCCAGCTCCACATCGCCCGGCCGGCCGTAGAGCGCCGTGGGCGTATCGAGCTGCGCGATGACACCATGCCGCAACACCGCCACCTGATCAGCCATGGACAATGCCTCGTCCTGATCGTGCGTGACAAGCATGGACGTCGTGCCGGCCTGGCGCAGGACTGCGTGTACATCGGATCGGACCGACGAGCGCATGGCCGCGTCGAGAGAAGAGAAGGGTTCGTCGAGGAGGACGATCTCGGGACCGATGGCCAGCGCCCGGGCGAGGGCGACCCTTTGCTGCTGCCCGCCCGAGAGTTGGTGCGGGTAGCGGCGGCGGTACCCGGACAGCCCGACCAACTCGAGGAGCTCGTCGACCCGATTGCGGCGATCCGGACCCCGGGGCAAGCCGAAGGCCACGTTGCGCCCAACGCTGAGGTGAGGGAAGAGCGCACCCTCTTGCGGGACGTACCCGATGCGGCGCCGCTCACTGGGCACGAACCGACGGCCGGCGTCGTCGACCAGGTCCTCACCGATGAAGATCTCTCCGTCGTCGGGTCGTTCGAAACCGGCCACGATCCGCAACAGCGTCGTCTTCCCGCTCCCTGAGGACCCGAGAATCGCCGTGAACGACCCCGACCGAACGGTCAGATCCACACCGCGCAGGACCGGTTGGGGCCCGAATGCCTTGGCCACGCAGGCGATGCGGAGGTCCCTCACGTCGACGCCATTCTGGTCTGTGCCAACGCACTCGGCGCGTCGAGCGCGCTCTGGCCGGCTGCCCCCATGCGTGCGGGCTGACGATCGAACCAGCGACCGAGCACCCAACCCGGGACCGCGGCAATGAGCACCATGACGGCCGCATAGGGGGCCGCCTGGTAGTACGAGACGTTCGACTCGTAGGCCCAGAACTGGGTGGCCAGCGTCTCCACATTGGTCGGGTGGAGCACCAGCGTGGCCGTGAGCTCCGTCGCCGTCTCCAAGAACACCAATGCGAAGGCGGCGATCAGACCTGGCCCCATGAGCGGCAGCGTGACGCGCCACAGCACTGAACGGCGGCTCACACCCAGTGAACCTGCCACCTCTTCGAGACCGACCGGCGCGCGTGCCACAGCGGCACGGACGGCGACGACCGCCAGGGGGAAGAACATGATGGCGTAGGCGACGACGAGCAGTGGGCTCGATTGGTAGAAACGGCCCTGCAGGAAGTGCTCCGTGACGTAGGTGAGGCTCAATGCGATCACCAGGCCGGGGACGGCCAGGACCACCAGGTTCGATCGCTCCAGGCTGAGGACCCTGCGGCGTGGGAAACGCACGGACAAGAGTGCGATCGGGACTGCGGCGAGTGTGGCCAGCACGCCGGCCGCCGCCGCATAGCCGAACGTGTTCAGCGTGGCGTCGGGCAACGATGCTGCAGCGGGCAGCGTGCTGCTGCCCCCCCGCAAGAGCAGAGAGACGATCGCCCCAACGGGGACACCCAGTGCCAGGGCCACGAGCAAGCCGAGGCCCCCGCACGCCACGAGCCGGATGCGACCCAAGGGCAGGGGGCGCAGCTCCCGGGCCGCGCCGGCGCCGAGGCGCGACGAGCGGCCGTGCCCTCGCACGCTGTCCTCACTCGCCAGCAGCGCCGCGCCGAGCACCACGAGGATGAGGGAGAGCGCGCAGGCGGCGGGCTGATTGAACCCGACCTGGAATTCGTTGTAGATCTCTGTGGTCAGGGTCTGATAGCCCAGGATCTCGAAGGCGCCGAACTCGGCCAGCACGACCAACCCGACGAGGATGGCCCCACCGAAGATCGCCAGGCGGGCCTGGCCCACCGTGACAGTCCAAAACGTCCGCACGCGGCCGAGTCCGAGGCTGCGCGCCACCTCCTCCTGCGCCGGGTCGGCCCCCCGCAAGCTGGCGGCCACCGGGAGAAAGACCAACGGATAGACGGCCAGGGTCATCACCAGCACCGCGGCCCAGAACCCGGCGATGGACGGAAAGATCGCCTTCCACCCGAAGCTGACGACGAAGTCGGGAATGCCGAGCGGGATGACGACGAGAATGGCGAGCAGGCGCCGGAAGGGAACGTCCGTCCGCTCGACGAACCACGCGGCCAGCGTCCCGACGACCGCGCTCAGCACAGTGACGACCACGACGAGCGACACCGTGTTCCAGATGAGCGTCGCCGTCAGGCTTCGAAACAGGAGCTGGTGCAACTCGGCCCATCCGACCTGCACGGCCTGGATGATCAGAAAGGCCAACGGCAGCAGCACCGCCACCGACACGAGGACCGCTCCGGCGGTGAGGACCGGTGGCAACCGGCGCCCGCCGCTGCCACCACCGTGAGCCGGGATGCCCAATGTCACGACCGCTAAAGTTAGGGTGACCTAAACATGAGGTCAAGGTCGGGCGTCAGGGGGATGCCGAGGAACCCCCGGCCAGATCCGCCCGACCCTCCAGCGGGCTCGAAGGCTCGGCATGGAACCGAACGGGGATGCGTCCGGCCCGCCGGGCCTCCGTGCCCGCCTCCACGGCGAGTCGCATCGCCCGCGCCATGGCCACCGGGTCGTGGGCCCGATTGACGGCCGTGGCGACGAGTACGCCGTCACACCCCAACTCCATGGCCAGCGCCGCATCGGACGCCGTGCCGATGCCCGCGTCCAGGATCACCGGGATGTCGACGGCTTCGCGCAGGAGGGCGATGCTGTGTGGGTTGCGGATCCCCAGCCCGCTCCCGATGGGAGAGCCGAGCGGCATGACGGCGGCGCAGCCGACCTGCTGCAACCGGAAGGCCAGGACGGGATCGTCGGTCGTATAGGGCAACACCACAAAGCCGTCCTCGGCGAGCTGTTCGGCTGCGGTCAGGAGTTCGACCGCGTCCGGGAGCAGGGTACGGTCGTCGCCGATCACCTCCAGCTTGACCCAGTCGGTACTGAAAGCCTCCCGGGCGAGCTTGGCGGTCAGCACCGCCTCCGACGCGGTGGCGCAGCCGGCCGTGTTGGGGAGCACGCGTACGCCCCGATCCTGCAAGAGGGACAAAAGGGACCCCCGACCAGCAGCCTCGACGCGCCGGACGGCGACCGTGGCCATGGCGGTGCCCGATGCCCGGAGAGAGGCAGACAGCACATTGAGGCTGGTCATGCCCCCGGTCCCGAGGATGAGGCGGGAGCCCAGCGCGTCACCGGCGATGCAGAGGCCGCTCTCCGATGGCACGGGCGTGGCGGGACCGGCGTCGTTGCGGGTCACCCGACGACGATACCCCGGCCCCCGCCTATGGTGGCTCGGTGCCGGACCAGACACCGCCCACGGCGTTGACGATCGCCGGTTCCGACTCGGGCGGCGGCGCCGGCGCCCAGGCCGACCTGAAGACCTTTGCCGCGCTGCGCGTCCACGGGACGTGTGCCCTGACGGCGGTCACCGCTCAGAACACAGCGGAAGTACGCGCCATCGTCGCGCTCGAGCCCGCATTCGTGCAGCAACAGGTCGAGACCGTCCTGACCGACTTCGCCGTGCGCAGCGTGAAGACGGGGATGCTGGCCACCGCCGGCATCGTCACGGCGGTGGCCGACCTGGCGGCGCGTGGGTTGCTCCCCCGACTGGTGGTGGACCCGGTCCTGGTCTCGTCGACGGGGCACCGGCTCCTCGAGCCCGAGGGCGTCACCGCCTATCTGCAACTGCTTCTCCCCCATGCGTTGGTGGTCACCCCGAACCTGCGTGAGGCGGCCGTCCTCGGCGACACGGAGGTGGATGCCCTGAGGACGCTCGACGCCCGCATCGACGTCGCCGAGCGCATCAGGACCACGGGCGCCCGCTACGTCGTGGTGAAGGGCGGCCATCTCACCGAATCCGCCGACGATGTCGTGGCGGGGCCCGAAGGCATCGTCGTGCTCCCCGGTGAGCGGGTAGACACCGGGAACGATCACGGCACCGGGTGCTCCCTGTCGGCCGCGGTGGCCGCCCACCTGGCCAGGGGCGCCGCCGTGCATGACGCGATCTCGCAGGCGAAGGCCTTCGTGGCTCGGGCCCTGGCCGGCGGGGCAGCCTGGCGACTCGGCGCAGGGCATGGCCCCCTCGACCATTTCGGGTGGTCCGCGTCGCCATAGGCTTGGAGCGTCATGAGCGACGTACTCGAACCGCAGCGCCCCCCGGCCCCCGGAGGGATCTCCATGCGCCCGGCGATGATCGTCGTGGGCCTCGCTGCGTTGATCCTCGTCGTCTTCGTGACGATCGGTATCGTGTCCACCCAGTCCCCCGCTGCGGTCAAGCACTCCGTCGCCGCCGTGGCCGTACCGGGGATCTCGCTGCGCGCCGTGCAGGCCGCCGGGTCGCTCTCGCCGATCGTGAACACCGGCGAACCCCCGAACAACGTTCTCAACGCCGTCTCCCTTCCCGCCGGCTCGGTGCGCGTCTCGCACGAGAACAACAGTGCGGGTGCCGGCCAGTACGACGCGCAGGTGACCTTCCGTTCCGGGAACTCCCAGGCGGCGCTGCTGGCCTTCTACGCCGCCGACATGAAGCAGCAGGGTTGGCAGATCTCCGACCAGGGTGCGGCACGAAATCACCCGGGGGCGCTCGAGGTTCTGGGCAAGCTCGCCGGCTCGGACGGGTATTACTGGGAGATGGGCGCGACGGTCGACGCAACGACCTTCGGCGCCGGCGGTCCCGCCCGCGGCACCACCGACTTCACCGTTCGGCTCTTCCAGGTACCCGATCCCGAGTAGCGAGCCGCTGGCGCGCCCGGATCGCGGACCCTCAGGTCGCCGTGCTCCCGATCGTGGCCCGTGTCGTCTCGGCGGGCAAGAGGTCGGACGGCGACGCCGGCTCGGCCAAGAGATAGGCCCAGACGAAGAAGTTGATCGGGTAGAGCAGGTAGCCCACCCGCGGGTCGGGAGCGAGCAAGATCAGCGCGGACATCACGACCCCGGCGATCATGCAGACCTCGGCGGCCGTACCCGGGGTGCGGCGATAGAGATGGCGCGCCAGAAGGACGGCCAACACGATCCCGACGGCGAGGGGAAGCGCCCGGCTGAGTGAGGGGAACGCACTCACCAACACGTGGCCGGGCAAGGCACTGGCGGCCGTCGTGGGGATCCTGCTCAAACCGAGCGGGAAGAGGACGACGTCGTCGATGAGCGCGAACGGTCCCTTCAACGCGAACGGGAAGATTGTCGGGACGGCAACCACGATCATCCCCGCCAGCATGGAGAACGGGCGACGCTCGCCCTTGCGCCCTCGCGCTGCGAAGAGGGCCAACACGGCGAACGGCCACGCGGTGAACTTCATGGCCGAGGCGATGCCGAAGACGACGCCCGAGGCGAATGGGCGGTGCCGCTGCGCCAGCACGATGGCCAGGAGCAGGAACGCCACGACCGGGATGTCGTCGCCTCCTGTCGCGAGAGGTAGCGAGGCCAAAGGGAGGATGATGAGCGCCTGGAGCGCGCGGATCTTTCGTCGCCCGTCGGCCCGACAGAGATAGAGCGCGACCGCCGCCACGGCGAGGGTCGTCAGGCAGAAGAAGGTCCGGGCGTCACTCAGCCCGTTGTTCGGCCAGATCTCACTCGGAATGCCGGCAACCGCCATCAGCGGCAGGTAGGGCAAGAACCCCTCGAAGTCAGGCTGGCCCGGCGGGTGGTACCTGACTGCATGGGGCAGCCTGACGATGTCGTGGTACGGGTCCTGGTCGTGCACGAGGTCCTGCCCTCCGACCTCGACCGTGACCACCTCAGGCTGCTGGTGGGACCCCGCCACGCCATCGAAGCGCCAGAGGATCTCGAACCCGAGAGGAATCGCCAGGGAGCCGGCGAACACGCAGACCGCCACGACGATCCGGGTCAGCCAGGCGCGGCGGTGCTGGCGCTTCGTCAGCGCATGCCCGGGTTGTCGCCGCCGGGCTCGCCGCACGGTCCAGGCCAACACGGCTGACGCGACCGCGCCGAAGAAGAACGGCAGCAGGGCCATGCGTCCCCAGACCTGATAGAGCGCATTGGTCGACGTGTAGATGGTGAGGAGGGTGAACAGCGCACTGACGCCGTACAGCAGCGCGTCGCCCAGTTCAGGCGGAATCCGCTTGATGCGCCCCCATACCTGCAGCAACTGCTCGGTCACGGCCGTAGCCCAGTTCGGGATCGTTGTCGCGGAATTGTTCAGCATGGCCTCGCAAAAGCCTCGCACACAGGGGGCACGCGGGAAGGAACCCCATCGGTGATCCTAGAGGTCGAGTTGACGGAGGTAGAACGCCAATTCGGCCTCCAAGCATGCGGTCAGGGTGTCGGCCCGGCGGAAGCCGTGTCCCTCCCCATCGAAAAATTCCAGGTCACAGTGGGTCCCCGCCGCCTGCAGAGCCGTCCGCATTCCTTCGGCCTGGGCGGCGGGCACCACGGGGTCGTCGGTCCCTTGGAACAAGAGCACGGAGCCCCGCATGGAACCGGCGCGATGGATCGGCGAGCGCTCCTCGTAGAGCGGACCAGCCGCCGGCAGAGGTCCGATCAGCCGATCGGTGTAGTGGGCCTCGAAATCGTGCGTGGTGGCGACCAATCCCAGGAGATCGGTGACCCCGTACCACGAGACGCAGGCGGCAAACCCGTCCCCCGCCGCCAGCGCGTTGAGCGCGGTCATGCCCCCCGCACTGCTCCCCCGGATGGCCATCCGGTGCGGATCGATCTCGCCCTGTGCGGCCAGATGCAGCGCGGCGTCGAGGCAGTCCTCCGAGTCGGCGACGCCCCACTGGCCCCAAAGGGCGCAGCGGTACGCGCGCCCGTACCCCGAGCTGCCCGCGTAGTCGACACAGGCCACGGCAAACCCACGGGTCGTGAAGAACTGAACGGTCAGGTCGAACCCCGCTTGGCACGACGACGTGGGACCGCCGTGGCACCACGTGACCAACGGAGGCGGGCTCCCATCCGGGCCTCGCGTCTCTCGGCTCGTCGGACGGAACAGGGTGCCGTGCACAGGACGGCCCGTCCGCCCAGTCAGCGTGAACGGCTCCCCCACCGAAACATCACCTGTCCCGAGCGCCACGCCGGCGGCGGGGCGCAGGGACCGCGCGCCCTCGCCGGGGTGCCAGATCCAGACGGTGGACGGCACGTCGGGCGCGCTCCCGATCAGGGCCACGCCGTCCCCGTGCGCGCACAGCGCCGCAATGGAGACACACGGCTGGGTCAGGGGAAGCGGCGTCGTGTCGGCACGCGCATCCAACCGGACGAGGGCGTCTCGCCCCGAAGCCGTCATCCGGGCCACGAGCGTCCCGTCGACCGTCTCTGTCATCGTCTGCTGGCCCAGTACCCAATCCGGCCCGTGGAATTCGGCTTGGGTGCCGGTCATCGGTACGGACTTCGCAACGTCCCCCACACGGCCGGAGTGGCGGTAGGGCTGCCACCATCCTCGGCGATCCGAGACGAAGCGCAGAGACCCGTCCCGGGCCCAGTCGGGCTGGCCGACCGACTCCCCCGGGCCACCGGCGATGTGTTGAGCCGGGCCCACCGCCTGGAGCCGCTCGTGGTGGTGCGTCGTGCAGGCGGCGCGACCGAGGGGCACAATCCAAAGAGCCGAGGCGTCCCACGGCATGTCCGGATGGTCCCAGGTGACAAGGGCGAGCCGGTCACCGGTGGGATGCGGCCGGGGCGCGCCGAAGAAGTCGTGCCCCTCGAGCAGCGTGCTCTCGCACGACGACGTTGCGCCCGTCGACAGGGCCACGATGCTGCGCTTCGGCCCAACTGACCCTTCGGCGTGCACCTCACGCACGGCCAGCACCCATCCGCCGTCCGCCGTCGCGATCAACCCGCCGTGACGGTGTACCTCGCCCGGCGGAGGGATGTCGCTGAGCGGCATCGGCGCCATCGTGTCGGACGCCGCCGCGTGCGGCGCCCCGTCACAGAACCAGACGCGCTGGTCCGACTGGTCGACGTAAGCGAAGGCGCCGGCCGATCGTCCCGGCACGAGGCACAACGCCCCACCGCCGTACTCGTTGACCCGGCTGCGGATACTCACGCCCGGCGGAGAGTGGTCGGTCAGACCCTCGGTATCGGCCCGAACGACCAAGGACCGCCCCGCCTCATCCGGGCGGGACTCGAGCCAGTAGACGGCCTCGCCGTCCGAACACACTTCCGACAGCGAGACCTTGGCCCGGGCGACGTCCCCCGCCGCCAGCGGGGAAGCCCAACCCCCATAACCTTTGACTGTGGTCACGGTGCGAACGTACCCGGTGCAACCGGACGTACCAGAAGGCCGGGGCACCGCCCTCTACAGTGAGCACGTGCGCTTTGCGGCCTACCGGCTCTCCAAGGAGGGGGCGGTCATCCGCCCCGCCGTGGTCGAGCTGTCCGATTCCGACCTCCCCGAGGGCGAGGTGCTCATCCGGGTCGAGTGGTCTGCCATCAACTTCAAGGACGCCATGGTCACTCGACCCGGGAACCGCGTTGCGCGATCGTTCCCGCTCGTGCCTGGCGTGGAACTGACGGGCAGCGTCGAGGAGAGCACCAACCCTGAGTTCAGGCCCGGGCAACATGTCCTGGTCCAGGGCTACGACCTCGGGGTGGACCACCACGGCGGCTTTGCCGCCTACGCACGAGTGCCCGCCGACTGGGTGGTTCCGCTTCCCGACGCCCTGACCTGCCGCATGGCCGCCATCATCGGGTTGGCCGGCTGCACGGCATTGATGTCCATGCGCCGTCTTGTCCACCACGGCACGACGCCTGACGACGGGGCCATCCTGGTCACCGGCGCCTCTGGCGGCGTCGGCAGCGCAGCGGTGGCGCTATTGGCTCATGCCGGATTCGAGGTCGTGGCCTCTTCGGGCAAGACGACCGAACACGACTACCTGAAGGAGCTCGGTGCCGCCCGCGTCGTCGGGCGGGAGTTCACCGAGGACGACGGACGGACATTGGGGCCCCAGCTGTGGGCTGGCGTCGTCGACTGCGTCGGCGGGCGAGCCCTGGCCGAAGCACTCCGCACGGTTCGCTACGGCGGCGCCGTCGCGGCCAGCGGCTTGACGGGCGGCAACGATCTCGCCACGACCGTTTATCCATTCATCCTGCGCGGCGTCGCCTTGCTGGGCATCGACACCGTGGCGACGCCGATTGACGAACGGCGAGCGCTCTGGCGCGACATGGCCGGAGCCTTCCCGCTCCAGCACTGCGAGAAGATGGTGAACGAAGAGATCGGGCTCGACGGGCTGACCGCGGCCCTCGACCGCGTGCTCGACGCCGCGGTACGGGGTCGGATCCTGGTCAACCCTGCAACGAAGGCTGTCCCGCCCGGCTGATCAGGAGCCGGCGTAGACCGGCGAGACCCTGATCGTCCCGTTGCCGCAGGGCCCGATGGCAAGCTGGAATGTCGGCGAGGCCGTCGTCGATCCGGGCATGGTCACGGAGGCGGACTCGGAGGTGGGACAGCTCGTCTCCGAGCCCACCGGGACGTCGGAATACTGGTACGCGAACTGCGCCGTCGATGAGGGCGCAACCGAGAACGACGAGGGCGGTGCATTCGCCGCGCTCGAGATCGTGACGGTCAGACCGTTGACCATCGTGACCGTGAGTGGCGCCCCGCTTCCCGAGAAGAGTGCCATGGTCGCGTACCCGTTGACCGTGCACGACGACGCCCCGGTATTGGTGACCGTGATCACACCCGTGATCGTGCCCGCCGCCCCCTGACCCTGTCCGGGAGAAGCGGTGATGTGACTGCAGGCAGTCGATGCCGCCGCCGTTGATGTCGTCGTGGCAGCAGTCGTTGACGTGGTCGTCGAAGCCGATGTGGTCGAGGTGGCGGCACGCGTGGTCGTGGTGACGTTCTTGGGCTTGCTCGGGCTACTGCTGCATGCGGCGAGCACAACCCCGGCACACGCGAGCATGGCGAGCGCCCAACGCGACGACGTCACCCCTCGAAATCCTCGGGCCGCACCGAGTCGAGGAACTGCCGGAACTGACCGACGAGTTCGTCGGGCGTGTCGTCCTCTTCCTCCTCGGCGTCGAGCGCCAGGATGATCCCCTCGGACTCCATGAGCTCGTCGGACACGAAGAGTGGCGATTCGGTCCGCACTGCGACTGCCACCGCGTCGGACGGCCGGCTCGAGACGACGGTCCGCTCGTTCCCGCGCACGAGATGCATCTCGGCATAGTAGGTGGACGCACGCAACTCGGTGATGATGACCCGTTCGACGTTGATGTCGAGGGCGCCCAACATGTCCTTCATCAGATCGTGGGTCAGGGGGCGGGGCATCGTCACCCCCTGCAGGGCGTAGGCGATGGCCGTTGCCTCGGGGCTCCCGATGAAGATCGGCAGCGTGCGCCCCTCACCCTCGGTCTCCTGCAGCAGGAGCACCGGTGTGTTCGATTGCAGGTCCACCCTGACGGCACGAAGAAGCACACGGACCATGACTGAAATGTAGCGCCCGATTCCGGGCCTGCGTCACCCCCCCAGATGGCGGCGGAGGGCCTGGCGGAGCAGGGTGGCCCGCATCGACTGGCCCAGCGCAGCCAGCTGATCGGCCCCATCGACGGCCCGTTGGCTTGATTCGGGGTTCCGTTGGCGCAAAAGTGGGATCACCACCTGCTCGATGAGCCCCAGCTCCCGATCGGCTGCATTCCGGTAGAGGCGCAGGTGACGCGGCTCGATCCCGAAGGCCCGGAAGGCCGCCGCCAGGTTGGCGACGGTCAGGGCATCCTCGTCGTAGGTCTCGATGCCGGCCACCATCACGCATTCCACGAGCCCGAACCCCTTGAGCCCTGCCAGCTCGTCGAGCGAGAGGCCGGTGGCGGCGCACAGCTCATCAGCCGACAGGCTCGCACCGGTGACCATCGCCGCCGGGCCTGGCGCGCCGACCGGCGCGACCTCGTCCGTCTTCGCATCTCCCTTGCGCGCGCTCGCTGCGCTCGGGGTCGGCGCGGGACGCGGCGGCGGCGGCGCGTCGGGTGCTCGGTGGAGCGCGGCCCCGTTGGCGCGTCCTGTCGGCGGCGGTGCCGCCGGTGGTGGTGACGCGGACCGGCCACCCAGCGTCGTGGTCGCGTCGTGGCGTCGCTCAGCGGGGGTGCGCCGCGGTGTGGCCGATGCAACTTTCCGTGGTGCAGCGCTCTCGACCGCCGCACCCCTCGCCTCATCGGCTTCGGCCACCACCTGGAGTCCCGGCCGCGCCTGCTTCTCCTCGGGAAGCCGGGCCGCACGGCGCGAGGCGTCGGCGAGGATGCGAGCCATCGCCTCTTCGTCGGCCTTGGTCGGCTGCTCGTGCGCGTGTCCGGACGCGACGCCGGCCACCGCGACGGCGTGCGCCGGTTGCGCCGCCTTGCCGTTCGGCCGTTCGGCTCCGATGTCATCATCGAGATCCCCATCCGCCAGGCGATCCCGAATGACCTTCAGCGGCAGGAAATGCTCGCGCTGCTGCCGCAGGACCCAACGCAGACGCTCCACATCGTGATCGAAGAACTTGCGGTAGCCCGAGGGCGAACGTTCGGGATTGACCAGGCCCTGGCTCTCGAGGAACCGGATCTTCGAGATCGTGACGTCGGGGAACTCCTCTCGGAGGAGGGTCAGGACGTCGCCGATGGATAGGTAGGTACGACTGCTCACTCGTTGCCCGCCACCAGGTAGACGAGCTTGAACTTGCCGATCTGCACCTCGTCGCCCGGGGCAAGCGGCACCTCGTCGATGCGCTCCCGGTTCACGTAGGTGCCGTTCAGCGACCCCACGTCGCGGACCGAGTACCCCCCGTCCGCCGGGGTGATCTCCACATGACGGCGAGACACGGTGATGTCGTCGAGGAAGATGTCGCTCTCCGGATGACGCCCGGCCTTCACGACGTTTGCACCGAGGAGATATCGCGCGCCGACGTTCGGGCCGCGCGTGACGACGAGGACCCCGGCGCCGTGCGGGACTTCCACCAAGGTGACATCCGGGTGGTCCTCTGTCGCATCCCCCTCGTCGGTCGGGTGGAGCGTGATGGTGGCGTCATCGCCGTCCGCGAGGAGCGCATGGCCGCACGAGGAACAGAAGTTGACGCCCTCGGGATTGCGGTGCCCACAGTTGTGACAGAACACGGCGTCCACGGTACCCCACCCCACGAGCGACTTCTCCTGTCCCCATCAGACCCCCAACCGCCAGGTCAGTCAGCGGTCAGGTCGCCATAGGCGACCGCATCGAGGAGGAGTCCCGGGTCCGCACCCGCCGCGAGCTCCAGTTCGCAGAGCCAGCCTTCGCCGTAGGGATCCTGGTTGATTGCTTCCGGCCCGGCCGTGAGCGTGTCGTTCACCGCCGTCACGGTGCCGGCCAACGGCGCGTAGATCTCGGAGACTGACTTCGTCGACTCGACCTCGCCGAGTTGTCCGCCCGCCTCGACCTCGCTCCCGACGGCGGGCAGATCGACGAACACGATGTCTCCCAGTGCGTCCTGGGCGTAGTCCGTGATGCCGATCCGCACAGTCGTCCCCTCCTGGCGGACCCACTCGTGCTCCGGTGAATATCGGAGGTCGTCGGGGATGTTCATGGGGGGCGACCATACCGGACGACCGGCACGGGCCGCAGGGCCCGAAGTTCAGGGCAACGTCCGGGCGACGCGCTCGACGTAGGTCGCCACCAATTCCTCGGACGAGGACAGGTCGGTCCCCTCCGCCCAGACGTGTGTGACGGGGTCCGCGGGATCGGGCACGACGAGGGCCCAACCCCGCTCAGACACCACCTTGATGCCGTCCACCAAGACCAACTCGGCGCCCTCGTCGGTGAGCTGCTCCATCAGGGTCCGCATGACCAGGCCCTTCTGCTCCATGGGCGTGGCGACCTCGCCCTCGAGGATGGGCATGGCGGGGGTGGCGTCGACGATCTCGGCCAGGGAGGACGAGCTCTCCTCCAGGAGCGACACCAACCGGGCCAGGGCCGCCGCGCCGTCGAAAGCGGGCAGGAACGCCGGGAAGACATAGCCGCCGCGTTGGTCTGAGGCAAAGGACACGCCGCCGGAGGCCGCAGCCTGGAGCAGGCCTGAGGGCGAGAGCGGCGTCAACATCAATTCCACCCCGCGCTCTCGACATCGGCGCACGGTCTGATCGCTCGCCGTGACGGGCAACGCCACCCGTCCCGTCTCCCCCGCCAAGGTGGACAACTGAATGAAGGCCATGATCGCCTCGTCGTCGGACAGCACGCGACCCGTCCCGTCGATCAGGGTCAACCGTTCGCCTCCGGCGTCGATGACCGCGCCGAGGTCGGCGCCCGAGCCACGGACGGCGTCCGCCACACGGGCCTCGCTGGCTGCCCGGTCCACTGAGATCATGCCGGGCGTCTGGGCATAGGGATTGATGCTCAGGACATCCGCACCCACCTTCGAGAGCAGGTTGGGCATGACGAAGTTGGCGGCGCCGTAGGAGAGGTCGAGGACGAGCTTCAGCTGGGACCCGGCGCCGCGACGCAGTTCGAACGCCTCGACCACGTCCGCCGTGTAGAGCTCGATCGTGCGGGGCGAGAAGTCGATATCCCCGATTTCGCCGGCGGTGACCCTGCGGAACTCCTCCCGGTGGTACATGCGCTCCACACGACGCTGATCGCCCTCCGAGAGGTCGATGCCCCGCTCGTCGAAGAAACGGATCACGACCGACTGTGGGTCGTCCGGGCTCAACCGGACGGTGAGGCCGGCCCGGTTGCCGCGCATCCGCACGTGGTGCTGAGTGACGGGCACCGTGGCCAGCTCGAGGTCGTTGACGTTCACGCCGACCGAGTTGCATCCCACCATGAGGGCGCGCTTGAGCACACGGGCCACCCGGCTTGTGTCGCGTGAGGCGGTGATGAAGGAGCCCTTCTCGAATCCCGAGGCCCACGCCTTGGCCAGGCGGACCGCGAGCTCCGGGCTGATGTCGACATTGGCGATGCCCTGCACGCCCTCGGGCCCGAACAGCGTGCGCGACCCGCCCGATTCCCAGACGATGGAGGCGTTGACCTGGGCCGCCGCCTCGACGACCTTGCCCGGATAGACCTTGACGTCGCTGCGTACCTCGGCGTGGGCGCCGACCAGGCAGCCCTCGCCCACGACCGCGCCGGGCTCGATGCGGGCCCCGACCCGGAGATCACAGGATCGGCCCAGGACAGCGCCCTCCACCCGCACGGACGGCCCCAGATAGGAGTTCTCGCCGATGACCGAACGCTGGACCTCGGCGCGGGCAGTCACCTGGGTGTTGGCACCCACGGTGGAGTACGCCCCGATCACCACGTCCTGGTCGATGGTGCAGTTCTCGCCGACGAAGGACGGCGAGTCGATCCGGACCGAAGGGTCGATGGACGAGCCCTTGCCGACCCAGATGCCGGGGCGGAGCTCGAAGCCGGCCACCTCGACGTCGACCTTGCCGTCGAGGATGTCCTCGTGCGCCTGGAGGTAGGCCGCGGTCGTGCCGACATCCTCCCAGTAGCCGTCGGCCACGTAGCCGTACAGCGGCTCGCGGGCCTCGAGGACCACCGGGAACACCTCTCCGGAGAAGTCGACCGACCGGCCTCCTGGAATTCGTTCGAAGATCTCCGGCTCGAGCACGTAGATCCCCGTGTTGATCGTGTCACTGAAGACTTGGCCCCAGCCCGGCTTCTCGAGGAAGCGCTCGATGGTGCCGTCCTCGCGCGTGATCACGATGCCGAACTCGAGAGGGTTCTCCACCGAGCACAAGGCGATGGTGGCCAACGCCTCGTTCTTCTCGTGGAAGGCGATCACCGACGTGAGGTCGATGTCGGTGAGGACATCACCGGAGATCACGAGAAAGCGCTCGGTCAGCTGCTCGCGCGCGTTGCGCACCGATCCGGCGGTGCCGAGGGGCGACTCCTCGGTGGCGTAGACCATGGAGACGCCCAGCTCGCTGCCGTCGCCGAAGTAGCTGCGGATGGCGTTCGGCAGGAAGGCGACCGTCACGACGATGTCGGTGATGCCGTGACGCCGCAACAGCAACACGATGTGCTCCATCATCGGGCGGCCCACGAGCGGGAGCATCGGCTTGGGCAGGTTGGAGGTCTGCGGGCGGAGCCGGGTGCCCTCACCGCCGGCCATGATCACGGCCTTCATACGGCGCTCCTCCGTGCCGCACGGCCCTCGCGCAGGGCACGCCGGGCCGGTCCGATGTAGCTCCCTGCCGCCCACCAGGCGAGCGCGAGCCCGACCAGGCCCGTCACCCAGGCGATGACCCTGATCGGCTCCTGCCAGTCCGCCGTGCCATAGCCGAGGAGAAATGTCGGGTAGGCGAACATGAGTCCGAAAGTGCCCGCCTTGCCCACCCACAACACATCGATGCGTGCGGCGCCCAAAGAGGCCAACACGAGCACCATGGCGGACACCAGGACCTCGCGGGCGATTGTGGCGAGGCCGAACCAGAGCGGCACGGCGCCGTAGACCATGATGGAGATCACCGCCGTTCCCACCAGGATGCGGTCTGCCGTCGGATCGAGCACCTTGCCGAATGTCGAGACCTGGCCATAGCGACGCGCCACGAAACCGTCGACCCAGTCCGTCGCTCCGAGCACGGCGAGGAGGACCGCAGCCACCGTCTGGCGGTGCGCACCGAAGAGCAACCAGAGGTACAGCGGGATGCACAGCAGCCGCACCAGAGTGATGACGTTGGGAACGGTGAGGATCCGGTCCAGGCCGTCGTCGTCCACGGCCCAGAGTCTAGGGAGTGCCCCGCGACAGCCCCGTCTGTCGTGTGCCAGAGTGGCGCCGTGCCGCGCTTCGAACCGTTCCAGGGCCTGCGCTACCGACCCGATCTCGCGCCGATGGCGCAGGTCATCGCCCCGCCGTACGACGTGATCTCGCCCACCGAGCGGGCCCATCTGGCCTCACGACACCGGGCCAACGCCGTGCTCGTCGAGCTGCCCGAGGCCGATCTCTCGGGCCGGCGCGACCGCTACGCCGTGGCCAGCGATCTGTTCGTCAGATGGCGGGGGAAGGGCATCCTCGTGCCCGACCCGGTCCCGAGCCTCTACCCCTATCGCATGACCGATACGTCGGGCCGGGCCACCACGGGCGTCATCGGGGCGCTGGGCCTGGCCGCGCCGGGTGCGGAAAGCGACATCCTGCCCCACGAACAGACCCTCCCCAAGCCCAAGAGCGACCGGCTCGACCTGCTGCGCGCCACACAGGCCAACCTCTCCCCCATCTGGGGCCTCTCCATGGCGACGGGGGTGACGGCCACCTTCGACCCGACGGACGACGACCCGGTGGCCGACGTCTACGACGATGACGGCGTGCGGCACCAGCTCTGGGTCCTGAGCGATGCCGACTCGGTCGCAGCGGTCGGCACGGCGCTCGCCAGCGCGCCCGTGGTCCTGGCCGACGGGCACCACCGCTACGAGACCGCCCGTGCCTACCAGGCCGAGTGCCGTCAGGCCAACGGCGGTGGCCCCGGGCCCTACGACCTGGTGATGGCCCTCGTCGTGGAGCTGGCGGAGGACCAGCTGACCGTCGGGGCCATCCACCGCACCGTGAGCGGGCTACCCGAGGACTTCGACCTCGTCGCAGCACTGGCTCAGTGGTTCGACGTGGTGCGAGCCGGCGCGGCCGACGATCGCACGCTCGGGGCGCTGGCGGACTCCCGCTCGCTGGCCCTGGTGACCGGCGGCCAGGCCTACCTGCTGCTCCCGCACGCCGAGATGCAGGAAAAGGCGGGCAACGACCTCGACTCGAACCTCATCGCCACGGTCCTGGCGGCACTGCCACCCCATGAGGTGATGCACCGCCACAGCGTGGCCGAAGCGATGGGGGCGCTGCGGGACGGCGAGGGCCAGGCGGCGTTCCTCCTCCGTCCGGCCACGGTCGCACAGATTGACGAGTGGGCCAACGAGCGCCGCCGCATGCCCCCCAAGACGACGTTCTTCAGCCCCAAGCCGCGGACGGGCATGGTGTTCCGATCACTCGAGCTCCCCTGAGGTGACCACGTGCACGACTCGGTAAGCATCCACATGGCGGCGCCTCCCGAGCAGGTCTGGGGCCTCGTGAGCGACGTCACCCGGATCGGGAGCTACAGCCCCGAGACGTTCGAGGCCGAATGGGTCGAAGGGGCCACCGGTCCCGCCGTCGGCGCCCGCTTCCGGGGCCACGTGAAGCGCAACGGGATCGGCCCCGTCTACTGGACGACCTGCACCGTCTCGGCGTGTGAGCCCGGCAAGACCTTCGCGTTCGGCGTGGGAGCGGCGGACAAGACCCCGTTGAACGTCTGGCGCTACGACATCACCGCTGCGGAGGGCGGCTGCGACGTCACCGAGTCCTTCACCCTGAGCCCTACGTTCGGCCTCCGGCTCTACTGGGCGTTGTGGGGGTGGTCGCGGGGCAAGGTCAACCGTAAGGGCATGCGCACGACGCTCGAGCGGATCCGCGACGAGGTCGAGGCGAAGCCCGCGACCTAGACGTGGAGGACCGCTCCAGCCCCCTGCTCCACCTCGAGCTCGGCGACGCCTCGCCGGAGGAGTCCGCGGCGCGGGCGCGCCAGTTGGCCGAGCGCGCCGGGGTCGCGCGGGTGACGTGGTGGGAGAACTGCGCCTTCGAGCGCACCGACCTGCCCATGCGCATTCGCGATGGGCGAGCGCTCCTCCTGGTCGAGGCGAGCGAGGGGTATGCGGTCCCGCCCCCGCCACCGACGGTCTCGGCGTCACACTGCTTCCGCCGGGAGCCCCGCCCCAGCCAGGGCATCCTCACGGGAACCCCGACGCTGGGACTCATGATCGTGTGGATCAGCCCGAGGACCGAGGACCTGGCCCGCAGCCTGCGCGACTGGGGCGACTTCGTCCACATCCGCCACATCGCGGCGGCCGCCATCCCGGGCTTCACCCAGATCTCGGTCTACGAGAACGCCGCCGCCGCCGATCCCCGCTACATGCACTTCTACGAATTCGACAACCCGGAGGCCGAAGCCACGTTCGCCACCATGATTGAGCACGTGGCGCCGCGACTGGGGGGACTCGACAGCCCGGCCTACGCCGAGTGGGCAGACTGGCGGCCTCCCGGCGGGCGGCTCTTCTATTGCAACACCTTCACCCGCCTCGGTGAGGTGGCGCCTTAGTCGACCGTCCAGCTCGACCCGGACCGGAGCAGCGCCTCCACGTCCCCGAGCCCGCGCTTGCCCTGCGCCTCGGTGATCTGCTCGGCCATCTGCGACCCGTACTCGGGGCGCTCGACGGCCCGGAAGACGCCGATCGGGGTCGGCTCGTAGGGACCGCGGGCCAGGCGGGACAGCGCGAAGGCGAGGCCGGGGTCCTCCCGCTTCTCGTCGTGGACGAGCAGCGCGTCACGGCCCACCTCGGCCGCCGACACGATCTCGAGACTGCCGTCGGCCCGCTGGATCACGCCGCGCTCCTCGCCCTCGGCGCCGAAGAGGATCGGCTCGCCGTGCTGCAGCGGGATGAGCATGCTGGCCCGGACGTCGCGGCCGGTGATCTTCTCGAAGGCACCGTCGTTGAAGACGTTGCAGTTCTGCAGGACCTCGACGAAGGCGGCGCCGTTGTGCTCGTGCGCCCGCCGGAACGTCTCCTGCATGTGGGCCCGGTCCATGTCGTGGGTCCGGGCCACGAACGTGGCCTCGGCGCCCAACGCCAGCGACACCGGGTTGAACGGCGTGTCGACCGAGCCGAACGGGGTCGACTTGGTGACCTTGGCCACCTCGGACGTCGGCGAGTACTGGCCCTTGGTCAGCCCGTAGATCTGGTTGTTGAACATCAAGATGTTCAACCGGACGTTGCGCCGCAGGGCGTGGATGAGGTGGTTGCCCCCGATGGACAACGAGTCGCCGTCACCGGAGATGACCCACACGTCGAGGTCGGGGCGCGAGGTGGCCAGGCCGGTGGCGATGGCCGGCGCCCGCCCGTGGATGGAGTGCATCCCGTAGGTGTTCATGTAATAGGGGAAGCGGGCGGCGCACCCGATGCCCGAGAGGAACACCGTGTTCTCGCGCCGCACGCCGAGGTCGGGCATCAGCATCTGCACGGCGGCGAGGATGGAATAGTCGCCGCAGCCGGGGCACCAACGGACCTCCTGGTCGCTGGTCCAGTCCTTCCGGGCGGTGACGGGGATGGCGGTGGCGGTGGCGGTGGCCGTGGCGCCGTTGGACTCGCTCATGACTTCCCTCCGAGCAGCGCCGTGATGGCTGCCTCGATCTCTCCGACGCGGAACGGGACGCCCTGCATCTTGGACATGGTCTGGGCGTCCACCAGGTACTCGGCGCGCAGGATCCGGC
>DATAXG010000026.1:0-33804 GCA_036273055.1 Acidimicrobiales bacterium | reverse complement strand
CGTCAGGCCCTTCCTCGTCCCACCAGCGGCGCGTCTCGTCTCGGGTCACCACCGCAGCCGTTCCCGCGTCCGGACGGAGCTCGCTCTCCGGATCGACCACCAGCAGCACGGGCGCGGCCCGGTCCACGATGGAGGCCACCTCCCCTGCCCCCATGCGCGGATTGATCCCCGAGGTGATGGCGCCCAGCCGGAGGAGTCCGGCGTACAGCACGGCGTACTCAATGCTGGACGGGAGGAGCAGGCAGACGACGTCTCCCTTGGTGATGCCACGTCGCGACAGGTGGCCCGCCACGCCGTCGGCGGCCCGGTTCCATTGCGCGAAGGTGAGGCTGCGCCGGCCACCGTCGCCGCCAGGCTCGACGTACGCCTCGAGGTCTCCGTTGACGCGTGCCGCCTCCCGGAGGACCGACACCACGGTCTCGTGCTGATCCGACGGGATACGCACTGGCATGGCGGGCGGCGATGGTACCAGGGGTGGGCGGAACAGCCCGCCTCCGGGCGCTCCTATGCTCACCACGTGCTGGTGGCCCTGTGCGGCGGCGTCGGGGCCGCCCGAATGCTCTCCGGTCTCGTGCGCGTCGTCCCGGCCGAGGACATCACGGCGATCGTCAACGTCGGCGACGACACGGAGCTGCACGGCCTCTCCATCAGCCCCGACCTCGACACCGTCACCTACACCCTGGCCGGCATGGACAACCGTGAGACCGGGTGGGGGGTGGCCGGCGAGAGCTGGGCGGTCATGGAGGAGCTGGGGCGGCTGGGCGGTGACGACTGGTTCCGCCTGGGCGATCGTGACCTGGCCACGCACCTGTTCCGCACCGGCCGGTTGCGCGCCGGGGCTCCCCTGAGCGCGGTGACGGCCGAGCTCGCCCATCGGCGAGGCGTCGGGGTGCACCTCGTCCCTGTCACCGACGACTCCCTGCGCACCCGTGTGACGCTGGCCGAGGCCAGCGTGCTCGGCCCGCCGGGGACCGACGTGAGCTTCCAGGACTACTTCGTCCGGCTCCGCCACTCTGTGGCGGTGCGCGGCGTGCGCTTCGAGGGAGCCGACACGGCTCAGCCCGCTCCCGGCGTCATGGGCGCCCTGGGTCGGGCGGACGTGATCGTCGTCTGCCCCTCGAACCCCGTTGTCTCCATCGGCCCGGTCCTCGCCGTCCCGGGAGTGCGCGAGACCTTGGTGGAACGCCGGGACCGGGTCGTGGCCGTCTCGCCCATCGTCGCCGGCGCCGCACTCAAGGGACCGGCCGACAGGCTAATGGCCGAGCTCGGTGCCGAGCCCTCCGTAGTCGGAGTGGCCCGGCTGTACGCGCCGTGGGTGGGCACCCTCGTCGTCGACGTCGCCGACGCGTCGCATGCGAGCGCCGTGGAGGCCGAAGGAGTGCGGTGTGTCGTGACGCCCACCGTCATGCACACGCAGGACGAGGCGGCCGAGCTGGCCCGGGCGGTGGTCGATGCCGCCGGGTGAGGGCGTCCGCATCTTTCCGATCACCGGGCTCGGAGAGGTGTCGCCCGGCGCCGACCTGGCCAGGCTCATCGCCGGTGCCGTCGCGCCGGCGATCCCCGATGGGCTCGAGCTGACGGCAGGGGACGTCGTCGTCGTCACCCAGAAGATCGTCTCCAAGGCGGAGGGGCGTCTCGTCGAGCTCGACCACGGCGATCCGGCGGCCAAGGTTGCGTTGGTCCGACAGGAGTCGGTCCGCGTGCTGCGTCAGCGTGGCGACCTGGTGATCAGCGAGACCAGGCACGGCTTTATCTGCGCCAACGCCGGCATCGACCTCTCCAACGTGGCGGAGGGAACGGCCGCGCTGCTGCCCGAAGATGCCGACCGTTCGGCCCGCCGCATCCGGGCAGGATTGGAGAACGCCCTCGGGGTCGCGCTCGGCGTCATCGTCTCCGACACCTTCGGACGACCATGGCGACGGGGCGTCACCGACGTGGCCATCGGGTGCGCCGGTGTGGCGGCGGTGATCGACCTGAAGGGCACGGTCGATGCGGGGGGCCGAGAACTGGTCGCCACGGAGATCTGCGTGGCCGACGAGCTGGCGTCCGCCGCCGAGCTGGTCATGGGCAAGGATCGCGGCATTCCGGTCGCCGTGTTGCGTGGCGCGCCGGCGGAGTGGCTGCGCCCTGCCTCCGTGCGCGCCGAGGTGATCCGGCCTCCGGACGAAGACCTCTTTCGCTGACCTCAGTCGGAGGCGGCGCGCACGAACTCGAGCACGGCGCGCACCCCGTCGTCCAGCTGCGTCCAGGAGCGCCAGCCGAGCTGGATCGCCGCCCGCTCGACATCGAGGCTCGACCGCAACAGCTCTCCCGGGCGCAGTGGCGCCAGCACGGACTCGACCTCCATCCCGGACTGGGCGGCCAGCGCGGCGACGAGCTCGTTGACCGACGTCTCGCGCCCCGTCCCGACATTGCACACGAGCCCGCCGCCACGGGTGGCCGCCCGCACGAAGGCGTCGACGACGTCGTCCACGAACACGAAGTCACGCGTCTGGTCGCCGTCGCCGAAGATGGTCACCGGCTCGCCGCGCAACACGCGATCCGCGAAGATGGCGACGACGCCCGCTTCACCGTGAGGGTTCTGGCGTGGCCCGTACACGTTCGCCAGCGCGAGGGCGCAGAACTCCAGGGAGTGCAGCTCGCGGTAGGCCACCAGATAGTCGATGACGGCCTTCTTGGACACGCCGTAGGGCGACAGTGGCTGTTGGGGGTGCGCCTCGCGCACCGGCAGGTCCTCGAGCGCCGGTTCGCCGTACAGCGTGCCGCCACTGGCGGCGAACACCACCCGCTCGGCTTCGGCTTGCCGTGCCCCTTCGAGGACGTTGAGCGAGCCCACGACGTTCACCATGGCGTCGAGGGCCGGCCGGGCCACCGAGACGCGCACATCGGCTTGGGCCGCCAGGTGGAAGACCAACTCGGGGCGCCGGCGCGCCATCAGTTCGATGACGGCGGGGGCGGTGATGTCGAGATGGTGGATCGTGAGCGCCCGGCCGGCACTGCCGCGGGCCTCGGCCAGGTTCGCCAGCGAGCCCGACGAGAAGTCGTCGACGACGTCGACCTCGTGCCCTTCGACGAGTAGGCGGTCCACCAGGTTGGACCCGATGAACCCGGCGCCTCCGGTCACCAGCGTGCGCATGTCCCGGCCTTTCTAGCCCGACACACGCTCGCCGTCGACGAGCGTCCCCGACGAGACCACTGCGTCGGCGCCGAGGACGGAGACCGGCCGGACGTCGCCCCGCTGCCCCACGATGGAACGCGGCCCCATGACGGAACCGGCCACCTTGGCGTCGGCCGCCACGTGGCAACCCGCCATGAGCACCGAGTCCGTCACCACCGCCCCGGACGAGACCACCGTCCCGGGCCCGAGGATGCTGCGCTCCACGCGTGCACCCGACTCGACCACGCAACCCGAGAAGATGACCGAAGGAGCCGTCACGGTCCCCTCCAGGTCACTCTGGCCCTGCAGTAGGACCCCGTCACCCCGGTCCGTCGCGTCTGGGCTGGTGATCGGGCCCCGCTTCTGGTTCAGGTAGTCGAAATTGGCTTCCAAGAACGCGGCAGCGGTCCCCGTATCGAGCCAGTAGCGGCCGTCGGAGCGCGCGAAGAGCCCGCCGTCGCGCACCATGGCCGGAAAGGTGTCCCGCTCGATGGAGACCCGGCCGCCCTCGGGGATCCGGGCCAGGACCGAGGGCTCCAGAACGTAGGTGCCCGCATTGATTTCGTTCGTCGGCGCCTCGTCACGTGGCGGCTTCTCCACGAAGGCCAGCACCCGGCCGTCGTCGTCGGTGGGGACCACGCCGAAGGCAGACGGGTCAGCCACCGGGTGCAGCGCGATCGTCCCTTCGGCCCCTCGCTCGCGGTGGAAGGCAACCAGCATTGTCAGATCCATATCGGTCAGCACGTCGCCGTTGACGACGACGAAGGTCTCGTCGATCCCGGCGAAGGTGGCGGCGAAGCGGACGGCGCCTGCCGTGTCGAGCGGCTCCGGCTCGACGGCGTAGGTCAGGCCCATGCCGGCAGCCTGCCCGTCGGGGTACGCCTCCATGAAGGCGTCGGGGAGGTAGCCGAGCGAGAGGACGGCATCGTCGATGCCGTGGGCGGCCAGATGCCCGAGCACCCGCTCGATCATGGGCACGCCGACAATGGGCAGCATCTGCTTGGGCGCCGAGAGCGTCAGAGGGCGCAGACGCGTCCCCTCGCCCCCAACGAGGACGACTGCTTTCATTACTTGGTCGTCGTCGTGGACGAAGGCTTCGTCGTGGTCGTGGCGGGCACGCTCGACGTCGTCGTGGACGAAACCGGGCCTGTCGTCGTCGTGGCCGACGGCACGGTACTCGACGTCTCGCCGGCGACAGTCGTGCTCGTCGTCGCCACGGGCGCCTGGTTTCCGGCCAGCACCTGCAGCAGCCCGGTGATGGTGGAGGTAGGCGGCTTCGGCAGTGCGGTGCCCTTGGGCACGAATCCGACCGTGATCAGCTGGCGGTCGAGGAACTTGAGATCGGCGGCCTTGTCCGTCGTGGCGCCCCCGGTCTCCACTTCCTCGTTGTTCTTGCCGGTGGTCGTGGAGACCACCCAGGACCGCGCCTGCACCACACCGACCTTGCCGGCGTCGGGCGTCCCCACCGCGCACTTCTGCCCGTTCGTGTAGGTCGGCGCTTTGGTGGAGGGGTATTTGAGGGAGGTGTTGGTCAACGTCAACCCGGTATACCCGGAGGCGAACTTCCCCAGGGTCGCGTTGTTGCCCGCCTCGCCGGATGTCTTCGGTGCGATCAGCAGGACGCCGCCGCCGGTCGCCGTGAGGCCCGACTTGGAGGTGCTGGGCGATGCCGGGAGCGCCGCCTCGGTGGTCCCGCAGATGTCGAAGGCCAGGCCGGCGTGCCACGAGGTCCCGACCGCGGGCTCGACCACCGCTGCCGTCTTGTTGTAGTTGTACTTGGCCAGCGCAATGGAGGCCACGCCGACGACGATGATGATGATGAGCGCGGCGTACCAATTCACCGGCATCTGCCCGCGGTAGGTGGTGCCGCCGCCCGTAGCGGCGGCGCGTGCGACTGATTTCCCAGAAGAGCTTCTCGCCATGGCGGGTGGCAACCCTACAGCCTGGGGGGGTGCCCTCCGACGGCAGGCGGCCCGGACAGCAGGTCACGGTAGAGGGCCGTCGTCGCAGGATGGAGGCAATCCGACGGAGCGTGCACGGCCGTCCGGGCTGGTGGGCGGGCTCCCTCTCCCGCCAGCGTGCGCAACTGCGCCATGGCTGAGTGCAGCCGGACCCGGTTGCCCTGGGCGGCGGTGGCCACGAGGAGCGCTCGGTAGAGGCGTTCGTCGTAAGGGCTGACGTGAAGCGCCTGCCGGACCATCCACTCGGCCTCGTCCCCGCAGCCCTGCTCCACGAAGGCGTCGGCGCCCCGCAGCGCCGTCTGCACCACCAGTGCCTCAATATCCGACTGGGTGCCGTCGAACACGGCCCAGTCCGTCCGCTGTAACCCGGCGAAGAGCGGGCCCCGGACCAACTGCATGGCCTGGAAGAGCCGGTTTGGATCGTCCGCCGCGGCGAGCGACGCGAAACGCTCGACATCGGTGGTGACCGAGTCACCGAGTCGGAGCTCGACGCCACGGGGCAAATGGGGACGGCCCTCGGCGTCCCGGCCGAGCGCACGGCGGGCATCCGAAGACGTCGAATGCGCAGTGGCCGGCGAGACGGGCCACTCGGGCCAGAGCGCCAGGGACCACTCGGCATGACGGACCCCGCCGCGGTGGAAGGCGAGGTAGACGACGAGTTCCCGCGCCACCGATCGGTGGAACGGTCCGGCCGTGCCACGGAAGGCGATCGGCCCGAGGACCGCGACTTCGACGGCGTCGTGGGTCATGCAGGGGAACGGTCGCCAGTCCACCCAACGGGGTCAACCTCAGCGTGGGGGCGGAGGGATTCGAACCCTCACTGGGGACGGTTTAAGCGCCCTGCCTCTGCCTGTTGGGCTACGCCCCCTGCTCCCCCATTCTTGACCCAGTCGGGCTCGGTCATGAGGATGGCCCGGTGGCGGACGATCTGAGCCAGGTGGACCTGACCGACCTCGACACCTTCGCCGGCGGCTTCCCGCACGGGATCTTCCGGCTGCATCGGGAACAGGCCCCCGTCTGGTGGCACGAGCCCACCGCCCATACGCCCGATGGGGAGGGGTTCTGGTCGGTCGCCACCTACGACGAGGTGCTTCAGGTGCTGCGCGACCCTGGGACCTTCTCGTCGGAGACCGGGGGCGACCGCCCTTACGGCGGCACGATCATTCAGGATCTGCCCGTAGCCGGGGTGGTCCTCAACATGATGGATGACCCTCGTCACGCCCGTATCCGCCGGCTGGTCACGAGAGGACTGACGCCGGCCGCGGTACGGGCACTGGAGCAGGAGCTCCGAGGCCGGATGCGCCGGCTCGTCGAGTCCGCCGACGAGGAGTGCGATTTCCTGGTCGACGTGGCGGCCGAGCTCCCGATGCAGGCCATCTGCCTCCTGCTCGGCGTGCCGGAGGGCGACCGCCACCTCCTGTTCGATGCGGTCGAGCACATCTTCGACATTCCGGACGAATCGGACTTCATGTCCATGACGCCGGAGCGCGCAGACGCCGTCGGCGTGATGTACGAGTACGGCGCCGCGCTCATCCGCCAGAAGCGGGCCGAGCCCGGGCCGGACATGCTCTCGAGGGTCATCCACGCCGAGCTCCCGGATACCGACCCACCCCGACTGAGTGATGACGAGCTCTCGGCCTTCTTCTCCCTTGTGTTCTCGGCTGGAGCCGAGACGACCCGCAACGCGGTTGCCGGCGCCATGCTCGCCTTCCTGGAGTGGCCCGACCAGCTCGAGCTCCTGCGGACCGGGCGAGCATCAATGGACACCGCGGTGGAGGAGATCCTGCGCTGGACCACGCCGTCGCCTTCAAAGCGGAGGACAGCCACGGCCGCCTGCCAGCTCGGCGGTGCCCGCATCGAACCCGGCCAGAAAGTGGTCGTCTGGGAAGGTTCGGCGAACCGGGATCCGCGGCGCTTCGGCGAGCCCGACGCATTCGTCTTGCAGCGCGACCCCAATCCACATCTGGCCTTCGGCCACGGCGCTCACTTCTGCCTCGGCGCGCACCTCGCCCGTCTCGAGATCCGCGTCGCACTCGAAGAAGTGCTCCGTTCAATAGTTTCGTTCACGCTCTCTGCGCCGGCAGAATGGACGCGTAGCAATCGACACACCGGAATCCGCCATCTCCCATTGCACTTGGACAAGGCCGCCCCAACGTTCACACCGTCCACTGGTGTGTGACGTCGGCGCAGCGTGAGGCCCTTCGATTCGTCGCTTAGATCCCGCCGATCCGGGAAAGAACTGGGCTTCAGCCGACAGTGCAAATCTCTTGCATGTTCGATCGTGATGATCGACGGCTGCAAGCTCATCATGAGCGGAGGTGCATACCAACCATGCAGCTGCACAAGACAATGCGTATCGCGGGAGTCTCACTCTCGGCCGCAGCGCTTGCCCTGCTCACTGCAGAGGGAACCGCGGCGGCACACGAGCGGACGTCCGCTCCGGACCTGCGGGGTCGAGTGACCTCGGTGGCCTCCGGGGACTTCGTGCTCCAGAAGTACGACGGAACCACCGAGACGGTGGACACGACGAGCGGGACGGCCTATTCGGAGCCCGGGACCTCGGTCGCTCCTCCGGGATTGCTGCAGGGCGAGAACGTCGCCGTGACGCTCGACCCGACGGCCTCGAACCCGACGGCGACGAGTGTGACCGTGTTCCCCGAGAGGGTCAGTGGCCGCGTCACCGATGTCGCTGGTTCGACCATCACGTTGAGCAACCGCCGCGGCACCGACATCGTGCTGGTCTCGCCGAGCACGAAGTACTTCCAGAAGGGCACGAGCCCGACCGGCGTCAGTGACGATGAGCTGGTGAGTGCTTTCGGCCTGCCTGACGCCGGCACGCCGAGCGACCTGGACGCGCAGGTCGTGGTCATCTCCAGCCCGGCCCCGCGGCCGCAGCCCACACCGGCGACGCAGCCCGCACCGCAGCCGCAGCCGAAGACGGACGCGGTCATCCCGGGGCAGCACGGTCCCCAGGTCCAGCCCGCAGCACCGCAGCCCGGCGGCACGTCTGGCTGGGGCCAGTCGGCTCCGAACGGTGGGTCGATCCAGCACGGCCCGGGCGGACCCGGGCCCTCCGCTGCCGGTCCCCACGGCGGCGGCCCCGGCGGGTTCGGCGGCTCCGGGGGATTCAGCGGCCACGGCCAGCGGTAGCACGCGTCGGTGACCGAGGCCCCGGGTCTGCCCCTCTCCGGGCGGGCCCGGGGCCTCGTCGCGTCGGGATCCGCCTAGGAGCGGGAGGCGCCCGACGCAAGCGGGCGGGCGCGCTGCAACACCTCGAGCTCCTCGTCACGCGGCGCCGATTCGAGGCGGGTGTCCGTCCCGAAGATCATGGTGGCGCGTTCGTTCGGCTGCCAGGGGCGCCATGCTCCGATCCCGTCATGGCTGGGGTTGCCCGAGGCGGCGAAGGCCAGCCACGCCCCCTGCATCTGCGCAGACAGTGTCTCGACCTGCGGGCCGCCGCCCGAGAACACCTGCACCACCGGCAGGTGGACCGCGCCGAACACGAAAGGCAGCTCCAGGGCGTGACAGGAGCCCAGGATGCCGCCGAACGCCGGCGATTCCCATTCGAAGAGGTAGACGTACGCGGGCGAGCCATGGACACCGTGGGTCGCCGCGAGCTGGAGGCTGGGCCACCGGAAGACGATGTCGGTCCCGATGGCGACCCAGAGTGCGTTGGGTTCCGTCGATTCTCCGCGCCCGCTGCGCGCAGCTCGGTAGGCGTCGATCACCTCGACCGCGGACATGTCCGGCACCGCGTTCCCCACCCAGCGCGTCACTCCGTCCGCGTCAAGCGCCATCAGCGCGGGGTTGCCGAGACCGAAGAGCGTGAGTTCGTCCCGGTTCGTCCCGACCAGCAGGTCGACGCCGCGCGCAGCACCATTGCCTACGGCGGCCAGCGGGTGGTCGGGCAACAGGACGCCGTCGACGACAGGGAGAAACGGCAACGGGATCATCCCGGGGTCCGGGCGTCGCCTTCCCATCTCCTCGGTCGCCGCCACGAGCTCGGTCGCCGGGATGCCCTCCATCGCCTCTCTCGTGCACGACCCGATACCGAGAAGCGTCGCCAATCGTTCCGCCGCTCGTTCCGCCTCCGCCAGCGAATGTACGTGCACTCCCCCGCTCTGCACGATGGCGCGCCGGAAGAGCCCTCTGGCCGCGGGCGTGCCGAGCAGCGTGGCCACGCTGAAGCCACCGGCCGACTCCCCGAAGATGGTCACGGCGCTCGGGTCACCGCCGAACACCGCGATGTTGTCGCGCACCCAGCGCAGCGCGGCCACCTGGTCGTGCAGGCCCCAGCTCCCGACCAACCCATCCGGATCGGCCAGGTCACGGTGGCCCAGGAAGCCCAGGGCACCGAGCCGGTAGTTGATGGTCACGACGACAGCGTCGCCGTTGCGCACCAGGTCCCCGCCCCGGTAGAGGAAGACCGACCCGCTGCCCGAAGTGAAGCCGCCTCCGTGGATGAAGACCATGACCGGGCGGCCCTGCCCGGGCTCAACCGTCGGTGACGCGGGCAGCTCCGGGGTCCACACGTTGAGCGAGAGACAGTCTTCACTGTGCGGCTCGGAGGACGACGGGTCCGACGGGCTCGTGATGCCGGGCACGGCTGCCGTCTGCGGTGCGATCGGCCCGAACGTCGATGCATCACGGATCGCGCTCCAGCCTTCGGCCTTCAACGGGGGGCGCCACCGCAACGCGCCGATCGGAGCGCGACCGTACGGAATACCCGAAAACGACCACAGATCACCGCGCCAGACGCCCCTGAGTCTCCCCTGGGTCACAGATACGACTCCCTGCACGCACGGGACCCTATGGAGACAAACGTCAACGGTCAATCGAAGCGCCGATCGGACCGATACACCAACGGAAGGTGATCAGCGAACTCGGGATGCGACCGGACGGAAACAGAGGGGATGCCGAATATGCCACCAAGCAGCCATTACGCTGTTGCGCCGTGGATGCAGTGAATTGTCGGGGCACTGTCCGCAGGCGGGCTCCCGTCGTCAGGATGACAATGGTCGCCGGCGTCGTCGCCGCCATGTTGTCGACGGTCGGCGCGACGAACGCGGGCGCGACCACGTCGACCACACGGCCCGGAGCCGCTCCGAACCAGTCGCAGATCAACTCCACGCAATCACAGGTCAGCCAGATCGAGTCGACGCTGGCGCAAGAGGAGCAACAGACCTCCGCCCTTGACGACAAGTACAACACGGCCGAGCAGAATCTTCAGGACGCCCAGGCCGCGTTGCAGACAATCGCCGCCAATCTCGTCCACGCGCGCTCGGCCGTGAAAGTCGACCGCCGGCTCGTGTCGGTTGACGCGGTCCAGGCCTACGTCTACGGAACCCCCGAGACCGGGTTCGCGTCCTATTTCTCCACGTCCGCGACGCTGAACGATGCGCGCAACCAGTACACGTCCCAGATCGTCGGCAACCTCACCAAGGACGAGAGGTCCCTGCTGCAGTCCGAGACGCAACTGCAGTCACAGGAAGCGGCGCAGCAGTCGGAGGCAGCACAGGCGCAGACGCAGGCCGCGCAGGCGAAGTCCCTGGCCCAGGCGAACGAGCAGGAGGCCTCGACGACGAAGGCGACCTTGAACCAGGTGCAGGGTCAGCTCGCGCAGGAAGTCGCCGCCGCCGCCATTCAAGAGGCCCAGCAGGAAGCAGCCGCGGCGGCAGCGGCACGCAGCGCTGCGGCGCAGCAAAAGGCAGCGGCGGCTGCGGCAACCGCTGCGACCGTGGCCGGAGCCGTCGGCGGCTCGCCGAGCGCGGCGGCGGCCACCGCCGCGGCCAACCAGGCGGGTGGTGCCACCGGTCCGGTCGGCGGATCGGCCTCGGGCGGAAGTGCCGGGATGGCAGCCGTGCAGGCGGCGGTGTCGCAGTTGGGCGTGCCCTACGTCTTCGGTGGCGAGCAGCCCGGCGTGGGATTCGATTGCTCGGGTCTCGTGCAATGGGCCTGGAACCAGGCGGGCGTCTCCATCCCGAGGACGACCGAGACGGAGTGGCCGGACGTCACTCACGTGTCGCTCGACGCCCTACAGCCCGGTGACCTGCTCTTCTATTACAACCTCGACGATGACAACCAGGTCGACCATGTCGTCATGTACACCGGATCAGGGCCCTACGGGACGGACACGGTGATTCAGGCCCCCTTCACGGGATCGACGGTCTCCTACTCCCCGATCTTCACCGAGGGCCTGATCGGGGCGGCCCGCCCGTAGCTCCACGGGCCAGGATTCCGTCGCCCGGGTGATCGGTACGATGGATCGATGGCCAGCGGGCGCCACGTTGTCGGCGAGAAGGACCGATCGACCGCCATCGTGCCGATCCGCATCGGGGCTGCGCACATGAATGAGCCCGAGGATCCCCGGCTGTCCGACGTGGACGAATGGGGACGATCCGAACGGACGCGTGCCCTGGCGCGTGCCATCTACGAGCCGATCTACTCAAAGTGGTTCCGGGCCGAATGGGAGGGCCTCGAGACGATCCCGGCGGAGGGCGGCGCGCTGCTCGTCGCCAACCATGCCGGCGCCATCCCTTCCGATGCACCGGTCATCATGCATGGGATCGAAAAGGAGCTCGGGCGTCCCGTCTACGGATTGGCGGACTACTTCTTTCGCACGGTGCCCGTCGTGGGGACCCTGTGGGCGCGTGCCGGAGGCGTCTCCGCCCGTCCCGCCAACGCCTACCGGCTGCTGAAGGAGCAGGGGCAGCTCGCCCTGGTCTTCCCCGAGGGCACCAAGGGGACGTCCAAGTCGTTCACCGACCGCTACCAGCTCCGCCGTTTCGGGCGCGGCGGCTTCGTCGAGATCGCCATGCGGGCCGGGGTCCCGGTCATTCCCATTGCTGTCGTCGGCTCCGAGGAGGCGATGCCGGTCGTCCTGCGGCTGCCGACGGTGGCCCGCGCCCTCGGGCTCCCGTACTTCCCCATCACGGCGAACGTGCTCGCGCTCGGGCCGCTCGGGGTGATGACACCGTTCCCCGCAAAGTTCAAGCTGCGCGTGCTCCCGCCGGTGTACTTCGACGTGCCGGCGGACCAGGAGCGCTACTCGAAGAGCCGCATCATGGAGGAGTCCGAGCGTATCCGCTCGCTGCTGCAGGAGTCGGTCTACGACATCCTGCGTGACCGACGAAGCGTCTGGTTCGGGTGAGGCGGCGGTGAGTCGTCGAGTCCTTGTCACCGGAGCCGACACCTTCTGGGGCGGACGGATGATCCAGGCGCTCGAATCGGACCCGACCATGGACGTCATCCTCGGCATGGGCACAGGCACACCGTCGGTCCCGTTCGAGCGGGCAGAGTTCGTCCGGGCCGACCAGACCTACTCCATCATGAACCGCATCGTGAAGGCGACCCAGGTCGACACGATCCTCCATACCTTCATGATCACCGACTCCTCCTCGGTACCGAGGCGGGCCATGCACGAGATCAACGTCATCGGAACGATGAACCTCCTGGCCGCGGCGGGGGCGGCCGGCTCTTCGGTACGGCACATCGTGGTCAAGTCCTCCACCCTGGTCTACGGCTCCGCCGCCAGCGACCCGAACACATTTCTGGAGGACACGCCTCGGACGAGCCCCGTGAAGAACAGCGTGGAGCGCGCCCTCGTGGAAGCGGACGGGCTCATGCGTGACTTCGCCGATGACAATCCCGGCACGAAGGTGACGGTGCTTCGATTTGCCAATGTGCTCGGGGAGCACCTCACCACGCCGATCAGCCGGAATCTGTCGCGCCCCGTCTGCCCGGCCATCTTCGGCTTCGACCCGCTGCTGCAGTTCATTGAGGAGAGCGACGTCGTGCGAGCGCTGCTCCATGTCACCCAGGGCGGCATCCCCGGCCTCTACAACGTGGCGGCCGCGGGCAGGCTCCCATGGAGCGAGGTGGCCACCATCTGCGGGACCCGGCTCGTTCCCCTCTCACCGTTCAGCCCCCTCAAGATCCGTCCCCTGGCGAGGATCTTCGACCTGCCCGCCGAGCTCGAAGACCTCCTTCGCTACGGCCGCGGCGTCGACACCAGACGCTTCGCTGAAACTGGCTTCACCTACAACGCATCGAGCGCCGGCGCCGTGCAGACATTCATCCGAGCCCTGCGACTGCGACGCCAGACCGGCAACCCGCCGCTGTCGTACACCTACGAACACGACGTGGAGCAGTTCTTCCGCCACTCGCCCTCGGTCGTGGGCGACGGCGACACCTGAGCGCTCCGGCTCAGCTCTCCAGCCACTCCTCCACGAGCGCGCGCTCGCGCACCGCCCATTCCTCGGCGGTGATGCCGTAGCGCACGTGGTCCTCCCACTCCCCGTCGATCTCGAGCAGGCGGAGGGCAATGCCCTCCTCTCGGATCCCGAGCTTCTCCACGACCCGCCGGCTCGCGGTGTTACGCGGAATGATGGCGATCTCCACGCGGTGCAACGAGATCGCCTCGAAGGCAAAGCGCAAGGTCACGACGACCGCCTCGGGAACCATGCCGCGCCCGGCCAGGGCCTCGTCGACCCAGTACCCGATGACGCCGCTCTGGAAAGGGCCCCGCTGAATCGACGAGAGCGTCACCTCGCCGGCGAAACGCTCTCCCACGAAGATCCCGAACCCGTAACCGGTGCCGAGGTGTCGCTCGCGCTCTCGAATGCCACAGCGCGCCGCGAAGCTCGGTCGGTCCTCCGTCGGCGCCGGAGCGCCCTTCGGCCGGGGCTCCCACCGGAGCAGCCAGCTGGCGCAGCGCGTCCGCACCTCGTGCCAGGCCGCGAAGTCGTTCTCCGTCAACGAGCGCAACAACACCCGCTTTCCCCGGAGCTCGAGGGGGGCGTGACGCACCGCCCTGGCCGCTGTCATCGTCCGAGTACCTCCTTGAGCGCGCCCAGAAGGGCCACGACGTTGCGTCGACGCGCGGTGTGCCCCATACAACCGATACGCCAGATCTGCCCGGCCAGCCGGCCGGCGCCGGCACCGATCTCGATGCCATAAGAGGAGAGAAGCTCGCGCCGAACCTCGGCGTCGTCGACACCCTCCGGGATCCGCACCGTGGTGAGCTGCGGCAGGCGGTGGTCAGGGGCCACCAGCAGATGGAGTCCGAGGTCACGCAAGCCGTCCTGCAGCACTCGGCCACACGAGGCGTGGCGCTCCCAGGAAGCCTCGAGTCCTTCGTCGAGAAGCGTGCCCAACCCCGCGTGCAGCGCCGACACCATCACCACCGGCGCCGTGTGGTGGTACACCCGTGCACCTGCAGAATCGTTCACATAGCGCGCCAGAAGGTTGAGATCGAGATACCAGCTGGAAGGCCGCTCGACCATGCGCTCCAGTGCCCGCGGGGAGGCCGTGAACGGAGAAAGTCCCGGGGGGACCCCGAGACACTTCTGGGTGCCGCTGTAGGCGATGTCGACCGACCACTCGTCGACCGCAACCGCAATGCCCCCGAGCGACGTGACGGTGTCGACCAGCAGCAGGGCGTCACCCTTGCCTCGCCCCAGCGGCGCAATGTCGTTGCGTACTCCCGTGGAGGTCTCGGCGTGCACGACCGCGATCACGGCCGGAGCCGGGTGGGCCGAGAGCAGGCGGTCCGGGTCGATCGGCTCGCCCCACTCTGCATCGACCCGGACGACCTCGGCCCCGTGGCGGTCCGCCACCTCGCACATCCGTTCCCCGAAGACGCCGTTGACGCCCACCACGACCGTGTCACCCGGCCGGACGAAATTCACGAACGAGGCCTCCATGCCCGCCGATCCGGTTCCGCTCAACGGGAGCGTCAGTGCATTCGAGGTCCCGAAGACCTGGCGCAGCCGTTCGTTCGTGCTGTCGAGGATCGCGAGGAACTGCGGATCGAGGTGGCCCAGCACGGGGCCGGCCAGCGCCATGGTCACTTCCGGGTAGGAATTCGAAGGTCCCGGCCCCATGAGGAGGCGGTCGGATATCCCCATCGGCGAATCGTGACAGGTCCACGCTCACCTGCGCCAACGCGCCGTTCACCCGAGCAGGTTCCGGTAGATTGCCGGCGTGGAAAGGGTGCTCTACGCCCCCAGTGGTCTACCGCCCCTCCCTCCCGACGTGTCCCAGGATCCGGGCCCCTATGCGGTCTGGTCCCGCGACCGCGAGGAGCAGCGGGTCCGGGCGACGCGCGCAACCAGGAGAGCCAACCTCTGCCTGGTCATGCCCGTCGCCGACGCCGGCGCCGGCGCCGATGCCGACGCGATCAGCCGCACGCTGCGCAGCATCCGCCGCCAGCGTGGGGGGTGGTCACTCATGGTGGTCGCGGCCGAGGGCCGGCTGTCGGAGCTTCGGGCGCTGGTGCACGCCGACACTGCCCTGCGCGATCGACGGCGCGTCCGGCTCCTCGGAGCGGGAGGTCCGGGATCGCAGCGCGACCTCCTCGGCATCGGCCTGGAGGCGACTCGGGGTTTGCCCCGAGCCTTGCTGCTCCCGGGGGACGTCTGGTCGCCCGACGCAGTCGCGAGGCTGAGCGCCGCGCTCACGCCGACGACCGTGGTCTACGCCGACGAGGACGAGCAGCTGGACGACGGGGCATGGGTGGCGCCGCGGTTCAAGCCCGACTTCTCCCCCGAGTTCCTCTTGACCAGTGCCTACATCGGCCGCCCACTGGCCATGGGGGCCGACGTGGCGGACCATCTGCCGCGCCTCGTGGCTGCCGACATGACGGTGCTCGAGCACGAATGCGCGCTGGCCGCCACCGAGGTCGCCGACGCGGTCGTCCACATCCCTGAGGTGCTGTGCCATCGCACCGTGGGAGACGCGTCGGCGACCGCCTCGTTCTCCGTCCGCCACGTCGAGGAGGCCCTGGAGCGTCGCCAGGACCCTGCGACGGTCGAGCCGGGTTCCGTGCCAGGCTTCTACCGCATTGCGCGACCCGCCCGGACCGATGTCCCGGTGAGCATCGTGATCCCGTTCCGTGACGAGCCGCGACTCCTCCGCACGTGCGTGGACTCCATCGTCGCAACCACGGGCATGCACGACAGCGTGGAGCTCGTCCTCATCGACAACGGCTCTACGGACCCCGAGACACTCACGCTGGTGGAGAGGCTGTCCGCCCGCCCCGATGTCCGGGTGATGTCCGATCCGCGACCGTTCAACTGGGCCGCACTCAACAACGCCGGTGCACTCGAGGCGCGCGGAGACATCCTGCTGTTCCTCAACAACGACATCGAGGCGCACCGGAGCGGGTGGCTGTCGGCACTGTGCTCCCAGGTCCTCCGGCCGGACGTTGCCGTCGCAGGAGCCCGGCTCCTCTATCCGGATCGCCGACTGCAGCATTGCGGCATCGTCGTCGGGCTCACGGGGGCTGCGGGCCACGTGCTCGGTGGACTGGACGAGAGCGGCGCCGGCTATTTGCGCATGGCCGTCAGCGGCCGCGAATGCTCCGCCGTGACGGGGGCGTGCCTGGCCACCCGGCGTGACGTGTTCGAGCAGCTCGGAGGTTTCGACGAGGCGCTCGGGGTCGATCTCAACGACGTCGACTACTGCCTTCGCGCCGCAGCGAAGGGCCTCCGGACGATTTACGAGCCGGCAGCCGAGCTGATCCACTACGAATCGCCCAGCCGGGGGACGGCGGGAGGCGTGGGTGATGTCGTTCAGTTCCTGGAGCGCTGGAAGGGCTACATTGCCGAGGGAGACCGCTACTTCAACCCACACCTCACCCGGGCCGACCCGTCGTGCCGGCTGGCCAACCCGGGTGAGAAGGACGACTGGAACCGATGGTACGCGACGCTCACGACGCAGTAGACGACGAGGTCGCACCCGCCCCTCGCATGCTGCGCCAGCCTGTTGACGCTCTCCCGCCGATCGGACCGGCCAGCGGCACCGACGGCGTGGCGTCGTTCCGGCGTGCCTGGTCGGACAGGGACGCTGCAACCACAGGGGCGTTGCGCTCCTGGGCAGGCCGCGTCTCGGGCCGCGCCGATCGGCGCCTCCTGCTGGCGCTGGTTGGGGCAACGGAGGCGCTGGTCGCGCACTGTGACGTCCTGGCCGAGCGCGTGTCCGCACAGGAAGCCATGGTGGCGGACGTGACCTCCTCCTTCGGCCACGAGATCGTGCAGCTACGGGCGGAGGTCATCGACCTGCGACGCCACGTGGCGTCGCTGCGCGACATGGAGCCGTGAACCGCCCGGGAGCCGTCGTCGTGGGCTGTCGCTGGCTCGAGCGTCAAAGTGAGCTGGCCTTCGTCGCTCGGTCGATCGCAGGGGCAGCCACCCGCTGGGGACCGGTCGTTGTGCTGGTTCCCGGAGACCCCGGACATCGGGAGGCAGACGGTGCGTTCGACCTGCGCGGCATGGGACCGGTCGGCGCATGGCAGTGGCCCGATGGCGTGCCAAGAGACACCACGGTCATTGTCGACGACCTGACTCCCGAGGTCGCATCCATGCTCTCCCGTGCGGGCGCGCCGTCAGTGCTGTTCCTGTCGGCCGCCGAAGGGAATCCCGATGCCGCGTGGCACAAGCTGTCCCTGGTGGAGGGAGACGATCCTCTCGGCGTCCATGTGCCGGTGAATCCGCTGGCCGAGCGCCACCGACACCACGGCTTCGGCTTCACCGATTACCTCCTGGTGCTCAGCGATCGCTCCGGCGCGCATGCCGAACCGCCCGCGGCCGCCGCCTGGCTCAGTGCCGCATTCGGCGATATCGACGTGGTGGTGGTGGTGGATGCCGTCGCTTGGGCCTGGAAGGGACGGGCGCTGCGTGGCAAGGTCACGGTGGACACGCGCATGGACCTCTGGCGGCTGCTCGCGCACGCCAACTCCTGTGTCGACCTGGCGCCCGGCGCACACATCGCCCGCGAATGCGTCGAAGCGATGCGTCTGGGAACGCCGATCATCGTTCCGGCCGGCTCGGGGCCCGCTGAGGTGCACGCCCGCGCAACGGGTGGTGCGACGTTCAGTGACGAGGCTGAGCTGCTCCGAGGCGCTGCAGCGCTGCTGGCCGAACCCCGGCGAGCCGACGCCGCGGTGTCCGCCCGGCGGTACGCCGACGAGCGCTACGGAGACCCCGTGGGCCTGGTCGGACGCGTGGGGACGCTGCTGGAGCAGGATCGCCCGCCGCCCAGGGATGCGCCGGCCATTCACTAAGATGAGCGGCGCTGTGGGGCTGAGCCCGATCGTGTGCGAATTCGTGCAGCCTTGCAAAACGAAATGACCAGGTCAGACCTCACATCCCCCTCCCTCGCCGTCGGCCCAACCGGCGTGGGCCCGCAGAAGGCTCTGTGACCTCGAGCCCCGGGTCGTCGACGGGGAAGATGGCGGCGGCCGCTCCGGTCACTGCCGAGCTCCTCCCCCGGGACTTCTCCCCCCTACCCGAATCCGGCTCGCACCGGTTCTCGCCCCTCGTGTCGTGGCTGGTCTCCACCACGCGCCCGGCCGTGACGGTCGAAGTCGGCCCCGGTGACCGGGCCTCGCTCCTCTCGACGTGCCAGGCCGTCGCCCGCTCGGACCCCGGGGCGACGTGCGCCGCGGTCGTTCTCCCCACCGGCTCGGACGACGCCGGTGGGGACTTCCAGGTCCTCATGGCCGAGCTGAGAGCAACATTCGGCGCCACGCTGCAGGGCTTCGACAGCGAGGCGGCCGGCTTGGCCCACGTGTCCGGGGAGAGGGCCGGGCTCGTCCACCTGGCGGTGTTCGACTCCGACGACATGAAGCTGCCTGATGTCGGCGCCTGGCTGGAGGCACTGGCTCCCGGGGCGGTGATCGCAGTGACGACGACCGCCTCGGACGCATCGACCAACTTCGCCAAGGCCAAGCGCTCCGTGACCGACCGTTACCCCGCCATCTCCATCTCCCTCGGGTTGACGACGGAGGCCGTGGTCGCGCAACGTCCGGCGGACGAAACGACACCCGTCGTGGACATGTTGCGCAAGGCGCCGTTCGCGGTGGGGGCGTTCTTGGCCTTGTTCGGCGAGCAGATGGAGCTGCAAGGTCTCTTGCACGACGAGCCGGAGCCCTCACCGGCCATGCGCGCACTCATTGGACGGGTGATCGACCAGCAGCATGCTGAGAAGGAGGCCTTTCTCACTGCGCTGCGGGTCTACAAGGAGGAAACTGCCCGCTTGGCCGCCGAGGTCGCCGGGTCCCGCAGCGAGCTCTCCGCGCAGATCGAATCAGCGCGCCGGGAGCGCGAGCACCTGGTCGGCGAGTTCCTCGACCGGGTCGACCACCTCGCGTCGAAGCTGTCGACGTCTGCGTCACGGTACGAGTCCGAGCTGACCCAGAAGGACCTGCTGCTCGAAGACCAAAGGCGCCGCGTGGATCACTACGCCGGAGAAGCGGCCCAAGCCCAGAGCGTGATTGAGGACATCCGCCGCTCGACATCTTGGCGGGTCACGGCGCCTGTTCGACTGCTCTCTCGAATGCTGGCCAAGAGGGCGACGACCGGGCAACCTAAGAACTAGCCGGACGGCGCATTGGTAACTGAGCTCGATCCTTTCTCCGACAACGTCTCGGTCATCGTCCTGAACTACAACCAGGCGACGACCACCGTCGAGTGTCTCGACGCGCTGGCGGCGGCCACCAGTGAATTGATCCGCGAAATCATCGTGGTCGACAACGGGTCCACCGACGCCGAACTGTCCATCCTCCGCGAGAGCCAGCGCAAGAGGGATTACATCCTCGTGCAAGTCGGGATCAACCGATTCTTCGGTGAGGGCAACAACATCGGGGTGGACTTTGCCCGCGGGGATTACGTCGTCTTCCTCAACAACGATGCCTTCGTGCAGCGAGGCTGGATCGAAGCGCTGTGCTCGACCATGCGAAGCGATCCGCTGGTCGCGGCCGTCGGACCGATGTTCCTCTACCCCGACGGCCGGGTGCAGGAAGTCGGCGGCGTCATCGTCCCCACCGGCGATGCGGTGCAAATCGGCAAGGGAGCGGTGTGGGGCCCCGACCACTACGACACGCCGTGTCTCGTCGACTACTGCTCAGCCGCCTGTCTCATGATGCGGCGATCAGACTTCCTCGAGGTGGGAGGGTTCGGCCTCGAGTGGGAGCCGGCGTACTACGAGGACACGGATCTCTGCCTGAAGCTGTGGACCCGGTGCGGCAAGGTCATGGTGAACCCCAACGCCCGGGTGGTCCACATTGAGAGCAAGACGACGTCCGACAGCCGCCTCAAGTTGCACGACATCTCAGAAATCAACCGGGCACGGTTCGTCAAGAAGTGGGGACCATGGCTGGAAGCACGCCAGACTGCATCTCTGGCCAACCCGGCCCTGGCATCCCAGCCCGACATCGCCGAACGCAGCACCGCCGACCTCGGGCTGCGCGTGACCACACGACCGACGCCGGACTCACAGTTCGTCCTGTACTCCCCCTACCCGCTCGTCCCCGGTGGCGGCGAGCGCATGCTGTTCGAACTGGCATCGGTCCTCTCTTCGGTGGCCGGCACGTCGAACGTCGTGTTCGCTTCCCCGGAGCGCTACAGCACCATCCGGATCCGTCAGATTGAGGCGATATTCGGCTTCGACAACGTCATCGGCACCGCGTTACCCCGGGAGATGGTGGAGCCCGAGAACTGCCGCTTCGCCGCCGTCATCGGCAACACCATCGTGCCACCCTCGGAAGCGTTCGGTACGCGCAGCGTGTACCACATCCAATTCCCCTTCTGGGTGCCCGATCGCGAGGTCGAGGAGTATGGATACCTGCTGGCCGGTTACGACGAGATCTGGGCCTACTCGGAATTCGTCCGGCACAACATCAACGGGCTCATCCGTCACTACGGGCTGGAGGCGCCCCCCATTCGGCTGATCCGGCCACACGCCATGTGGTCCGGTCCAGTGGCAGGTCTCCCTTGGCCCGAGCGCCGGACCCTGCTCACGGTCGGACGTTTCTTCGCCGGTGGGCACAACAAGCGGCAGGATGTCGTGATCAGGGCGTTTCGCCGCATGGTCGAGCTCGGGATGGAAGGCATGGAGCTCGCTCTGGCCGGCGCGATCCACCCCAGTCCCGAAGGGCGCCAGCGGTTCCGCGAGCTGCAGGACCTTGCCGAAGGCCTCCCCTGCACCTTCTACCCCAACATCGGGCGCTCCGATCTCGCCGCGCTGTACGGGGAGTCCGCCGTCCTGATCCACGCCGCCGGCTTCGGGGTAGATGGTGACGAGTTCCCCGAGCGACTCGAGCACTTCGGGATCACGCCGATCGAGGCGGCGAGCTTCGGGTGCATCCCGGTGGTCTACGGACAGGGTGGGCCCCGTGATGTGCTGCACACGCTCGGAAGTCACACGACGTTCGACACCATTGAAGAGTGCGCGCGCATCGTAACCCGGCTTGTCGGAGATCCTCAGGGCTCTTCGCTGCTGAGCGCACACCTTCTCGAGAGCTGCCACGCGTATTCACCCCAGGCCTATGCGGCCGGAGTGACTGATTCGCTGCGTGATTTGGGACTTCTTTCTTAAGATCAGAGAGCGCCATCGACACGGCTGCTCATGACCGCCGAAGGCGCCACGGCCCGGCTAGATTGCCTTCGCACAATGGCGCGGCCTCACACTGTCGACGATTGCGGTCCATGGGGAGCCGTGCCGAGCCGGCGCATCCGCGTGCGCTTCCAACACGCCCCTCTTCTCCGGCGATGACCGGCCTCCTTACTGAACAGCGGCACACGCGGCGGCACGCGCCACCGACACGTTGGGCAACCCGCTCCGACCTCATCGCGACCGGCCTCGCCGTCCTCATCTATGTCGTGCTGGCGATCCTCGCCAACTGGAACGCCTGGACAACTGGCGCGACCAGGGCGCTGCAGGGCAGTCAGGATCCCAAGCTCAACGCGTGGCTCGTCGCCTGGACGCCGTATGCCCTGTCGCATGGCGTCAACCCGCTGTTCAGCCACTGGGTCAACGTGCCCTACGGCGTCAACTACTCGGCCAACGTCGCCATTCCCCTGCTCGGCATCATCGTCAGTCCCATCACGGCGCTGTGGGGGCCGGTTGCCGCCACCAATTTCCTCATAAGCTTGGCCTTCTTCAGCGCGGCGGTCGCGGGGTACTGCTTCGTGCGGCACTGGACGAGGTGGCGTCCGGCCGCGTTCCTCGGCGGGCTGCTCTTCGGCTTCTCCCCCTACGTGGTGGCGGAGGGCAGCGCCCACATCCACACGATGTTCGTGTGTCTCATTCCGTTCATCTTCATTCTGCTCGATGAGATGTTCGTCCGGCAGCGCTATTCGCAGCGAGTCTTGGGCCTCGTCCTCGGACTCTTGATCATTGCGCAGTACTTCATTTCGAGCGAGGTGCTCGCCACGACCGCAGTGATGGCCCTCATCGCCGGCGTCCTGATCATGCTCTTCAACCTCCGCGCTGTACGCGCCCATCTGCTGGCGGCCCTTCCGGGAGCCGGCCTGGCACTGGGCCTCGCCTTCGTCGTCCTGGCCTACCCCCTCATTTACGCGGTCACGGGACCACTCCACGCCACCCAGCACGTCCCCGCGGGGCAATATCAATCGGACCTCCTGTCCGCCGTCCTCCCGACGTCGAACGAACTCATCGCCCCGACGAGCGCGGTGGTGGTCGCAGACCAGTTCGCCAACAACCTTTCCGAGAACGGCGCCTACCTCGGGATCCCGCTGGTCGTGCTCCTGGTGGCGGCAGGCGTGATCGGCCGGCGCTCCAAGGTCATCGGCGTGGGGATCCTCATGACGGTGAGTGCCTATGTGCTTTCCTTGGGATCTCCCCTCCGGGTCCACAACAACCTCACCCGACTCCGCCTCCCGGGCGGGATCCTGCGCCACCTCCCTCTCGTCAACGGTGCCGCGCTGGCGCGCTTCGCAGTGTTCGTATTTCTCTTCGCCGCGCTCGTGCTCGGCGTGGCACTCGAATGGCTGCGCCGGTGGCCCGGTTGGCCCAACCGCTGGGTCGGGCTCCCCGTCGCAGCGGTCGTCTCCGGTCTCGTTCTCGTCCCCCTCCTGCCCGCATTGCCCTACGCGGAGATTGCCGTGGACACGCCGTCCTTCTTCACCACGAACGCCGTCGACGTGGTGCCCGCCGGCTCCGTCGCAGTCGTGTATCCCCCGACGACGCCTGCGGACGCCGACTCCACCCTCTGGCAAGCCTCGGCGGCCATGCGCTTCAAGATGCCAGGTGCCTATGCCCTGGTCCCCGCTCCGAGGTCGGCACCGGCCACGTGGGGCTCCCCGACCCTGACCACGGGGACGCTGCAATCCCTGCAGGCGGGGGCGGCTGTTCCGAGGACCGCGTCACTCCGCCGGTCACTGCGGGCGCAGTGGCGGTCCTGGCACGCCCAGTCATTCATCATGGGCCCCGGGGGCGACGAGGCGGCTGCCCGTGACTTCGTCACCTGGGTCGTCGGGAAGGCGCCGGTCTCCACCCACGGTGTCTACGTCTGGAGCGATCTGGCCCACTCGATCGCCACCTGAGCCTCCGGGAGGCCCGCAGGCCGCCCTGCTCAGCGAGGGGGATGCCGCATCGACATGACGAGGCCGTCCAGGATGTCGGCCTCCGAGACGATGCACTCCGACAACGCAAAGCGACGCATGACCTCGCGCAACACGAGCGCGCCGCCGAAGATCACGTCCTGGCGTCCCACGGGTACGCCTGGTCGGCGCGCGCGTTCGGCCACTCGTTCGCCGCCCAGTGCAGTGCACCAGCGCTCGACCGACTCCACCGTGAGCATGGCGTGATGGATCTGCTCCCTGTCGTACTCCGCCAAGCCCAGCTCCAGGCCGGCCAACGTGGACACCGTGCCGGCCAGGCCGACGAGACGCAGGTGCCCGCCCACGCCCGCCAGCGGGGGGATGGCCGCCGTGGCCCGGTCCAGCTCGACCGCAATGGCCCCGACGGCCGCCGCCACCTCCGCTGTCGTCGGTGGATCGCCCTGCAAGAAACGCTCCGTGAGCCGGACGCAGCCGATGTCCAGGGACACGGCCAGGACCTCACCGGCCACCCTGGTCACCATCTCCGTGGAACCACCACCGATGTCGAGGACGACGACGTCGCCGTCCGCCGCGTCCAGATCGCCCGTGGCCCCCGCGTAGGACAGCTCCCCCTCCTCCCTCCCCGAGAGCAACTCGGCCGGCGCACCCACGATCTCGGCCGCGGGGAGGAGAAAGGCCTCGCCGTTGGCGGCGTCCCGGACGGCCGAGGTCGCAACCAGGCGGGCCCGGCGCACCTGCTCGGCGTCCATGATGGAGCGGTAGGCGCGCAACGCGGCGAACGTGCGCTCCATCGCCTCGGGATGCAGTCGTCGGCTGGCGTCGACCTCTTGACCGAGGCGGGTGATGGTCACCTCCCGGGCGCGCACTTCACCGGCAGGGCCGACCACGAGAAGGCGCGTGGAGTTCGTTCCGCAGTCGACCGCAGCGAGCGCGCCGGCATCTGTCACGCCGACGAGTATCACAGAGCAGGCGCGCTCAGATATCCGGGCGGGTCAGGTCCAGCCGCGTCGCCACCCACGCGCCGACCACGTCGTCGCCACCGGCCAACCACCAGGCCAGGTGGGCATGGAGGCACTTCACCCCCCGGCGCGTGCCTCCCACACCCCCGCTCGGGCGGGGTCCCGTCCAGCCGTCCGGAATCAGGGCATCACGCTCGGCGGCATACCGGCGATGACCGTCGGCGAGGGCCACCTCGTCGACCTCGAGTGCCGCCTCCCGCACGCCGCCGGCCGCCTCCACGCGCCCGACACGGACCCGCAACTCGGGATCCACGAGCCAGTACCGCGTCGGCATGGGTGTCCCGTCCCGCAGGAAGGGCTCGTTGGCGATGACCAATGGGCGGCCTCCGTCGCCGCGCACCGCGACGGTGAAGGCACCTCCCGGATCGCGGCCGAGCAGATGCGCCACCGTGTCGGCATCGCTGAGGGCCTCGTCCATGTGGTCGGCGCCCGGCTGCGTCGCCCGGGCGTCCTCCCCCGGCCTCAACGCCAGAATTCGAGGGCGTGCACCATGCGCGAGACGAATCCCCCCGATGAGGTCGACGTGGAGCTGGGATGTGTGGCCGCAGCCGGTGCGTGCGCCGGGACGGGCGCCGCGCCGGGCTCCGTGGTCGTCGTGGTGGTCACACCTCCCGGCGGGAGCTCGGGTGTCGCCGACGGGGTCACCGGTCCGTCGGATCCCGGGTCACCCGCGTACGGGGTGCCGGCGGCGGTGGCGCCCGAGGGTGGCAGGACCTCGTACGCCTGCTGACCGGGGCTGACCAGCTGGTACTGCTCGCGGGCGATGCGACCGATCTCGCCGGCATCGCTGAGGTTCTTGTTCTCCTGGGCCAGGGCGGAGTCCTCGGCATGCAGCGCGTTGAGCTGCGCCTCGGTCCCGTGCAGGGTGGAGCGTTGGCTCAGCAGGGAACCGGCGGGGAACCAGGCGAAGAGGACGATGGCCGAGGCCACGATGGCCCCCACCAGGGCGAGACGGGCCCGCCCGAGCGATCCCTTGGCCCCGGCGCTCTTGGCGGGCCGGGGGCGGCGTGGCCCCTTCCGGCTAGCGCGTGCCATGTCCCACCCCCCCCATGGCCGACAGCGCCGCCAGCCCCGGGAAGGCGGCCGACTCGCCCAGATCCTCTTCGATCCGCAGCAGTTGGTTGTACTTGGCCACCCGGTCCGAACGGGCCGGCGCGCCCGTCTTGATCTGCCCGGCGTTGACCGCCACCACCAGGTCGGCGATCGTCGTGTCCTCGGTCTCGCCGGAACGGTGCGAGATCACGGTGCCGTACGCCGCACCGTTGGCCAGCGCCACGGTGTCGAGCGTCTCGGTCAGGGTGCCGATCTGGTTGAGCTTGACCAGAATGGCGTTGGCCACCCCCTCGCGGATGCCGCGCTCCAGGATCTCGGCGTTGGTCACGAAGATGTCGTCGCCGACCAACTGCACCCGCCCGCCCAGCGCCTTGGTGCAGTGAGCCCAGCCGTCCCAGTCCTCCTCGGCCATGCCGTCCTCGATGGACACGATCGGGTAGCGGCCGACCAGGTCGACCCAGTAGTCGACCAGTTCCGCCGAGCTGAGGGTACGGCCCTCGCCGGCCAGCACGTAGGCCCCGTCGTCCCAGAGCTCGCTGGTGGCGGGGTCGAGCGCAAGCGCGATCTCGTCGCCGGGCACCCGGCCGGCCCGCTCAATGGCTTCGAGGAGGAGCTTGACCGCGTCTTCGTTCCGGGGGAGGTCGGGCGCGAACCCACCTTCGTCGCCGACGGCGGTGGACATTCCGCGCTCCGCCAGCATGGTGCGCAACGCGTGATAGGTCTCGGTGCCCCAGCGCAGTGCCTCGCTGAAGGAGGCCGCACCGATCGGCATCACCATGAACTCCTGGAAGTCGATGGAGTTGTTGGCGTGGGCACCGCCGTTCAACACGTTCAGCATGGGCACCGGGAGCGCGTGGGCGTTCGAGCCCCCGATGGAGCGGTACAACGGGATCTCCAGGTCGTCCGCCACCGCCTTGGCGCCGGCCAGCGAGACCGCCAGCAGCGCGTTGGCACCGAGCCGGCCCTTGTCCGGTGTGCCGTCGAGGTCGATCATCGTGTGATCGACCGCGCGTTGGTCGAGCGCGTCGAGCCCGCAGACGGCGTCGGCGATCTCACCGTTGACGTTGGCGACGGCGCGCAGTACGCCCCGGCCGGAGAAGCGGTCGCCCCCGTCGCGCAATTCCACCGCTTCGCGGATGCCGGTCGACGCACCGGACGGGGCGATGGCGCGGCCGCGCGCACCCGAATGGAGGAGCACTTCTGCTTCGACGGTCGGGTTGCCGCGGGAGTCGAGGACCTCGCGCCCGATCACGTGCTCAATGGTGCTCACGACATCTCTCCTTGGGTGTCTCCCCTGGTGGGACACCGGGACACAACGTTAGCGGTTGCCCACCTGGTCTTCGGGGACGCCCTCGGCGTCGAGGATGGCCGCGCGCAACGTCAGTGCGCGGTCGCGCAGCGCCTGCTCCGCGTCGACACCGAGCCGCTGGGCCAGCAAGGCCACGGCGTAGAGCAGCTCGCCCGCCGCTTGGACGTCCCCGGCGTCACCGGCCAACGGGTCATCGGCCCGCGGAACCGCCTCCACGGCACGTCGGGTCAGCGCGGCCAGCGTCAGTGCGGTCTGTCCTTCACTCCACTGATCCGCCTCCAGGCCGACGGAGCGGGCCTTGCGGGCCAGCTTGGTCGTCAGCATCAACGCGGGGAGCGCGGCCGGGATGCCCTCGGTGACGCTGCGGCGCCCCTTCTCGCGCTTCTTGATGGCCTCCCAATTGGTGACGACCTGCGCGGCCGTGTCGGCGTCGCCGTCACCGAACACATGCGGGTGCCCGTGCACCAGCTTGTCGTGCACGCTGCGCGCCACGTCGGCCAGATCGAACTGCCCGGCCTCGTCCGCCAGGCGGGCGTGGAAGACGATCTGGAAGAGCAAATCGCCCAACTCCTCCTGGAGGTGCGCGTAGGCGGTGGCGTCGGCCTCACCCTCGGCCAGCCCGCCCAGCCCGCCCAGCGCGCCCAGCGCGCCCAGCGCGTCCAGGACCTCGTAGCTCTCCTCGACGAGGTGCGGCATGAGCGATGCGTGCGTCTGGGCTGCGTCCCACGGGCAGCGCTCGCGCAGGGTGTCCATGAGTGCGACGAGCAGGGCCATCTCGCTGGCGACGGACCGGCTGGCCGCCGCGGCCGGGGCGGGAACGTAGACAGAGGTCAGGTGATCGGGCTCCACCGTGCGGTCGAGTTCCCACCAGTCGACAGCGACCACGACCTCGTCCTCGAGCCCGAGATGGTGCAGGAGCACCGGGCGGGGCATCTCCCGGCCGTCCTCGTCGGGCACGGCCAGCTTCACCTCGGAGAGCAGATGGCGGGACCAGCACTGCGCCACCAGGAACGGCCCGTTCTGCTCGGCCAGCACCGACCGGGCGGCGCCGGCGTCCACCAGGCGCACCCCGGCGGCGAGCGGGTCGACCCCGAGGCAGGCCCAGGCCAGGTCAAGGAAGGAGAGTGCCGGGAGGACGGTCACCTCCACGCGACCGTCCGCCCGCAACAGGTCGACCGTACGTTCGGCCACCGAGGGCGACCCGGGCACGGCGTACACGACGCCCTGGGGTGCGGCCTCCACCGCCGCGGCCACCAGCGTCCCCACGATCCCCGCGTAGACCTCGTCGAAGGTCGCCGCAGACTCGTACAGGGCATCGAAGGCGGGGGTGCCTTCGAACTGGGCCGCCGCCGGGTGGCGCGCCGTCCGGAGATAGGCGCGCCCGGGAGCGGCGGCCACGAGGGTGGCTACGTTGTGCCCCACCAGATCAGGGCCGGCCGGCCCGAGGCCCACCACCGTGATGTGCGGGCGGTACAGCGGCATGCTCAGCCGCTGGACGAGGTGGACGAGCCCGCACCGGCGCCCGATGCCGCGGACCCGGACACCGAGGCGGGGGCACTCCGAGCCTCGTTGGCCGACACGTTCAGCACGTCGGTCGGATCCGGCGTCAGCGGGGTGAGCACCGACGCGTTGACGGATGCCCACACGCCGTATTGCGGGTTCACGCTGACCGAGGACCGGCGCTCCGCGGCGGTGAGCGCCTTCTGAATCGCCCCCGCACCCTTTTGCTGGACGGCGTTGGCCACGGCCGCCTTCGCCTGGCTGAACGACGACGGCGTCCGCTTGGTGATCTGCACCAATACGTACGAGCCGTTGAGGCTGATCGGAGCCGAGACGGCTCCGATCGCCAATGTGCCGAGACCGGCGCCGGAGGGGAGCTCGGCCTCGAACTGTGGCAGGAGGTGGCAGCCCTGCGCACCGCCGTTGGCCGACGCCGCCACGGTGGCGAACGGGGTGCCGAAGGCGACCTGCGCCGCGGCGTCCTGGGCGGCGGTCTCGCTCGAGAAGCCGGCGGCGGTGAGGCACACCGTGTCGAACTGCGAGCGGTGCGCGGTGAAGTAGCTCTGCAGGTCGGCGTCGCTCGAGCCGACGCCCGAGAGGTCTTCCTGGAGCACCGTCGCCGTGGCGACGAACTGCACCTGCGCGTCGACGAAGGAGGCCGGCATGGAGTCGAGCACCTGCTCCCCGGTCACCGCCTGGCCGGTGAGGCTGCAGCCGTAGGCCACGTTCTGGCCCTGCTGGGTCTGGAGGATCTCGGTCATCACGCCGCCGATCTGGTTGGTCAGGTCGGAGCGGGCGGTCTGCAGCTGGGCCGGGGTGACCGTGATGTCACGCTCGTCAGCCACCTGCGTCACGACCTGGTGGCCGACCTCGGTCGACAGGTAGCTGGCCGTGAAGGCGGACGTGGCGGTCGGGTGGTCCCCGGTGTCCTGGCCCGTGCCGGCCCCCACGACCGGCGGCAGCTCCTGGGTGCCCTGCGAGGAGATGTACTCCTGGGAGTTCAGGTAGCACTGGTAGTACGGGCTCTTGGCGATGGCGTTGACGTCGGAATGCAGGGTGTCCTGGCTGATGCTGGTGCCGTTGACGGTCGCCGCGTCGGTCGGCACGAGGAACGCGGCCGCGGCGACGCCGCCGGCCAGGACCATGAGGAGGAAGAGGAGTCGCTTCACGCGCCGCGCACTCTACAAGGTGTCCCCGTCGGTACTCACATCGGCCAGCGGGAGCAACTCCTCAATCAGGCCGCGCACCGCGTCCGGCGCGGAATCCCCGTTGGTGATGGGAACCAGCAGCTGGGCCAGGTCCTCGCGGTACGTCGCCCCGGGGACCAGCCGGCGCAGCCGCACCTGCGCGGAGGCCGGCAGCGACACCGGCGACACCCGCACCGTGGGTGGTCGCCCGCGCGCGGCGCGGACCGAGCTCATGGCCACTTCGCTGATGCCGCGCGCCAGCGCGCTGGCCCGGAGGCGGGCCAGCGCCAGGAGGCCGTCGGCCGCGACAGGGAGCGGGCCGTAGCGGTCGGCCCACTCGGCGCCGATGTCGTCCACGTCGGCCCTCGTCGTCGCGGAGGCCAGGCGGCGGTACGCCTCGAGGCGGGCGTCCTCGGCCGCCACGTACTCCTTGGGGAGATGGGCGTCGCCCGGCACGTCGATGGAGACGGTGGACGGTGTGGGCCGGGGCTCGCCCCGGGCCTCGGCCACCGCCTCGGCCACCAACTGCACGTAGAGGTCGTACCCCACCGCCGCGATGTGGCCCGACTGGTCCGAGCCCAAGAGGTTGCCGGCGCCGCGGATCTCCAGGTCTCGCATGGCGATCTTGAACCCCGACCCCAGCTCGGTGTGCTCGCCGATCGTCCGCAGGCGCTCATAGGCCTGCTCGGAGAGGACCCGGTCCACCGGATGGAACAGGTAGGCGTAGGCCCGTTGCCCGCTCCGCCCCACGCGGCCGCGGATCTGGTGCAGCTGGCCCAGGCCGAGCAGGTCGGCCCGGTCGACTATGAGGGTGTTGACGGAGGGCATGTCGATCCCCGACTCAATGATGGTCGTGCAGACCAGCACGTCGTAGCGCCGCTCCCAGAAATCGAGCACCACGGTCTCGAGGCTCCCCTCGTCCATTTGGCCGTGGGCCACCGCCACCCGTGCCTCGGGGACCATGGCGCGGATGTCACGTGCCACCCGGTCGATGTCCGACACTCGATTGTGGACGTAGAAGGCCTGACCCTCACGCAACATCTCGCGGCGCAGGGCCTCGCTGATCGCCGAGGGATCGTGCTCCCCGACGTAGGTGAGGATCGGCCGCCGGTCGGCCGGCGGGGTGTTCACCATGGAGAGGTCGCGGATGCCGGTCAGTGCCATCTCGAGCGTGCGCGGAATAGGGCTGGCCGTCAGGGTGAGCACGTCGACGCCCTCGGCCATGCGCTTGACGGCCTCCTTGTGCGTCACGCCGAAACGCTGCTCCTCGTCGACCACCAGAACCCCGAGATCCTTGAATTGCACGTCCTGCGCGAGCAGGCGGTGCGTGCCGACGACCACGTCGACGCTCCCGTCGGCCAGTCCCTGGACGACCTGGCGCTGTTGGGCCGGTGAGAGGAAGCGGCTGAGCAGCTCCACCCGCACGGGGTACGGGGCGAAGCGGTCGGCGAACGTCTGCGCGTGCTGACTGGCCAGCAGCGTGGTCGGGGCCAGCACCGCGGCCTGTGTCCCGTCCTGCACCGCCTTGAAGGCGGCGCGCACCGCGACCTCCGTCTTGCCGAAGCCGACGTCGCCGCACACCAGGCGGTCCATCGGCCGCGGCTCCTCCATGTCCGCCTTCACGTCGGCGATCGCCTTGAGCTGGTCCTCGGTCTCGACGAACCCGAAGGATCCTTCCATTTCCGTCTGCCACGGCGTGTCGGGCCCGAACGCCCTGCCCTCGACGGCCAGGCGGCGTCGATAGAGCTCCACCAGCTCCGCCGCCACCTCGCTCGCCGCCGCGCGAGCCTTGGCCCGCGTCTTCTGCCAGTCGGAGCCACCCATCTTCGAGAGGGTCGGGGACTCGCCCCCGCTGTAGGGCGTGATCGCCTCAATCTGCTCGACCGGCAGGTAGAGGCGGTCCGAGCCGCGGTACTGCAGGATCAGGTAGTCACGGGTGGTCCCGCCCATCGTCCTCGTCGTCACGCCCTCGAAGCGCGCCACGCCGTGCTGGCGGTGGACGACGAAGCTCCCCGCCTCGAGGTCGTCGAAGAAGCCGTCGGCGGCCCGCGCCCGCGGGCGGGCCCGGCGATGCGGGACCCGCCGCCCGGTGACGTCGGTCTCGGACAGTACCGCCACCTTGGCCTCGGGCAGGATGAAGCCGCTGGTGATCGGCGCCACCACCACGCAGGCGCCGGGCGAGCCCGGTGCCCTGGCGAGGACCGGCGCATGCACACCCTCCGCCGCCAGGGCGGCGGAGAGCCGCCCCGCCCCGGCCGCTGTGGCGGCGCACAGGGTCACCGCGTAGCCCTGGCCCACCAGCGCCGTCACGCCGGACGCCAGACGGGCGGGGTCCCCCGCCACCGGATCGAACCGGCGCACCGTGAGCGCCGCCGTGTCCGGCCCCTCGGGCACGGGCGGCATGGCGGTGACGCCGGCCGCGCTCTCGCTCAGGAGACGCTCGAAGGGCACGTGGAGGCGCGGGAAGCTCCCCTCGTCTCCCTCCTTCGCCCCCCAGGTGGCGGCCAGCGTCTCGGCCAGCGCCGCCTCCTCGTCGAGCAGTTGGACGCCACGGTCGCGAATGCGACGCGGCTCGACGAGCACGACCTGCGCGCCGGCGGGAAGCAGGTCGGGCAGCACGCGCGCCCTGTCGTCGAGGAACGGCAGCCACGACTCCATGCCGTCGAACTGCGCACCCTCGGCCAGGTTGTCCCACACCGACGCGCCCCAGGGCCGGCGCGTCACCAGCGCGGCGGCCGCCTCGCGCAGCTCCGGAGTGAGGACGAGCTCGCGGCAGCCGTAGAGCGCGACGGCTCGCAGGTCGTGCAGGGACCGCTGGTCGCTGACCGAGAACGCGGTCAGGCGGTCGACCTCGTCGCCCCAGAGGTCGAGACGCACCGGCGCGTCCGCTGTCGAGGGGAAGATGTCGACGATGCCGCCGCGCACGGCGAATTCCGCGCGGTGCTCCACCTGGTGCTCGCGCCGGTACCCCATGGCCACCAGCCGGGGCAGCAGTGCCGCCACGTCGACTTGCTGCCCGGGCCGGATCACGACGGGCGCCGTCCCGGCAAGGGGGCCGAGCCGCTGCAGGATGGCCCGGACCGGGGCGACGATCACGCGGGGCGGGGGCGGAAGGAGCGGATCCTGCGTTCCCGTCAGCGCGTGCAGCACCGCCAGACGGCGGCCCATCGTCTCGGTCTCGGGGCTCACCCGCTCGAACGGGAGCGTCTCCCACGCCGGCAACACGGTGACCGGGCCGGTCAGCGCGCCGACAACCGCGCCCGCGCCCCCCTCCCCAGGCTCCGCCTCGCCATCGGACGGAGCGAGCAGGCACGACAGGTCGTCGCCCAGCCGCTCGGCATCGAGGCCCGTGGCCGTGACCACGACGAGCGGGGTGCGCTGCGTGAACGCGGCGAGCGCGGCGGCGACCACGGCCTGCGCCGCCTCGGGCACGGCGACCGTGCCGTCGCCCGCGCCGAGCAACACGGCCAACGCAGGGTCGCTGCGCAGCAGCCGGGGCAGCGCGGCCAGGCTGCCCGCCGTGTGCAGAGCGTCGGCGGCTGGCGCCGGCACCGGGGTCGTGGGAACGGTCGTCATGATCAGGTCGGGAGGGAATGGCACCACTGCACGGCAGCGTCCATCCCGTCCGCTGCAATGCGCTCGACGGCCTCCGCCGCCGTCTGGACCGACGCGGCCAGCAGCTCACGGACCGCCTTGGGAGGCCGGCGCAGCACATGTGCCGCGCCCTGGGCCGCGCTGGGTGGCTTGCCCACCCCGATGCGCACCCGGAGGAAGTCGGACGAGTGGAGGTGCGACTGCACCGACCGCAGCCCGTTGTGACCGGCCAGCCCGCCGCCCGCCTTCAGGCGCACCGTGCCCGGGGGGAGGTCGAGCTCGTCGTGCACGATGACGATGGACGCCGGCTGGTCGATCCCGAAACGGGTCGCCAGCGAACGGACGGACGCGCCCGAGTCGTTCATGTACATGGTCGGGACGGCCAGCGCGACCCGGTGCCCCGTCAGTGTGACCACCGCGGCGCGTGCCTGGACGCCCTTCTCGGCCCGTAGGGACGCGCCGTGGCGCTCGGCCAGCAGCTCCACCGTGTCGGACCCCGCGTTGTGCAGGCTCCCGGCGAATTCCGATCCGGGGTTGCCCAGCCCGACGACGAGCAGGTCCGCCGGTGTCCCCCGGTGCTCGGACCGGGCAAAGGGGCGGCGCAGGGCCTAGCTCTCTTCGCTGCCCGCCTCGGCCGACGCGTCCCCGGCCGACTCGGC
>DATAXG010000025.1:0-15990 GCA_036273055.1 Acidimicrobiales bacterium | reverse complement strand
GAGTTCGGGTACGGGCTGTCGGCTTATTACCTGATTGCGCCGGCCGAGGCCTCGTCGAACCTCGCCCGCTATGACGGCGTGCGCTACGGGCTGCGCGTCGACGGGGAGGATGCGGCCTCTATGAACACGGCGACGCGCACGGCGGGGTTCGGTGCGGAGGTCAAGCGGCGGATCATGCTGGGGACGTACGCGTTGTCGGCCGGCTACTACGACGCCTACTACGCACAGGCGCAGCGGGTGCGCACGCTCGTGATGCAGGCGTTCGACCGGGCCTATTCCTCTTATGACGTGTTGCTGGGCGCCACGGCGCCGACGACGGCGTTCGACGTGGGGGCCAAGGTGGACGATCCGATGGCGATGTATATGAACGACGTCTGCACCATCCCGTCCAACCTCTCGGGGCACCCGGCCGTCTCGGTGCCGTTCGGCACCGGTGCCGACGGCTTGCCGGTGGGAGTCCAGGTATTGGCGCCGGCGCTCCAGGAAGCGCTGCTCTTCCGGGTGGCGCAGGTCGTCGAGGCGCACGCGCCGACCTTGGAGGTGACGTCATGACGACCACCAGCACGACCACGACGAACGGGACAACGTGGGAGATGGTCGTCGGGCTCGAGGTGCATTGCGAGCTGCAGACGGTGACGAAGCTGTTCTGCGGTTGCCGCAATGCCTTCGGTGACGAACCGAACGTGAACATCTGCCCGACCTGCCTGGGGCTGCCGGGCTCGTTGCCGGTCCTCAACGAGCAGGCGGTCGAACTGGCCATGCGCATCGGGGCGGCACTCCACTGCGACATCCGGGCGTCGGAGTTCGCACGGAAGAACTACTTCTATCCAGACCAGGCCAAGGACTACCAGATCAGCCAATATGACCTTCCGCTGAACGCCGACGGGTGGCTGGACCTCCCCGACGGCTTCCGTGTCGGCGTCACGCGAGCTCATATGGAGGAAGACACCGGCAAGCTGACGCACATCGGCGCGAGCGGCCGGATCAACGCGGCCCTGCACGCGCTGGTCGACTACAACCGCTCTGGCGTCCCGCTGGTCGAGATCGTCAGCGAGCCCGACATCCGCACCGTGGGCCAGGCGCGGGCCTACGTCAGCGAGCTGCGTGGGATCCTCATGGCGACGGGTGCTTCCGACGGACGCATGGAGGAGGGGTCCATGAGGGTGGATGCCAACGTCTCGATGCGCCGGGCCGGCACCGACGCCTTCGGCACCCGCTGCGAGATCAAGAACCTCAACTCACTGCGTTCGCTGGTCCGGGCGATCGAGTACGAGGCGGCGCGGCAGGTTGCGCTGCTCGAGTCCGGTGGCAGGGTGACCCAGGAGACCCGGCACTGGGACGAGTCGGCCGGGCGCACCGACTCCATGCGCTCCAAGGAAGAGGCGAACGACTACCGCTACTTCCCCGAGCCGGACCTGGTGCCGTTGGCGCCTGACGCGGCGTGGCAGGAGAAGGTGCGGGCCGGCCTCGGCTCCATGCCGGCGGACCGCCGGGCGGTCCTGGCCGCCGCGCTCGGCGGATCGCCTACCGACGCGCAGACGGACCAGATCCATGCGGTGATCGACCTAAGCCTCGATGCGCTGGTGACGGCCGCCGTGGACGAAGGCGTGCCGGCCACGCTCGCCCTGGCCCGCGCCGCCAACGAGCTCGCCGCCCAGAGCGAGGCCTCGCTGCAGCTCGACCCCAGGGCGTTCGCTTCGACGCTCACCCTCGAAGCAGGTGGACAACTCTCGGCGACACAGTCCAAGGCCGTCCTGGCGGCGCTGCTCGAGCGCGGCGGAGGAGACCCCGCCGCCATCGCACAGGAGATGGGCTTCGAGGCCATGGCGTCCGACACGCTGGGCGCCGTCCTCGACGACGTGATCGCCGCCAACGCCGACGAATGGGCGCGCTTCGTCGAGGGCGACGACAAGCTGATGGGCTTCTTCACGGGTGCGGTCATCAAGGCCACCTCGAGGAAGGCGAACGGCAAGGACGTGGCGGCGGAACTGCGCAGACGCCGGGGCTGACACCGACATGCTGCAGCGGAGAAGCAGGGCGAAGCGCCGAAGGGACTCGGCGCTTCGCCCTAAGAAATGGGTGATCCGGAGCCGCGACCGGCAGCCACCCGGGTCCAGCGCAGCGATGGGCGCGACACCATGGCCCGGCCCGTCGGGCCGACGAAATGCAGCTCCTCGTTGGCGTTCCCGGACATGGACCACCCGTCGCTGTGCACCACATGATGGTGATGCAGGCACGTGAGCGCGAGGTTGTCCAGGTCGGTCCGGCCGGCCGGTGCCCAGGGCACGATGTGATGGACATTCGTGAAGGTCACGTTGGTGCATCCGGGAAACCGACAGTGCCGGTCTCGCCGCATCACCTCCCGGCGCTGGGCGTCGCTCGGGAAGCGCCGGGCCCGGCCCTCGTACATCGTGTGCCCTACGTCGTCGTCGACTGCGACGGCGATCGTGGCGTCACAGGCGATCCGCTGAACCGTTTCGCAGTCGATCAGGCCGTCCCGCTCGAGCTCACCGGCGAACTCGTTCGGTTCGATGGAGTCGTCGACGAGGGCGGCGAGCGGGACGTGGACAACCACCAAGTTCGGATTCGATGACGAGGCGGGATCGCCCGCCCCCGGAGTCGCCGACCCGCGGATCAGCTCCAAGAAGCCGTCGCAGAGGCGCTGGTCCCACGGTGTCTCGCCGTCGGTGGGGACGTTGCGGGCGCGGGACTCGAGGCAGTTCCGGGTCTCGGCGTAGGACTCGGCGGGCAGCTGCACCGTCATGGTGCGCACCTGATCGTTGAAGCGGAGAAAGCGGCCGTCGGACTCGGATCCGCCGGCCCGAGCCGCGCCGGATGAGGCCATGGTCGCCGCGACCGTGCGGGCGACGTCGGCCAGCTCGCGGACCGAGCGCTCTTTCGCCTGGTCCCGAAGCTGTTGGTCGGTCTCGGACGTCGCCACGCCGGCGATCGTCCGTATCTTGTCGAAGGACAGATCGCCGGCGCAGAGCGATTCGACCAAATGCGGGAGGTCCCAGGCCTTCTCGCCGACGCGGGTCAGTGCACGCGCCGTGGCCGTCGAGACGCCGTAGCGCTCCACGGCCCACGCCTGAATCGAGGTCGCTCCTTCAGCCCGGAAGCCCTGCCGCCGGTCGAGCTCGCCCAAGTCGACGACGATCGCACCGATGGCGGCCGCCATCTGGCGGAAGCCTTCGTCGAGACGGTCCCGGAGCGCGTCATCGGATTGACCGGCCGAGGCGCGGATGATCTCGGAGCCGGAGTGGCGGAGGTCTCGGCCGGTGGCAGCGGGAGTCGCGGACATCGGAATGAGAACGGTCCCGTCTGACGACGGTCCGGCGCAAAACTCCCATCGGGGCGGCCCGTATGCTGGACGACCATGTCATCGGACCAGGTCGACGCTGCCGCCGAAACCCGCACACTCGTGTCGCTCAACCCCGGGCGCGACGTGCAACGGGTCGGCACGGCCAACTTCCTGGGCGAGGACGTCGAGAAGATCCACGACCCCGTGTGGGCGGTCATAGGGAACCTGGGGGACAGCCAGTGCTATCTCGGCGTCACGGCCAAGGTGCAGGCGGTCCAGCAGGCCCTGCACCACCGCATCGCCGAGGACCACCTCGGGTACCGGCTGATCGCGCCGGCCTTCACCCTCGGCGTGTCGGACGGGCAGCTCAACGGCACGCCGCAGATGCGCTTCTCCCTTGTCGGCCGGGAGCTGGTGCACGACGTGGCGGATGTCCACCTGGCTGCCAACGGCGTCGCCGGCCTCATCGCCGTCGTCGCCTGCGACAAGCCCCCCGTCGGGACGCTCGCCGCCATTCTCGAGAACGACACGCCGGCGGTCATATTGTCCGACGGCTCCATCCACCCGGGCATCGACCCCGCCACCGGAGACCCCATCGACCTCGTGTCGGCCTTCCAGATGGCGGACCAACCGGAGGACGTCCGCACGAGATACGCGCTGCACGCCTGCCCCGGCCAGGGCAGCTGCGGCGGCATGTTCACCTACAACACCATGCAGACGTTCATCGCGGTGCTGGGCCTCGAACCACTTCATATGGTGTCGCCGGCATCGGACGACCCCCGCCGCGTGGCGGACTTCCCCGACGAGATGGTCGACTGCCTCCTCACCATGACGGCCGAGGGCATCCGCCCGAGCGACATCGTCACCCCCGCCTCGCTCCGCAACGCCGTCACGGTCGCCATCGCCATGGGCGGCTCCACCAACGTCGTCCTGCACAGCGTCGAGATCGCCCGCGCCGCCGGCATCGACCTGTGGGCCGAGGCCATGAGCCAGCAGGAGTTCAACGCCCTGGCCCGCCGCCTTCCCGTCCTCGTCAATATGAGGCCGTTCGGGGCGTACTCCATGGTCGACGTCGATGCCGCCGGTGGGCTTCAGGTCATTGTGAAAGAGCTTTTGGATGCCGGCTTCCTCGACGGGTCCGCTATGACCTGTACAGGAGAGACTCTCGCCGACCAGGTCCGACGCCTCGACCCGCCCGCGCCCGACCACGAGGTCATATACAGCGTGGAGAAGCCGTTCAAGGACACGGGCGGGCTCCGTCTGCTGCAGGGCAATCTGGCTCCCGACGGCGGCGCCATCCTGAAGGTGGCAGGCGTCGAGGGCGGCGTGCACGACGGGGTGTTCACCGGACGGGCCCGCGTCTTCAACGGGGAGCTCGCGCTGATCGATGCGCTGGACCATCACCCCGACACGTTCGAGGACAGCGACATGGTCGTCATCCGCTACCTCGGTCCCCGGGGTGCGCCGGGCATGCCCGAGCTGCTCGACCCCACCTCGCGCATCACGGCGCTGTGCCGCCAGCGCGACATCACCATCGCCCTCATGACCGACGCCCGCTTCTCGGGCGGCTCGGTCGGGCTGGTCATCGGGCACGTGGCGCCGGAGGCGTATCTCGGAGGGCCGATCGCCCTGGTGCAGGACGGCGACAGTGTCGTCGTCGACGTCAACGCGGACCGGATCGACTGCCCGCAGCTGGCCGATCCCGCGGTGCTCGACCGCCGGGCCACCGCCTGGGCGGCCGCGGCGGCGGCCAACGGCGGCGTCCATCCCGACGTGACGCCGGTGACCGACAGGGTCCTGACCCGCATGCGGGCCACGGCGCTCCCGGCCCTGCTCGGCGGAGGCATGTCGACGTAGGTCGTCGCACGGCGGAAGGATCGTGGGCACGCCGGAATCGGTCCGGCGGAGGCGGGGGGCTTGTCCAAATGGGCCCGGCATGCCACAATGTGCACCGCATGCAGGCACGCAGCTTCCGTCCCGAGATTCTGGTACTCGTAACGTAGGCACGCGCCCTCAAACGGAACGCGTGCCCTACGACCTCCCGAACCGGGGGGTCTTTTCAATTTCCGGGCGAAACTCGCACCACCACATCTGCAACCGACATCGATCAGCACGGCAAGCAGCAGCACGGACAGGACAGGGGAGTCATATGAAGATGACCGGGGCCCAGGCCCTCATAAAGAGCCTCGAGATGCAGGGAGTCGACGTCATGTTCGGCCTCCCCGGCGGCGCCATCCTGCCCGTCTACGACCCCATCATCGACTCGTCCATCCGTCACATCCTGGTGCGCCACGAGCAGGGGGCAGGTCATATGGCGGAGGGCTACGCCATGGCGACCGGGCGGCCCGGCGTGGCCATCGTGACGAGCGGGCCGGGCGCCACCAACATCGTGACGCCGCTCGCGAATGCGTATATGGACTCGACGCCGCTGATCGTCGTCTCCGGGCAGGTCGCCACCGGCTCCATCGGCACCGATGCCTTCCAGGAGTGCGACATCACCGGCGTCACCATGGGTATCACCAAGCACAACTGGCTCATAAAGGACGTCGACGACATCCCGCGGGTGGTGGCCGCCGCCTTCCACGTCGCCACGACCGGGCGTCCGGGGCCTGTGCTGATCGACCTGCCCAAGGACATCTCGAACGCCCAGATGGAGTGGTACTGGCCGTCCTCCGTCGACGAGCTGGACCTTCCGGGCTACCACCCGGTGACGTTCGGCGACCCCGTTCTCATCGGGCAGGCCGTCGAGCTGATCTCCCGGGCGCGGCGCCCCGTCTTCTACGTGGGCGGCGGCGTGCTGAAGGCCCGCGGGGCCGAGGCGCTCCGTGCCCTGGCCGAGCGCACGGGGATCCCGGTGGTCACGACCCTCATGGCCCGGGGCGCCTTCCCGGACTCGCACCCCCAGGCGCTCGGCATGCCCGGCATGCACGGGCACTACACCGCCGTCACCGCCATGCAGCAGAGCGACCTGCTGATCAGCCTGGGCGCCCGGTTCGACGACCGGGTCACGGGCAAGATCAGCGCCTTCGCCCCCGAGGCCAAGATCATCCACGTCGACATCGACCCCGCCGAGCTGGGCAAGGTGCGCATCCCCGACGTGGGCATCGCCGGCGACGTGCGCCAGGTCATAGAGGAGATGTTGCTGGCCATGGACGCCCTGGACGGCGACGCGCACCCGCTCGTGCAGGACCTGGCTCCGTGGTGGAAGCAGATCAACGAGTGGCGGGAGCGCTTCCCGCTCTATTACGAGGACGTCGAGGGCGGAGCGATCAAGCCGCAGAACGTGGTCGAGCAACTGCGTGACGCGTCGACGGAGGACACCGTCGTCGTCGCCGGCGTGGGCCAGCACCAGATGTGGGCCTCGCAATACTGGAAATTCGAGCACCCCTACACCTGGGTGAACTCCGGCGGCGCCGGCACCATGGGCTTCGCCGTGCCGGCCGCCATCGGGGCCAAGGTGGGCCGCCCGGACCGGACCGTGTGGGCCATCGACGGCGACGGTTGCTTCCAAATGACCGCCCAGGAGCTCGTCACCGCCAGCTCCGAGCAGATCCCGGTGAAGATCGCCATCCTCAACAACGCCTACCTGGGCATGGTGCGCCAGTGGCAGGAGATGTTCTACGAGGAGCGCTATTCGGAGGTGTACCTCTCGCCGGATCTGCCCGACTACGTCAAGTGGGCCGAGGCCATGGGGTGCGTCGGCATCAAGGCCGAGACGCCCGAGGACGTGGGGCCGGCCATTGAGAAGGCCAACTCCATCGACGACCGGCCCGTCGTGGTCGACTTCCGTACCGACGCCCGGGAGAAGGTCTTCCCGATGGTGCCGGCCGGCGCCTCCAACGACGACATCGTCGTCCACCCCGACCAGCTGGCCGCCCGATGACGCCCGCACCGCTGCACTCGCTGCCCGATGGCGCCGCCGCCGGCGCAGGCGTCTCCGGTCACGGCCCTGGTCGTCGGCCGACGCCGGGCCAGCGCCATCACATCTTGTCGGTGCTGGTCGAGAACAAGGCCGGCGTCCTGGCCCGGGTGGCCGGTCTCTTCAGCCGCCGTGGCTTCAACATCTACTCGCTGGCCGTCGCCCCGACGGACGAGGACGAGCACTTCAGCCGCATCACCATCGTGGTCGACGTGGAGTCCGCGCCCCTCGAACAGGTGATCATGCAGCTCGACAAGCTGGTCAACGTCGTCTCCATCGACGAGCTGTCGCCGGCCGAGGCGGTCGAGCGGGAGCTGGTACTGGTCACCGTGGCGGTGGGCCCGACCGAGCGCTCCCAGGTCATACAGCTGGTCGGCGTCTTCGGCGGCGAGGTGGTCAGCGTGGGCGCCGACCGCATCACGGTCATGCTGGCCGGGCGCCCCGAGAAGATCGACGACTTCGAGGGCCTCCTGGAGCACTACACCGTCGAGGAGCTCCAGCGGACGGGGCGCGTTGCCCTGCCTAAGCTGGAACGCCACTAGGGCCGACGACGTCCGCCAGACCCGCCGGCCCAGGACATTGACATCGCTATTTCACCGATCTGATCGCAGGACAGCACACGAGAAAGAAAGAGCTCACGACATGGCCACGATGTACTACGAATCTGACGCAGACCCCACGCTGATCGCCGGCCGCAAGGTGGCCATCCTGGGCTACGGCTCGCAGGGGCACGCCCATGCGCAGAACCTGCGCGAGTCCGGGGTCGACGTGCGCGTCGCCCTGCGGGACGGCAGCAGCTCCAAGCGCAAGGCGGAGGAGGCCGGGTTGCGCGTCCTCTCGTTGGCCGACGCCGCCGCCGAGGCCGACACCATCATGATGCTGCTGCCCGACACCGAGCAGAAGGCCGCCTACGACGAGTTCGTGGCGCCGAACCTCAACGACGGCGACTGCCTGATGTTCGCCCACGGCTTCAACATCCGCTTCGGCCAGATCGTGCCGCCTGCCGGCGTGGACGTCACCATGGTGGCTCCCAAGGGGCCGGGTCACCTCGTCCGCCGTACGTACACCGAGGGCGGAGGGGTCCCGACACTGATCGCCGTGCATCAAGACGCCACCGGCAAGGCGCGCGAGCTCGCGCTGTCGTACGCGCACGCCATCGGCTCCACCCGGGCCGGCGTGCTCGACACCACCTTCGACGAGGAGACCGAGACGGACCTCTTCGGCGAGCAGGTCGTGCTCTGCGGCGGGCTGACAGCGCTGGTCACGGCCGGCTTCGAGACGTTGGTCAACGCCGGTTACCAGCCCGAGTCGGCCTACTTCGAGTGCCTGCACGAGCTGAAGCTGATCGTCGACCTCATGTACGAGCAGGGGATCGCGGGCATGCGCTACTCCATATCGGACACGGCCGAGTACGGCGACGTCACGCGGGGCCCGCGGGTCATCAACGAGGCCGTCCGGGCCGAGATGCAGACGATCCTCGACGAGATCCGCAGCGGCGCCTTCGCCGAGGAGTGGATTGCCGAGAACAAGGCCGGGCGCCCCCGCTTCGAGGCGCTGCGCAAGGAGGGCCAGGCCCACCAGATTGAGCAGGTGGGGCAGGAGCTGCGGGACATGATGCCCTTCATCTCGGCCGGCAAGACCAAGGTCCAGGACGCCTCGGGGGGCTGACCAGCACTTCTCGCACCTCCCCCGATTCCCCATATGAGGTCTTGACCTGACATCATTATGATGTCAGCATGACGTCATGAAGATGTCATCAGTGGTCGACGGGCTGCGTTCCGACGTGGTGGCGGTCGGGGAGCTGGGCGACGAGACGGTGGCCGCGGTGGCCGAGCGGATCGCCGACGTGCTCGGCCGTTCGGTGCCCGGGCGCGTGCTCGATCTCCTCTCCGACGCCGCCGCCGAGCTGACGGCCTCGCTCCCGGACGGGCGGGTGGACATCCGGGTGGCCGGCGACGACGTCGACCTGACGTATGTCGAAGACGCACCAAGTCCGGCTGCCGCGCCGACGGGGGAGGGCGACGAGCAGTCGGCTCGCATCAGCCTCCGCCTCGGCGAGGGCCTCAAGTCGCGCCTCGAAGCGGGCGCGGCGGCCGAGGGGGTCTCGGTGAACACCTTCATCGTGCGCGCGCTCGAGCGCGGCACCTCGAGCAACCGCGGCCGGAGCACACGGGTGGGCAATCGCCTGCACGGCTACGGCACGACCTGAAAGGAGCAGCGACATGGACAAGACATTCGAGACCCCGGGAGGCGTGGACCTCTCCGTCGAGGTCCACTCGGGCCTGGTGGTCGTGACCGCCACGGAGACTGACCGGACCAGCGTGTCGGTCGAGGCGGACACGGCGGGCGCGGAGGAGCTGGTGGAGCGTGCAATCGTGGAATGCCGCCCATCGGGCAGCCGGCACGCGGTGGTGGTGGAGCTGCCGCGCGTCTACGGCATGCGTCTCCTGCGGCGCAACGCGGTGACAGTCCGGGTCGAGGTGCCCGCAGGCGCCCAGGTCACCGTCGCCACGGCCTCGGCCGACGTCGAGATCAACGGTCCGGTGGGCGAGGTCGACTTCAAGACGGCCAGCGGCGACGCGTCGATCGACGACGTCGCGGCCGACGTCACTATGAAGTCGGCCAGCGGCAATATGACCATCGGCAAGGTCGGCGGTGGCATCCGGGCCTACACGGTCTCGGGTGACCTGCGCTGTTCGAGCGTGGCCGGCGCCGCGGTGTTCTCGGCCACGTCGGGCAATCTGGAGCTGGGTGCGGCCGGGAGCCGGGTCGAGGTGAAGGCGACATCAGGTGACGTGCGCCTCGGCGAGCTGGCCGCCGGTGCCGAGGTGAAGAACGTCTCGGGGAACGTGCGGGTCCTGGCCGTGGGGGAGGGCACGCTCAAGGTGCGCTCCGTCTCGGGTGACGTCGCGGTGGGCGTGGTCAAGGGCGTCGAGCTCCATGTCGACGTGGAGACGGCGTCCGGCATGGTGCACTCGGACATTCCGCTGACGAATGCGCCCGGCGAGGGCGGCGCCCGCCCCGGGGCCCGGGTGGACCTGAGCGTCCGCAGCGTGTCGGGCAACGTCGAGATCGGGCGGGCGCTCGAGCACGTCGCCTGACCGCCGGCCGGGTGACCTATTCGAAGACGATCGGGAAGGCGTCGAGGTTGGTCATCATGTCGGCCACCGGCGTGGTCGGGCAGACCTCGACGGTGTTCCACTGCGAGAGGCCCGTCGCATAGACGAGCTCGACCACGGCCTCGATGCTCGGTGCGTCGACCACCGACACGGAGCGGTGTCCCGGGTCGAGGTGGAGCGGGCCGCTCACGAAGGTGACGCCTGCCTCGGCCGAGAGCTTGGGCAGGTCCTGACCCATGCCCTGAATCGCGCGGCTCCGGCTCCGGCTGTTCGACGACGGGCAGATGTCAGGTGTGTGGTCGGCGAGGATGACGTACTGGGGCATGGCGATCTCTTCCTTCCCTGAGGTGAGTCGATCTTCGCCCCCGATGTCCGGGCTGTCCAGCGATGGTCAGTCGCGGTCGTGATGGCAGACCGCCTCGAGCATGATGCCGAACGGATCGAGCCAGAACGTGGCGTAGTACGGGGGCGGGTACTGCGGCCAGTCCCGGGGCGGGTGCAGGACGTCGCTGCCCGCTTGCATCACGTGGGCGTGGACCGCAAGGACCGAGCCACGGGTCGGCACCATGAAGGCAAGATGCTGTAAACCCGTGGCCTCGCGCGAATAGGCCCGCTCCTCCGTCGCCTCATAGAGGAAGAGGTAGGCGCCTCGCTTGCCCGCAGCCGGCATGAACGCGAGCACATGCTCGTCGGTCGAGAACGGCTCGTAACCGAGCAGCGGCATGAGCGGGTTGTAGTAGGCCCCGCCTTGCGCCAGGTCGGGGACGTTGACGCCGATGTGACCGAGCATCACACCATCCTCTCAGCCGCCGTTCGACGCGACCCGGTCCTAGGCTGAGCGCATGTGCCGAAACATCACCACCCTGCGCGGGCTCGAGCCCGTCGCCACCGCCGAGGAGATCGAGGCGGCGGCCCGTCAATACGTCCGCAAGGTCAGTGGCGTCCAGAAGACGTCGGTCGAGACCGAGAAGGCGTTCGAGCGGGCCGTGACCCAGGTCACCAAGGCGACCACCGCGCTCATCGCCACCCTGCCGCCCCGCAAGCAGCCACCACCGACACTGCCGCCGCTGCGCAGGATCGCCGCCAGGTCCGAGGCCGCCGCCTCGGCCTGAGCCGGGGTCTCCCGGCGGCCAGACCTTCACCCTCTTGACAGAACATATGCCTAAGAGGAAATATAGCCTGTGTGACGGCGACATTTGAGGTGCTGGCCGAGGAGAGCCGGCGCCGCATCCTTGATCTCTTGGCGCGGGAGGAGCGCCCGGTGGGCGACCTCGTGGCGCACCTCTCCCTCAGCCAGCCGGCCGTGTCCAAGCACCTCAAGGTCCTCCGGGAGGCCGGCCTGGTGCAGTCCCGCAGGGACGGCCAGCACCGGATCTATCGGGTGCTGGCCGAGCCCCTGCGGGAGGTCGACGAGTGGCTGGCTCCCTACCGGCGCCAGTGGGCGGGCCACCTCAACGCGCTGGAGCGCCACCTCCAGATCATGGACGCCAGCGAGGGGGAGTCATGGGCGTGAACGACGACGACGGCGTCGTGGAGCGGGCCGGCGACGTGTCGATCCTGCGCTACGAGCGCCGGCTGGACCATCCACAGGACCGGGTCTGGCGGGCCCTCACCGAGGACGCCGACTTGGCGGCATGGTTCCCCACCAGCATCGAGGGGCCCCGTCACAAGGGCGCGGCGCTCCGCTTCTCGTTCCGTCAGGGTGAACGACGGCGAGATGCTCGCCTTCGTCCCCCCGTCGCTCCTGGAGCTGCGCTGGGCCGACGACGTCCTGCGCTTCGAGCTCGAGCCAGAGCCCGACGGACCGGGGTGCGTCCTGCGTCTGCAGGTGACGTTCCCCGAACACGGGAAGGCGGCACGCGACGCCGCCGGCTGGCACGTCTGCCTCGAACGGCTGATGGCCCACTGCAGCGGGACCCCGCCGCAGTGGGAGCCGTCAGCGCGCTGGCAGGACGTCCACCGCGCCTATGTCGTGAGCTTCGGGCCCGAGGCCTCGACCATCGGTCCGCCCGGGCTCTGAGCGACGGGCCGGAGCACCGGAGCGACGGGCCGACGGGCCGACTTATGCCGTGGCGACCTGCAGCGGCAGGTCCAGCAGCCCGCGCAGCGTGAAGCTCGGGCGCCAGTGGACCTCGTCACTCGTAAGCTCCATGGTCGGGAAGCGCGCCAGCAGCGCATTGAAGGCGATCTCGCCCTCCATGCGGGCCAGCGGCGCCCCGATGCAGTGATGGATGCCCCACCCGAAACTCAGCGGCGTGTTGTCGACGCGGCGGAGATCGAGGTCGTCGGGTCGGTCGAAGCGTGCCGGATCCCGGTTTCCCGCACCTTGCAGCACGACGATCCTGTCGCCGCGCTCCAACGGCTCGCCCAAGAGGTCCGCCGGTTCCAGCGCCGTCCGCAGGTTGAACTGCACCGGGCTGTCGAAGCGGAGCAGCTCCTCCACCGCGGTCGGCGCGATCTCGGGATGGTGCCGCCAATCGTCGAGTTGGGCGGGGTGGCGCAGCAGCGCCAGCAAGCCGTTGCCCAGCAGGTTGGTCGTGGTCTCGAAGCCGGCGGAGAACAACAAAATGGCGGTGGACGTGATCTCGTCGTCGGTCAGCCGGTCGTCGCTCTCGCGCGCCTGCACCAGCGCGCTCAGGAGGTCATCGCGTGGCTGGCGCCGGCGCTCGTCGAGCAGGCCGACGAAGTACTCGGCCAGGTAGACGATGGCCTCGATCGACGCCTCGACCTCCTCCTCGCTCAGCACCGGCTCAATGCCCTTGGCGGCGGCACGCACGTGGGGCTGCAGCGCGGCGCGCTCGGACGCCGGGACCCCGACGAGCTCCCCGATGACATCCATCGGCAGCGGCAGCGCGAACTCGGCCATGAAGTCGACCTCGCCCCGCTCCGCCAGGTCGTCTAGGAGGTCGGCGACCAACTGCTCGATCGCCGGTCGCAACCGGTCGACCTGGCGCGGCGTGAACGAGCGCGAGACGAGTCGGCGTAGCCGGGTGTGATCCGGTGGGTCCGCCATCAACATGTTGTGCTGGGAGGCGTCCATGAACTCTCCCCGCCGCGTTCCGGCGTCGCTGAAGATCCCCGTCGAGCCGTCCTCGATCCCCATGCCGCGCCCCAGCCGCGGGTCGCGCAACACCCCGAGGCACTCCTGGTACCCGTTGACGACGTAAGGCCCGAACGCGGTCCTGCTGACGCGGGCCTCCGAACGCATCTGCGCGTAGCAGGGGTACGGATCAGCTTGGCCCTCCGGGGTGATGAGCACCTGGAGGAGCAGGCCGTCGAGGGTCGGGCTGGTGGCGTTGGTCATGGGTCCGGCCGCCTTCTTCCATCCCCTCCCGTGGAGAAGAGTATGTCGTCGGACGTGACCGGCCATCGAGGGACGGCTAAGACTGGTCCGGACACCCCGACAGAGACGGATCGGATCGACATGGGCATGCAGGGCAAGGTGGTCGTGATCACGGGAGCCAACACGGGTGTCGGGCTCGAGACGGCCGTCGGCGTCGCGGCCCAGGGCGCCACCACGGTGCTGGCCTGTCGCAACCAGGAGAAGGCGGAGGCGGCGGCACACGAGGTCACCCGGCGGACCTGGAACGACGATGTGCACACCGTGTCCCTCGACCTGGCGGACCTGGCCTCGGTGCGCAAGGCGGCGGACGAGATCCTGACCCGCTGGGACCGGCTCGACGTCCTGGACAACAACGCGGGCGGGACCTGGACGGAGCGCCAGGAGACGGCGCAGGGCCTGGAGTACACCATGGGCGTCTGCCACCTGGCCCACTTCTACCTGACCGGCCTCCTGACCGGCCGCCTCCGAGCATCGGCGCCGTCCCGCGTCATCACCGTGACCTCCGTGGGCCACCACGCCGCCTTCAAGGGCATGCGCTTCGAGGATCTCCAGAGCGAGGGTCGCTACGACGGCATGGAGGTCTACTGCCGCGCCAAGCTGGCCAACGTCCTGTTCACCCGCGCGCTGGCGCGGCGCATGGCGGGCACTGGGGTCACCGCGAATACGGCCCACCCGGGATGGGTGCGCAGCCGCTTTGGCATGGACGGCGACACCACCGGGAAGAGCGCCTTGGGGTTCCGGGCCATGCGGCCGTTCCAGATAAGCCCGCGGACCGGCGCCATGACATCCGTCTTCCTCGCCACCTCGCCCGACGTGGCGACACGGACGGGCGAGTACTGGGTCCGCTCCAAGCCAGGTCATATGGGGAGGCACGCCAAGGACGACGCCGCAGCACTGCGACTGTGGGACGAGAGCGAGCAGATCCTGGCGACGGCAGGCTTCCCGCTGTCCTGACCGTCAGGCGTCCCGGGTCATCATCCGCCACGCCCCGAGAGCGGTCCAGAACACCAGCCACCCGACGATCACCAACGAGGCTGTCAGGGTGGACTCGGGGATCAGCACGGAGAACGGCCCGCCACCGCCGCCACCGCCGCCACCGCCACCGCCGTTGAACGGCGTCGGCAGCCCGCCCGGCTCAATGTGGGCCATGGCCACACCGACGATCCCCCGCTCGACGTTGAGCAGGTGGGTGATGACGTGACGGCTGAAGATCGGGGTCAGGATCAGCTCGAGCACGATGAGCAGGATCACCGCCACCGTGCGCTGCCCCATCAGCGAGGACAGCCCGAGCCCGACGATGAACCCGATGGTGGCCTCGAGCGCGATCCACAGCCCGACGTCCACCATCAGCGAGGCCGACGGCGTCAAGAACTCCGAGTGGTAGTCGGCGTAGTCCTGGTCGGCGACGGAGACGGCGAACGCCCGGATCTGGGCTTGCGATTCATGGGCCGGAACGGTGATCGTCCCCTTGGGGGTCTGGATCACGGATCCCGGCGGGGGGCCGCTGGTCTGGCCGCCGCCGCAGGAAACGTCTGGCGGCGGGGCGTTGATCCCCTTGCCGTCTCCGCCGTAGCCGAAGTCGCAGATGACCTCGTCGGCGTGGTCCGCCGCCCAGGTCTCCAAGGCGGGCTTCGACAACCCGACCGGCACGTTCACGCCGTCATAGCTGAGCTGCGACGGCGCGGCGAACACGCACACCGCGCAGACGATGAGGTAGCCGACGGCCACCACCGAGATGACGATGGCCATCCCCGCCGGGATACGGGCGAAGTACAGCGCGAGGCGGGAACGACCGGTGATCACGAGGTGACGGAACATGCCCTCGGTGAGGTCGACGGATCCGGCCGTGCAGCCGACGACCGCGGCGACGATGAACCCGAACACGTACATGAACCCGGTCACCAGCGTGGTGTAGATGTCGTAGCCGCCCGCCGGGCCGTACGACTTCGGCGCCACCCAGTGCGACACGAGGCGCACCCCGAGGAAGACGACGGGGATGCCGATGTTGACGGCGATCAACGCGATCATCAGGCCGCGCCGCCGGCGCAGCTCCATGCACCGCGTCGTGATCATGCCCCAGGTGGGGATCCACGAGCCGCGGTGATCGCCCCGCGTCGCCGCCGGACGGATGTCGGGGGCCGGACCCGGTGCGGGGGCGCCGACGTCGGTGATCGTCGTCACTCGCCTTCCCCCAACCGTCTCGTCACCTCGAGGAACCACGCCTCGAGCGAGGCCTGAATGTGCTGCAGCCGGTAGACGGAGACGTTGCCTTCGACGAGGACACGGTTCACCTCGGCCACCACGTCGC
>DATAXG010000024.1:0-2412 GCA_036273055.1 Acidimicrobiales bacterium | reverse complement strand
GCTGCCGGTGCTGCTCTCCGCATGGGGGCCGCGCCTGGACCGCAGGACCCGCCGGGCGGCACGCCGCCACCAGGTCAACGCGGGCAGACCGAGCCGAACCTGGGCGGCATGGACCGCCACGGTCATCCGCCACCGGCTGCTTGCTATCGGGGCTGCGGTCATCGTCCTCGGCGTCTTGGCCGGTTTCGCGTTCACCCTCCGGGTCGGCGAGGCACGACCCACCTCCGTGGCCCGCTCCGGAACCGCCGAGACCGGATTACGCACCCTGGAGCGCGCGGGGTTCCCGGTCGCGGCCCTCCAGCCCATCGAAATCCTCGTGCCCGACACCACCAACCCAACCGCACTGGCGGCCCGGTTCGATGCGATCCTCGGCGTGGACACCGCCATCGCCCCCACCGGGCCGGAATGGCGACGAGCCGGCACCGCACTGGTCGACGTCATCCCGAGCTCGCCGACCAGCACCTCGACCGGCAAGGCCACCGTCGCCGCCGTGCGTGCCATCGCCGCCCGGTTGGCGCCCGACTCCCAGGTCGCCGGCGACGGAGCCGACGAAGCCGACTTCGTGCACGCCCTCTATTCCCGGTTCCCCCTCATCGTCGCCGTCGTGGCTCTTGTCAGCCCCCTGGCCCTGACCCGCGCCTTCCGCTCCGTGGTCCTGGCAGCCAAGGCCGTCGTGCTCAACCTGGTCTCGGTCGGCGCCACCTTCGGGGCGCTGGCGCTCATCTGGCAGCGCGGCTACGGCTCGCACGCGATCTGGGGCATCTCCGGGACCGGGGTAATCATCGACTTCGTGCCCCTGATCATCTTCGCTTTCCTCTTCGGCCTGTCGATGGACTACGAGGTATTCATCCTCTCCCGCATCAAAGAAGCCCACGACACCGGGTGCTCCACCGACGACGCCATCATTGACGGGCTCGGCCACACCGGCCGGCTCGTCACCAGCGCGGCGCTCATCTTGTTCCTGGCGTTCGCCGCCCTCGCCTCCGCCCCCAACGTCCCACTCAAAGTCTTCGCCACCGGCCTGAGCATCGGGATGGTCCTCGACGCCACCATCATCCGCGCCCTACTTGTGCCCGCCCTCGTCTCCCTATTCGGCCGGTGGAACTGGTGGTGGCCAGGCCGGAATACGACGCATCTATGAACGTCCTTCGTCGTTCCCAGCCTGGCCCTCTCGCTCAACGCGAGTGGTCCGCTCGCCCGGGCGCTGGCCGGAGAGAGGCGACTCCATGGCATCGCAAGCCCCGACACACCCACGGTGAGCCGTCGCTATCAGCTGGACGACTTTGCAGTTCAAGTCGACGGCGCAGACACCTGCAGGTCCGGTCTCTGAGGCCGCCATCCTCACTCGGGTGCTGGCGTTGACGCACACCAGGGTCGCCTTCGGGTACGCCTCGCTAGGTCAGCCAGGCCGAGACGGTTTCGTCCTATGGCACTTTGGTGGTCTTGAGGTGTCATAGGACGAAACTGTTCGCCCAGGTAGATGGCATGCCGATGCTCCTGCCAGCACCGAACACAGTCGTGCGCCGAGGACTCGGTGATCGATAGGTGCCGACCGCCCGCCCCACAGAAGACGGTTCCTGCTGGACAAAACTTGACCACGATCGAGCGCCCCAGGAAGACTGTGCTCACGGCGACGACCGGCCGCCGAGCAGTGGAACATCCCGCCCCAGTCGGGTTCCATCGGCGAAGGGGATTCGCCCTCTCGGTCATCAGTGTCACAAGCCATCTTCTCCGCATCGCGTCGCTGGGGGGGCGAGGATGTCACGAGGAGGCTTGTCCATGACCAGGGATGCCAAGTTCAAGAAGGTCGTCTGGCGCCACGCCGGGGAGACGGCGCAGCGCTACACCGACGCGTTGACCGATCTCGAGGGTCTTAGCCCGAGGGTGAAGTCGCCATCTACCGTACTGCGGCTTCAGCGGCCCGCAGCGGCTTGAAGTCCCCGGCCGGGTTGTCGATCGCAGCGCCGAGGAAGTCGTGGCTCGGTCTACTCGCTGTCCAGCTCCGCTCCTCACCTCTTCGGGGATCGCCTCGCGCGCTTCGACGCCGACCTTCGCCAACTGCTGGAACGCGCCCGTAGCGACGGCTTCTTTAGTGAGCACATGCGGGAGATTGCCGCCGACATCTCGCGTTGAACTGTCACAGATCACCATCCCACAAGCCGAACGTGACAGGGACAGAACGCCGAGTATGCGCCGATCCGCGACTCCCATGGCTCCGTCATTCTGTGCGCCCACGATCTGGCGATCAGGGGCAGGATGGTCGAGTGGGCGTCACGAGCGTGCAACTGGCCGAAGGGCGCGAAGCAAACGTCGTCAGGCTCGGCAGCCCCAGTGGTCGGCCGGTTCTGTACTTCCATTCTCCCGCGAGCTCCGGCGAGGAGCTGGACGGGGCTGGCGAGGAAGCGGCCCGTG
>DATAXG010000023.1:0-17061 GCA_036273055.1 Acidimicrobiales bacterium | reverse complement strand
TCGGTGGTGAAGTGCCGGCGGATGCCGATCTCGGATCGCTGGGGGGCGATGGCCATGGCGCTGGGGTCCTCCTGTGGTGTCGTTCTGCCGGGTGTCATTGCTTGCCTTCGGGTGCTGCTGCCTTGCTCCTGCTCTGTGCTGCCTGACTCCGTCACTACTCGCCGGTCGGCGCCGTTTCTCCACCCCAGTTCAGCGGAGCGGTGTTCGCACGGCGTGTCTCCGGATCCAGCGCCCGGAAGGAGGGTTGCGTCGCCTCACCACAAGATGTTGTGGTCAGCCCCTCCCCGAGACACGAGATGATGTGTCATTACAGCACTGTAGTTACGCCCTTGTCAACCACTCACGTGCACCATTCCTGCTGGTCAGGACCCGCTCGCGATTGTTTGCGCGCGAACCCGGCCCGAGCGACCCCCCAGGGCGCCGAATACCCGCGAAGCACTACCGTCGGGCCCTCATGGCCAGGGTCGTCGTCGCCGTCGATGCGGGCACGACCGGGGTGCGCGCCCTCGCCGTCGACGAGCGGGCACGGGTCGGGGACGTCGCCTACCGGGAGCTGACCCAGCACTTCCCCCGACCGGGCTGGGTCGAGCACGACCCCGGAGAGATCTGGGACGCCGTCAAGGCCACCCTGGCCGAGGTCGGCGCCCGTCTGGCCGAGCGGGGCGACACCGTGGCCGCCATCGGCATCACCAACCAGCGAGAGACGCTCGTCGCCTTCGACCGCTCGACCGGACGGCCGCTCCACCGTGCCATCGTGTGGCAGGACCGGCGCACCGCCGCACTGTGCGCCGAGCTCACCGAGGCGGGTCATCTCCCGCAGGTGCGCGCCACCACGGGCCTCGTCCTCGATCCGTACTTCAGCGCCACCAAGGCAGCGTGGCTCCTCCGCCACGGCGACCTCGCGCTCCCCCCCGACGACCCGGACCTGTCCTTCTGCACCGTGGACAGCTGGGTCCTGTGGAACCTGACCGGTGGCACCCGCGGCGGCACGTACGCCACCGATCCCTCCAACGCCAGCCGCACGCTCCTCTTGGATACGGCCACGCTTTCGTGGTCTCCCGCGCTCTGCGCCCTCTTCGGCGTGCCGCCGCACACCCTGCCCGAGGTACGCCCGTCGGCGGGCCGCTTCGGCGCGGCGGCTCTGCGCGACTTGGGCCCGGCCTCTGCGGTCCTCGACGGCGTCCCGGTCTCGGGCGTGCTCGGCGACCAGCAGGCCGCCCTCTTCGGGCAGGCCTGCTTCGATCCGGGCATGGTGAAGGTCACCTACGGCACCGGCAGCTTCGCCCTGGCCAACGCCGGGCCCGAACGGCCGGCCGCGCCCGACGGGCTCACCGTCAGCTGCGCCTGGGACCTCGGCGACCACGCGGACGGCGCGCACGGCCGCGTCGCCTACGCGCTCGAGGGGTCGGCCTTCGTCTCGGGCGCGGCCATCCAGTGGCTGCGCGATGGGCTGGGCATCATCTCGTCGGCCGCCGAGGTCGGCCCGCTGGCGGAGTCGGTGCCCGACAGCGGCGGCGTCACGTTCGTCCCGGCGCTGACCGGTCTCGGCAGCCCATGGTGGGATCCCCAGGCCCGCGGCATCGTCACGGGCCTCACCCGCGGCGTCGGCCGCGCCCACCTGGCGCGGGCCTGTGTCGAGGCGATGGCGTTCCAGGTGCGCGACATGACCGATGCCATGGCCGCCGCGTCGGCCTTCCCACTCTCCGAGCTGCGGGCAGACGGGGGCGCCGCCGCCATGGACCTCCTCCTCGCGATGCAGGCCGAGCAGAGCCGCATGCCCGTGGCGCGCCCGGCGTCGCTCCAGTCGACCGCGCTGGGTGCGGCCACCATTGCCGGACTGGCCGAAGGGGTGTGGCCCTCGCCCGCGGAGCTGGCCGGGCACTGGCGCGCCCAGTCCGTCTTCGAGCCGGAGTTGCCGGTCGAGCTGACCGACGCCCTCCATACGGGATGGCACCGTGCGGTCGAGAAATCCATGGGCTGGGCCGAGCTCCGCGCCGACTGAGCGCCTCGCGGCAGTGGTGCACGATTCCCGTGTGCCACGCACGAAAGCCGCGGAACCAGCGGCGCATTGGGCCTACCACTACCGGGGTGCAGCGGACAGAATGGGGCGGGAACTCCGGGCTGTGTTCGGGCGAACGGACGCCCACCGGCACGCGGTCCCGAGGAGGGCCAGGGTGGGACGTCGCAGAGCGGGCCTGCACGCCGCGGGGCGTCGCCCTCATCCGCCCCTGGCGCGGCGCGTCGGCGCCGCCGTGGCCGGGCTCGTCGTGGTGGCAGGGACGACGACGGTGTTCGACGCGTCGTCGGCCGTGTTCGGGAGTGCGCCGCCCACCGAGACATTGACCTGCAACGACAACTGGACGGGTGGTGGCCCGACGGGAGATTGGGATTCCGCCGCCAACTGGACCGGCGGCGTCCCGGACGGGGACGGCGTCGACGCCTGCATCACCGGCTCCGCAGCCGTGACGCTCTCCGACGCATCGTCCTCCGTCGGAGAGCTCACGGTGTCACCCGGCAGCAGCCTCACGATCGGCACCGATGCGGCAACCGCCCCGAGTGGCTCCACCGGACCCCCGACCGTGGCTCCGGGTCTGACGGTGCGTTCCGGGCTGGACAACGGCGGGTCCCTGACCGTCGGCACCACAGGAATGTCCGGGCATCCGGCACTCACACTGGGCGGGCCGGTCACCAACTCGGGCACCATCACCGTCACCGGGACCCTGGACGTCGGTGACGGTACGCCCACGGCGGTGAGCAACGACGGCACCATCGGCGTCGGGCCCGGCGGCATGGTCAGCATGGACGGAACCGCTGCGATCACCAACGAGCCCGACGGGCTCCTGGCCTTCGGCATCAATGGGCCGCCCGGCGCCGCCGCTGCCTCCGGGCAGATCTCCGGCGGCACGCTCGCGCTCGGTGGCAGCGCTGACCCGGTGTTCGAGAACGGCTTCATTCCGCCAGCCGACGCCGAGTACGTCGTCGACACCGGACCATCGAGCGGGACCTTCGCCACCGTCCTCGGGGGCGCATCCGCGGTCGACGGTCCCACCGGCGAGGTCGGGCTGTCCGGCGGAGCCCCGGCCATCGCCACCGCCACCCGCGTCACGAGCTCGGTGCCGACGGCCTCATTCTTCGGGCAGGCGCTCCAACTCACCGCGACGGTGAGCCCTTCCTCCGGCACGGACCCAACCGGGTCTGTCGCGTTCTCGTCGGGCGATCTCCTCGTTGCCCGCGCACCGTTGACCACGGACACGGCCGGTGTCACCACGGCCACGGTGACGGTGTCTGACCTGCCCGTCGGGACGACGCCGATCACCGCCGCCTACAGCGGCGACGTCCTGTTCGGGGCCAGCACGTCGCCTGTGCTCGCACAAGGCGTCAACCCGGACACGACAGATCTCACGATCACCCCGAACGTGGCGAGCCCCGAGGCGGGCCAGCCGGTCACGTACACGGCCACCGTGTCGCGTCCGTCCTCCAACCCCGGTGCACCGACCGGAACCATCTCGTTCACCGATGACGGCAGCCCGGTCGCGACCTGCCAGTCTGTGGAACTGTCCGACGTGGCGCCGTTCCGGGCCAGCTGCACCGAGACCTTCGAGGCAGGCGCCTCCCACGACATCGTCGCCACCTACAGCGGCGACACCGACGACGCCGGCAGCACCGCCTCGTTGCTCCAGACGCTGGGACAGATCCCGACGCAGATCGCGGTCACCTCGACAACGCCGAACCTCGTCTACGGACAGAGCGCCGTCGTCGTTGCCACCATCACGCCGGCGGTGAGCGCCGCTGCCAGCCCAGGTGGCTCCATCACGTTCTTCGACGGGACGACGCCCCTCGGCACCGGGGCTGTCTCGACCGTGGGTGGGGTCGCCAGTGCCAACCTCGAAGCGGCCGGCTTGGTCGAGGGGCCCCATTTCCTCACGGCGACGTACAGCGGAGACCCCACGTACGCGACGAGCACCTCGGTGACGCCGTTCGTCATCGACACGGCCGAAGCGGCCACGACCGTCACGGTGACGAGCGCCTCGGTGATGAGCGTTGTCGGCCAGACCGTCGTCTTCACCGCCTCCATCGACTCGTCGACTCCGGGCGAAACCGGCACCATCCAGTTCGATGACGACGGGTCCCTGATCGGAATCGGAGCGGTCTCCGGCGGGCAGGCAACGTTCGAGACTTCCTCGCTCGCACTCGGTACGCACCCGATCACGGCAATTTATGAGGGTGACGACAACTTCGTCGGTGGCTCGTCGGCCAACACGATCACGGAGGCGATCACTCCAGCACCGACATCGACGGTGGTGACGAGCGCACACAATCCGGGCCTGGTCGGACAGGACGTTGCGTACACGGCGTCGGTCTCCGTCTCGACGCCCGGGTCCGGAGCGCCGACGGGCAGCGTGTCGTTCAGCGACGACGGGAGCCCGATTGCGACCTGCCAGGGCCTCGCGCTCCCCACGGAGTCGCCACTGGTCGTGACGTGTTCGCAGTCGTACGACACGACCGCCACGCAGAACGTGACGGCGACGTATGGCGGCGATGCGAGCTTTACCTCTTCGGTGGGCACAATGGCCGAGAACGTTGCACCCGTGTCCACCACCACCGCACTCGTGTCATCGCCGTCCGCCTCGACGTCCGGTCAGAGCGTCACGCTCACCGCCACCGTGGCCCCGACTTCGGGCGCCGCGAATCCCGACGGAACCGTCTCGTTCGCGCTCGACGGGACGCCACTCGGGAACTCCGTGCTGTCGACCACGGACGACGTTTCCTCGGCCAGCATGCTCCTCACGACATTGCCCATCGGCTCGGACGCCGTGACGGCGTCCTACGACGGCGGCGCAGGATTCCTCCCGAGCTCGTCGGCGGCCGCGTCCGTCACCGTCACCAGGGCGGCGACCACCATCGACGTCCTTGCCTCGGCCAATCTGTCGACCGCCGGTCAGCCGGTCAGCCTGACCGCGACGGTCTTCCCGACGACGGGGTCCGGGGAGACTGGCCGGGTCACGTTCTTCGAGAACGACGTCGCCATCGGCACGGGCTCTGTCTCGAACGGGCAAGCGACGCTCACCGTGTTCTCGCAGCTGTCGGACGGTGCCGCGATCACGGCCGTCTATTCGGGCGACTCCAACTTCCTCGGGAGCACGACGACGGCCCCGCTCAGACCGACGGTGCTCTGACCTGGGCTGTCACGGTCCCGCTCGGACTCTCCCGACACGCCGTATCACGAGAGAAATAAAACAAGGGAATGCTTGTTATATTGACCCAGAAGAGCGGTCCCGCCGCTCGGAAGGGTGGGCAGCCATGAGCGTGGCAATCGTGACAGGAGCATCCCGGGGACTGGGAGAGGCGCTGGCGACGGGGCTCGCCCGGACCGGATGGTCGCTCGTCGTGAACGGCCGCGACGCCGCCACCTTGAGCGCCGCGGCGGAACGGATCCGCGCCGAGGCCCCGTCCGGCACTCAGGTCGTGACCGTCGTCGGGGACATCACCGATGAGGCACATCGCCAAGACCTGACCGCCGCCGCGTTCGAGCTTGGCGGCCTCGATCTCGTCGTGAACAACGCGGGGACACTCGGCGCCTCTCCACTCCCCTCGCTGGGCGACTACCCGCTCGACGATCTGCGCATTGCGTTCGAGGTGAACGTGGTCGCACCCCTCGGCGTCGTCCAGGATGCGCTGCCACTGCTACTGGACGCGGCACACCCGCGGGTGCTCAACGTGACATCCGATGCTGCGGTGGAGGCGTACGAGGGGTGGGGCGGCTACGGCGCCGGCAAAGCGGCACTCGAGCACCTCGGCGCCGTGCTGGCGGCCGAGTTCCCCGCCCTCACGGTGTGGTCGGTCGACCCCGGCGATCTGCGCACGGCGATGCACCAGGCCGCGTTCCCCGGCGAGGACATCTCGGACCGCCCCGAGCCGAGCACGGTGGTCCTGGGTTTCCTGGAGCTCATCGGGAGCGATCGCCCCAGCGGCCGTTACCGCGCCGCCGAATTGGTCTCGACGGGAGTCGTGGCATGAGCGCGCTGACGGTGCCCCGCCTCCATCATTCGACGCCGGCCCGGCTGCCCGAACTGCACCCGCTGTCGTTCGCCCTGCCCGCCGAGCTCGAAGCGACCTCTCCGCCGGAGTACCGCGGCATGACGCGCGACGCCGTGCGGATGTTGGTGGCGAACAAGTCCAGCGGCGCGCTGGTCCACTCCACCTTCTCCGAGATCCCCCGCTTCCTCGACGAGGGCGATCTGGTGGTGATCAACACGTCCGGCACCCTCGCCGCCGAGGTCGACGGGACGGGACCCGACGGTTCGGCACTGCAGGTGCACCTCTCGACGCAGCTGCCGGCCGGGTTGTGGACCGTCGAGGTCCGCCGCCATGGCCAGGCCTACCTCGGCGCCGCCGCGGGCGAAGACATCGGGCTGCCCGACGGGGGCCGGGTGTCCCTGCTGGCCCCCTACTCCCCCGGGCCCGGCGGGATCGGCGTGCGGCTCTGGGTCTCCCGCGTCGAGACACCGGAACGTCTCCACAGTTTCCTGGCCCGTCACGGCCGTCCCATCCGCTACGGCTACGTCCAGGGCAGTTACCCGATCGGCGCCTACCAGAACGTCTACGCCACGGATCCGGGCTCCGCCGAGATGCCCAGCGCCGGACGGCCCTTCACCCCTGAGGTTCTGATGCGCCTGGCGTCCAAAGGCGTCGGGGTGGCGCCGCTCTTGCTGCACACCGGGGTCGCCTCCCTGGAGGCCAGCGAGCCGCCCTACGCCGAGTACTTCCGGGTGTCGCTGCCCACCGCCCACCGCATCAACGACACCCGCCGCTCCGGTGGGCGTGTGATCGCCATCGGCACCACGGTGGTGCGCGCGCTCGAGTCCGTCGTGGACGATCATGGCCACGTGCACCCGAGCGAAGGCTGGACCGAGACGGTCGTGTCGCCCGAACATCCGGTGCGCTCCATCGACGGGTTCCTCACCGGCTGGCACGAGCCCGAGGCGTCCCACCTCGCCATGCTCGAGGCCATCGCGGGTCGTCCTCTCCTGGAAGCCTCCTACTCCGCTGCACTCGAAGAGGGGTACCTGTGGCACGAGTTCGGCGACGTGCACCTGATCCTGCCGTGAGCCCGCAGCCGGCACCCGACACGGAGATCGCCGGGCCCGAGTCGCCGCTGCAGCAGCTGCCGACCACCCGGCGGGCCATTCTGAACCTGGTGAAGCGCCAGGGCCCGCTCGACGCGGCAGCGGTGGCCGACGCACTCGCCCTCACCCCCGCGGCCATCCGGCTCCAACTGACCCGTCTCGAAGAGGACGGGCTCCTGGCCCATCGGGACGAGGTGGCCGAGGGAGCCCGCCGGGGCCGTCCCCGCCACGTCTACGAGCTGACCCCGGCCGCCGAGACGCTCTATCCGAAGCGCTACGGCGACCTCACCACGGAGCTGCTCGGGTATCTCGGCGGCCCCGGCGCCGGCCAGGTCGACGAGCTCTTCGAACAGCGGCGCCGGCGCCGGGTCGCCGGCGCGCTACCCAAGACCGCGCACCTCCCCTTCGACGAGCAGGTTGCCGCGTTGACCGCCATCCTCGACGAGGACGGGTACCTGGCCGAGGCGGAGAAGCTCGCCGACGGCAGCTGGCGGATCACCGAGCACAACTGCGCCATCCTGACGGTCGCCCACGGGTTCTCACAGGCGTGCTCGAGCGAGCTCGCCTTCATTCGTGATGCGCTCCCCGGAGCATCAGTGCGGCGCGTGGCACACCTCATGGACGGGGCACACGTGTGCGCCTATGTCGTCAGCCCGCCGACGTCGTCGAGTCCGCCGACCTGATCTCGAGCACAGAGACGCCGTCCACTTCGTGGATCTCGCTCTGCAGCAGTTCGACGAGATGCTCTCCGCCCAGCTCGATCACGAACTCGTCGACGGCCTCCCCCTCGTCCCGCTCGAGGATGTTGATGGCGACGATGTCGCCCCCCACCGCCCCGATCCTGCTGGCCACCAGGCCCAGCGCACCGGGCCGGTCCGGCAGCGCGATCCGCACGACATAGCCAGCCATTGGCCACAACCTAGGCGGTAAATGTGAACTACCTGTTTCAGATTGCTTACGAAACGCCGCCACGCCGCGTCCGCTCAGGCTGAGGCCACGCCTGCCCGGCCCGGGACGTACTCGTCGACGTACGGGCGCTCGGAGAGCCGGGAAATCTCATGCATCAGGTCGTCGGTGAAGGCCCGGCACTGGGTGTGATCGTGGTTGGCCAGCGGGTCCGCAGGGTTCTCCGGCGGGTCCATCTGCATGGGCCTGCCGAAGCGGATGACGACGGTCTTGAAGGGCCGCATGAAGTTGGCATTGACCGGTTGCACGTCGACCGTACCAACCACACCGACCGGAATCACGGGCACGCCGCATTCACGTGACAGTCTCGTGACGCCCGTCCGTCCCTTGTGCACGTAGGGATCGAGGCTGCGGGTCCCCTCCGGATACAAACCGAGGACGTCGCCCTCCCCGAGCACATCGTTGCGAGCCGTGTCGAGCGCCCGCTCGGACGCACTCCCCCCGGTCCGGCGGATCGGGATCTGCCCGGCGGCCCGGAAGAACCAGGCGGTCTTCCAGGAGTCGAAGTACTCCGCCTTGGCGAGGAAGGTCACCTTGCGCCGGACAACCAGCGGAATGAAGAAGGAGTCGCAGAACGACTGATGATTGGCGGCCAGCACGACAGGCCCGTGCTTCGGGATGTTCTCCCGCCCCTCAACCTTCACCCGCCACAGGACGAAGAAGATCGGGGTCAGGATCCCCTTGAGCACCCAGTACGCCACAAACCCAAAGGTACCCCCGGCGGGCGGTCCCCGCACCAGTGCCGCCTGTGCTGAACTGCACAGCCGGAAACCTTCTCGGCGTGGAGGTAGGCAGCATGACAAATGAAACCCTGGCGGCCCAACCGTTCGTCTCGGGCCTGTTCTTCGGCGAGTGCCCGCGTTGGCACGACGGCCGCCTCTGGTACTCGGACTTCTTCGACCGCACGGTCTTCTCGGTCTCGTCCGACGGTGAGCGCCGGGTCGAGGTCGACTTCGACGGCGAGCCGGCCGGCCTGGGTTGGCTCCCCGACGGCCGCCTGCTCATCAACTCGCGCCTCGACCGGACCATCGTGCGGCGTGAGCCCGACGGGACGCTGGTGGAGCACGGCGACCTGCGGCCCTGGGCCACCTGGCACGCCAACGACTTGGTGGTGGCAGCGAACGGTCAGGCCTATTCCGGCAACTTCGGTTTCGACCTCGACGGCCTCTCCGACGGCCTGGTGGAGGCGAGTGTCATCGCCTCGACGTCGCTCATCCGCGTCGACCCCGATGGCACGAGCCACGAAGCCGCCGACGATCTGCAGTTCCCGAACGGGGCGGTCATCACCGAGGACGGTGGCACACTCATCATCGCCGAGAGCTTCGGCGGACGGCTCAGCGCATTTGATCGCGACACCGACGGCGCGCTCACCAATCGACGGGTGTGGGCCACCCTCAAGGGCGTCGCCCCCGACGGCATCTGCCTGTGCGCCGACGGATCCGTCTGGGTCGCCAACGCGCTGGCGGCCGAATGCGTGCGCGTGACAGAGGGCGGTGAAATTCTCGAGCGCGTGACCACGTCCCGGAATTGCTACGCCTGCATGCTGGGCGACGACGACCGCCGTACGCTCTACCTGGTCACCGCGGTCGACAGCAACGCATCCGTGGCGCGGGCATCTCGCAATGGAGCGATCGAGAAGGTACGGACGACCGTGCCGGGCGCCGGCCTCCCGTGATCCGGGCCGGGCGCCGCCGACCCGGCGGCGGCATGCATCTTCAGGCGGTGTGGCAGCGGAGGCGGCGGGCACCACTGGGTGTCGCGTGGGCGGCCGCGACGGTGATCGTGGTCTCGGCCGTCCTCCTTGGCGTGTCGTCGGCTCCTGCCGGTGCGACGACCGCACCTCCCTACCTCTTGGCGATCGGTGGCTCGGCCTCGGTCGGTTTCCAGCCCACACTGGCCCATCCGCACGGGCAAGCGACCAGCCTCGGCTACGCCGAGGACCTCGTGGCGCTGGAGCAACAGCGCTGGCCGGGGCTCACCGTCGTGCACCTCGGTTGTCCCGGCGCCACCACGGCGACCGTGCTCGAGGGGGGCGGGAAGTGCCCCTACGCGGAGGGGAGCCAGCTGCTCGCAGCCGAGACGTTCCTCAAGGCTCACCCCACCACGGTCCTGGTGACCATTGATCTCGGTTTCAACGACCTGCTCTCGTGCCTGCGCCACGAGGTCGTGAACGCGCCCTGCGTCGACGAGTCGTTGACCACCGTGCAGGACCAGCTCGCCCAGATTTTGACGGGGATCAAGGCGGCGGCGCCCTCCGGCGCCCGCCTCGCCGGTGTCGGGCACTACGACCCCTACCTCGGGGACTACCTCAGGGGCCCGGGCGGACAGGCCTTCGCCGTCGCCAGCCTCAGTGTGATGGAGCGGCTCGAAACGACCCTGCAGTCGGACTACGCCGCTGCGGGGGTGCCGATCGCCGATGTCGCCTCAGCCTTCGATCTCGGGGACCATCACGACATGCGTTGGTCGGGCCTGCCGACAGTCCCCACCGACGTTGCTCGGACCTGCGCGTTGACCTGGATGTGCAATAGCCCGCCGCTCGGCCACAATTCGCACCCCGACGACGCCGGCTATCGCGCCATCGCTTCCGCCATCGCTGCGGCTGTCGCCGGCACCTGAGCGTCGTCCTCCTCGCCGGCGCCGTCGAGCACACGGGCGGTCTGCTCGGCCACCGGAGCTGCGGGGTGCCGTCGCCACGGCACCTGGGTCCGGCCCGTGAGCGGCTTGGCCAGCGGCGTCCGGGCCAGCAGCTCCGTCAGTCCGATGCACAGCATGAAGACGACCGCCACCGTGATCACGGCGACCAGCGGCCAGGGCATGTAGGCGTTGAGGTGCCGCCATCCGAGCCAGCTCATGAGCGTGATGAAGAGCACCTGCGCCAGATAGATGCCGTAGGAGTTGTCCGAGCCCGACTGCACCAGGGCCCGGGTCCTCTTCGAGCGGCGCCGGTGCACCAACGCCACGCCGATCAAGTAGACGCAGGCGATGGCTCCGATGTTGAACGGGATCACGATGGGCTGGAAGGGGTCGGAGCTCGAGCCCAGCCACGAGGCCACGCCGTCCGCCGCCATGTAGTACCAGACCTCCGCCGCGACGGCTGCGGCCAGCGTGGCTCCCACAATGAGGAGCACGTGCGAGCAGAGCCACTGGTGGAACTCGTCCAGATGCATGGCCGCGACCATGCCGGCCACCAGATAGAACTGGTACGAGGTCACCTCGCGCGTGGCCCAGTAGCCCTGCATCCAAGCCGGCACGAGGCCCCAGTGCATGGTTGAAACCAGCACCACTTGCGCCAGACCGCTCGCGAGCAACAGGAGGCCGTGATGTCCCCTGGTCTTGCGGAGCAGGAGCAGGAGCAAGGGGAACAGCGCGTAGAACTCGAGCAGGACCAACAGGTAGTAGAGCTGGTAATAGCCGGTCCCGAAGAGGTACAGCAGATGGATCGTGTCCGCCCGCGGCGTGCCGTGCTCGCTCGGGAGGGCGACCAGGAAATAGATCACCGTCCAGCAGAGGTAGGGCACGGCCACCAACGCAAAGCGGCGGCGCCAGAACGTGCGGTGGTCGATCCCGGGGAGATCCCGGACGCTGTAGGCGAGCATGCAGGCGGACACGAAGAGGAATGCCTCGCGCGTGACGTGAAGCAACTGCAACGACGCTCCGACAGCCAGCCCGGCCGCCACGGGCGCGAAGAAGAGGAGGGTGTGGGTCGAGACGACGCCCGCCTGCTTGACCGGCCGCATGGCGTCGATGTGGTCGAGCCTCTTGCGGGTGCCCCGCAGGGGCTGTGCCGGCGCCAGCGGCGATTCGTCGGGAGTCACCGAAGGTCGAACGTATACAGGACGGGCACCTCGGGCGTGTCCAGCATGCGGCGCTTGACCTTCCCCGTGGCGCCGGCGGGCAGTGCCTCCACGACACAGAGGGCGACCGGCCGTTTGGCGCGCACCAGATCCCGTTGCAGGACCTTCTCGATCCGCTCCGCCGTCTCGCGGGCCGCGACGTCAGCGCCGACGTCGTCGCCGTCGGCCTCGGGAGCGCGCAGCACGACAAAGGCCACGGGGACTTGGCCGAGTTCGGAGTGTTCCCGGCCCACCACTGCCACCGAGGCGATCATGGGGTCGGCCCCGACGACCTCTTCCACCTCGCGGGGCAGGACCTTCTCCCCACCCCGGTTGATGATGTCATCGGTCCGGGCATCGAGGTAGACGAACCCGTCGGCGTCGCGGTGTCCGAGATCGCCCGTGCGGAGCCAGCCGTCCGGGTGAAAGCGATCCTGATGCGTGTCACCGACATAGTGCCCGATCACCGACACGCCGCGGATCTCGACGTGGCCGATGTGGAACTCCGGCGCCTCCAACGAGCTGCCGAGCGGTTCGGACTGACGAACGATCCGCAACTCCAGTCCGACGGGGAGGCCAACCGACCCGGGGCGCCGGGGCACGGACAGCGGGTGCGCCGTGATCTGGCTGGCCGCCTCGGTCATGCCGTAGGTCTCAATGACGGGAATCCCCGTGCTGGCCTCGAACCGGTCTGCGGCTGCGACCGGGAGTGGCGCCGAGGCCGACCGGATGAAGCGGACGGTGGACGGAACGGTCTCGTCCGCTCGCAGCGCGCCCAGGCGCGAGACGATGGCGGGGACCGCGTTGATCCAGGTGATGGAGCGACTGGCCATGAGGTCCCAGAAGCCGGTCCGGTGAAACCGGTCGTCGAGCACCAGGCTGGAGCCGGCCACCAGGGCCGACAACAAGCCCACGACCTCAGCGTTGATATGGAAGAGCGGCAACGGGTTGAAGCCGCGGTCCTCCGCATTGAGCTGCAGGTGCGATGCCACGCTGCGGGCCGTGTGCAGCAGCTTCACCTGATCCAATCGCACGACCTTGGGCGTGCCGGTGGTGCCCGACGACGACAAGACGACGCCGCCGGCACCGGCGCGCTGAGGGGTCGTTGCCCCGGGACGCGTGACGCGCCCGTCTTCCAGCTGATCCAAGCGGTCAAGCTCGACCCATTCGCCCTCAATGCCGACGGGCGCCGGGTGATCTGCCAGCACGACGTCGATGCCCGTGCGCGCCAGGGTCACCGCCAGGCCGCCGCTGCCACCGGCCGGCATGGAGGGGTCGAGCGGAGCGACCCAGAAGCCGGCGCCGAGGGCGCCGAGAAAGATGTCGGCGAACGCAATGGGGTCACTGATGACGAGCCCGATCGTGGTCAGCCCGCGGGCTCGAGCCCCGCCGAGCAGGGTCCGCCACCGCTCCATGCTCGCCTCCAGCTGGCGGAAGGTCAGCGCCTCCTCAGCCCGGGCGTGTTCCACGTAGGGGCGATCGCCCAGCAGAACCGAGCGGGCGCGAATGAGGTCACACAGGGCAATGTCGGGTTCGGGCGGGGCGACGACCCCCACGGCGGGCGGCTCGTCCATGGCGGTGCGCGTTCTCGTGGCGACGGCCTGCATCAGTACATCATCCTGGGATCGGCGTAGTGCTTGAACTCGACCAGATTGTCGGAGGGGTCGCGCAGGACGAAGGTCCGGTGCACCTCGACCTGCCCGTCGAAGCGGGTGCTCACATCGGCGAAGAACTCGAGCTTGCGCTGCACGCACAGCTCGTGCACCGCGTCGAAGTCCCGGCCCTCGCGGAAGGTGACCCCGAAGTGTCTCGGGTAGAGGCGGAGCTCGGTGGCACGCGGGCTTGGATCCTCATCGAGGTGACAGACCAACTGGTCCCCGAAGAAGTCGATCGTGATGCGGTCGGCGTAGCGTCGGGCCAGCTTGCAGCCCAGCCCGCCCACGTAGAACGCCTCCGCCTCGCTGAGATCGTCGACCGGGATGGCCAGATGGAAGACATCACGGCTCTCTCTCACGAGACCGCACTCTCGAAGCATTCGAGGGTATCGGCCCGGAGGCCCAGCCGAATCGTCTCGAGACCGATGAGCGCGGTGGACGCAACGTTGCCCAGGTTCACGTCGGAACCTATCCGCCGGACGAAGTAACACTGGAGCTGTGTCGACGGCGCCTCGAAGAGAAGCCGCGCCGGGTCGACGTCACTGTCGAGGATCTCCTCGATGAGTCCGATGCGGAGGTCGCCGTTGGGCCGGCATATCCCCGAGCTGCCGCTCTCCCGGGACTCCAACGTCACCAGGCACGCGCCGGCCTCGAGATCCTCGTGGATGCACTCGATCCAGCGGTCCGGCGCCAGGCGCTCGGAACGCTCCGAGTCCTTGAACCCGACTTCGGACACCACGTTGAACTCCGCCGCCAGCTTCCGCACGTAGCCGGCCTTCTCAACGTGCGAGAGGGCGATGGTCCCGTTCGAGACCTCCACGTACCGACACCCGAAGGTCTCGCACAGGTCGCGGAAGTCATCGAATCGGTCCTGGAGTACGAACTTCTCGAAGAGGGTGCCCCCGAAGTAGTAGTCGACGCCGACGTCGTGCAACACGTCGATCTTGCGCTGGAGGTCGGAGGTCACGATCGCCGTCCCCCAACCGAACTTGACGAAATCGAGGAACTCGGCACCGCTCTCCACGACGTCCTGGAACTGACGCGTCGGCAGCCCGCCGTCGACCATCATCGTCAGGCCTTCGGTTCGCGGCTTGCTGCTCCTGGGGGGAAGTTGCAACATCGATGGGCGCATCACAGGCTCCTTGCTGTCTCTACTGCACGACTGCCGCGGCCGGACGAGGCCGGCCGAGGCTCCACACACTTGCGTTGGGGACCGGGCCCCAGGACATGGCCTCGACCCCGATGCCGCTGTCGTAGGCCTGGGCGACCCGGATGACGCCTCCGTGCGTCACCACGACGACATCACCCTCCAACGCGCCCGTCTCGGTGGCGTCGATGAAGCCTCGGACGCGCTCGTACAGGTCGCGTACGGACTCCCCCTCCGTCGGCCGGACGTCGGCGTCGACGACCCGCTCACCTTCGATCCCCGACGCGGCGGTCGCGAGCTCGTCGAGCGGGTGACCCTCGGCCTGGCCGAAGTTCCGTTCCCGCAGGGCGCGCTCGTAGCGCAGCGGCACGCGCAGGGCGTGGCCGATGATGGCCGCCGTCTCGTGCGCCCGCTCCAGATCGCTGGTGTAGATGGCTGCGACGCGGCTCTTGCGGAGTTGCTCGGCGACGCGGGCGGCCTCACGCCTGCCCTTGGCGGTGAGCACGGGGCCCTCCGCCTGCCCCTGCACGATCCCGGCTGCGTTCCACGTGCTCTCCCCGTGGCGTACAAACCACAGCGTCGGCTTCGTGTCTCGAGTACTCACCAATATCCACAATGCCCAATTCGCCTGAGCCTCTACTGGGAACGGGAGAAGAACTTCATGAGGAAATGTGAGGGAATTATGAGGTCAGGCACCGCGCCTGGTTTTGCTTCCTGAGTTGAAGCTGAGTTTGCGCGACGTCGACGTGGTGCGCCGTCGTGGGGCGAACGTCGAGCCGCGTCTTCAGACGGGTGCGGGCTCGCGCACTGCAGCCACGACGGGTTCGCCTGCATCGGCCGCTGCTTCTGTCGCCAGGACCTCGGGCCCGAGACGGGCGCGCTGCTCGGCGCGCACCGGGCCACACAGGACCCAGCGCAACGGTGTGTGCAGGAACAATGCGGTGAAGAGCGCGGCGCTCCCCATGGTGAGCACGAAAGTGACCGCCACGGTCCCCGCCCACCCGAGGTGCGGCGTGATGCCCGCATCCCCGAGACCGGTGCGCACGAGATTGATGAAGAGCACGTGGCACAAGAAGATCCCGCCGGTCAGGCCGGCCAGGAACTCGGCCGAGAAGACCCGGGGCCCGCGCTTCGGTCGCCGCAAGCTTCGTCGCCACCACATCCAGGCACCACACTCGAGCGCCGCCACTGCCGCCGTGAACCAGAGGAAGGCCACCGGCTGGTAGAGGTCGGAGGCCCGGCCGGTCGGCGACCCGGTCCAGACGGCCACCAGGTACCAGAGCGTGGCGATGGCGCCCATGACGACGGCGCCGGCGATCACCTGGCGGTACCAGCGCTCGACGAACGCGCGCACCTGGTCGAAGTGCAGGGCGACCAGGATGCCCGCCACGAACTGCTCCTGGTAGGTGATCGGATTGCGGGCCCAGGGCAACACGGGGGCGATGTCGCGCGTCCAGTCGCCCACCACCCCGAAGGACGAGGTGTAGTGGAGGTCGGCGGCCAGGAGGAGGGCGAACAGGAGGCTGGCGACCATGAGCACGACGTGGTGTGAGGTGGCCTGAATGGCGCGGAGCATGGCCGGGAAGACCAGGTACAGGAGCAACAGAACGACCGCGAAGTAAAGCTGGTAGTAGCCGTACACCGTGTAGTTCCAGAGCAGCGACCACGCCTGGTCCCACGTGTTGCCGGTGATCATGGTGAAGACCCAGTAAATGAGCGTCCAGGCGAGGAAGGGCACGCCGAGCTGCACATAGCGCCGGCGCCAGAACCCAACGGTCGAGCGTGGTCGTGTGATCTGGGAATAGGTCAACAGGAAGGCAGCGAGGAAGAAGAAGGCCGTCCGGCTGAAGTGGAGGAGCATCACGAAGGCCCACGCCGTCGTGTTGCCGGCCTGGACGTTCCACAGCAGCGAATGCTGGAGTACGACGGCGCAGCAGGCGATCACGCGGAACGAGTCGAATTGGCTGATGTATCCGCCACCCGTGCCCGGGATGGCACCGTAGGCCGGCGTCAGTCCCCGCGGCGCGACCGCTTGTTCCGCACTCGACACGTGCGGATCCTCCCGCACTTGCCTCAAACCAAGCTGTGAGGGCGCCTGGAAAAGGTCGCCCGTTATCCCAGCTTCGTGAGGGCGGCGCGCAGATGGCGCACGGCCTGGCCGATGCGCTGCTCGTTCTCAATGAGCGCGAAACGCACGTGTCCGTCCCCGCCGGGGCCGAAGCCGACGCCGGGTGAAGTGGCGACGCCCGCCTCGCTGACCAGGTATTTCGAGAATTCCAGCGAGCCCATTTCGCGGTAGGGCTCGGGGATCGGGGCCCAGACGAACATCGTCC
>DATAXG010000022.1:0-11650 GCA_036273055.1 Acidimicrobiales bacterium | reverse complement strand
CCGACCATCAGGCGCCGCTCGACCGCCGGGCCATCCCCGAGGCCGTGCTCGAGCTCTGCCAGGACGTGGACCTGTTGATCCACGACGGCCAGTACACCGACGACGAGTTCTCCGCCAAAGCCGACTGGGGCCATTCGACCGCCGCCTACGCCGTCCACGTGGCGGCCGAGTCCGGCGCCAAGCGCCTCCTCCTCTCGCACCACGACCCGTCGCACACCGACCGCGAGCTCGACCGCATCCTCAACCAGGCCCGCCGGCTCCCCGAGGCCAAGGGCATCGAGGACGTCTCGTCAGCCCACGAGTCCCAGTCGATCGACCTCGGCAAGGCATAAGGCAAGGCGAGGTCAAAAGCATGTCGGGCCTGGACCAGGCCCGGTTCCGCGAGGTGCTCGGCCACTTCGCCACCGGGGTCACGATCGTCACCGCCATGGAAGAAGGCGTCCCCGTCGGCTTCAGCTGCCAGTCGTTCGCCGCGCTGTCTCTCGACCCGCCGATGGTCATCCTGGCCCCCGCCCGCAGCTCCACGAGCTGGCCCCGCATCGCCAAGGCCGGAGCGTTCTGCGTCAACATCCTCGGCGAGCACCAGGAGGTCCTCTGCCGCTCCTTCGCCGTCTCGGGTGGCGACAAGTTCGGTGGCGTCGGCTGGACGCACGGCATCACCGGTGCGCCCGTCATCGACCACTCGCTGGCCGTCGTCGAGTGCCGCCTCGGCGACATCTTCGACGGCGGCGACCACGAGCTGGTCACCGGCCACGTCGTCGCCATGGAGATCGGCGAGGGCAGCCCGCTGCTGTTCTACCGGGGCGGCTTCGGGCGCTACGCCTCCTGATACCGTTCGCGCGATGCCAGAGCTCACTCCGTCCACAGTCATAGACGACGTCGTCGTCGTGCACCCCGACGTGCATGGCGACGACCGGGGCCGCTTCGTCGAGACGTACCGGCGCAGCTGGTTCCCCGACCGCCCCGAGATGATCCAGGGCAACCGCTCGGAGAAGCAGGCCGGTGCGCTCGTCGGTCTGCACTTCCACCTGCACCAGGCCGACTACTGGTATGCGCTGCGCGGCAAGGTCCGCGTCGTCCTGCACGACCTCCGCGCCGGCTCCCGCACCGACGGGGCGACCCAGGTCATCGATCTCGACGGCGACGTCGACCAGGGCGTCTACATCCCGCCGGGGGTCGCCCACGGGTTCGCCGCCCTCACCGACGTCCTCCTCACCTACCTCGTCGACAACTACTACGACGCCTCCGACGAGCACGGGCTGGCCTGGGACGACCCGGCCGTCGGCGCCGACTGGGGCGTCACCGAGCCGATCCTGTCCGAGCGGGATCAGAGCAACCCGGGGCGCGATGACATCCCGGAGGAGATTCAGCCCCGCCTTTCCTGAGGCCACCTCGGCCTTCTGCGCCGGGCCTTACCCGAGGACTCCCAATCGACATGGCCCCGCGGTATGCGGCGCCCCCCTGATCCTGTTGAATAGAGGACGGTGCTGATCGGTTGGCTCATCGCTGTTGTCGTGGTGCTTGGCGTCACCGCGGCCGTGCTGATGCTCCGGCGCTCCCACGATGATGTGCATTCCGTCGAGCACTACCACCGCCAGCTGCACACGCTCGAGGAGATGCGGGGACACCCCACGGGCGTCGCCCCCAACGGCAGCAAAGGACACGTTTCGTCCGGCCCGTCCGGCTCGTCGGACTCGTCCGGCGCGGCCGGCCCGTCCGGCTCGATCGACTCCTCCGACCCGTCCGGCGCGGCCGGCCCGTCCGGCGGCGCGGACCGGTCGGCGTTCCCGGCCAGCGCGTTCCGTGTCTCGGGCTCGTCGACCGTGCGGCTCACCGAGTCGGACCGACCGGTCGTCCCGCCGGTGCCACCCCCGCCCGTGCCCAACCAGTCGAAGCCGCTGACCTTCGACGACGCCAATCCGGAGCCGGTCCCGGTGACCTTCATGACCGGGAACGAGGACCGGGTCATCCACTCCATCAACCACCGACCGCGCCGCATGGGCGCCCCGGCCGCCGCGGTCGGTGCGGTCCTCGTGCTCGTGCTCGTGCTGATCCTCACCGGCTTGCACTCCAACAACCCGACGAAGCATCACGGCAAGTCGGCCAGTGCCGCCACCACCAACACGACCCAACCGGCGCACCGCCATTCGACGGCGACCACGACGACGACGAGCACGACCGCGCCGCCCGTCGTCTCGGCGCCCACCACGTCGACGGCGCACACCGCCACCTACACGGTGTCGGGGTCCGACTACTCGCTCACCATCGCCGCCACGACAGGGGAATGCTGGGTCGACGTGACCAACACAGCGACGGGTGCGGTGCTCTTCACCACGACGCTGCAGTCGGGCCAGTCGCACAACATCGCCGCCACCGGACCGGTCACGGTGATCGCCGGCGCACCCGCCGCGTTCTCGGCCGTCGTCAACGGTTCAACGGTGGCGCTGCCACCGGGCAACCAGGCGCCCTTCACGCTCAACTTCCAAACGACGACAACGACCGATTAGTACCCGCGTCGCCGGCCCGGTGTGTCCGTCAGCCTCTTTCGGCCAGGCCCAGGACGTCGAGCAGGAAGGTGTAGACGAGGGCCTCTTCCTTCCAGGCGTCGTAGCGACCCGAGGGCCCGCCGTGGCCGGCGCCCAGCTCCGTCTTGAGAAAAACCCTGGTCGAGGGGGATTCGGCCCGCAGTTTGGCCACCCACTTGGCGGGCTCCCAATAGGCCACGCGGGGATCATTGAGGCCCGCCGTGACGAAGAGGTCCGGATAGGTGCGCGGCGACCCGTCCGGATTCTGCGCCGTCACGTTGTCGTAGGGCGAGTAGGTCAGCATACGGAAGTAGGCGGACTCGTCGGCCAGGGGATTGCCCCACTCCTCCCATTCGCCGACGGTGAGCGGGAGCTCGTCATCGAGCATCGTCGTCACGCAATCGACGAAGGGCACCTCCGCCACCAGCGCACGGAAGAGCTCGGGGGCCTGGTTGGCCACGGCACCGATGAGCAGACCGCCGGCCGAGCCGCCCCGCCCGACGAGCTGACCCGGGCGCGCGATCCCGGCCTCGACCATGTGGCGTCCGCACGCGATGAAGTCCGTGAAGGTGTTCTGCTTGTGCTCCATGCGGCCGTCCTCGTACCAGGTGCGGCCCATCTCCCCGCCGCCGCGCACATGGGCGATGGCGAAGGCGACGCCGCGGTCGTACAACGAGAGACGGTGCGGTGAGAAGGACGGGTCGATGCTCATTTCGTAGGCGCCGTAGCCGTAGAGGACCAGCGGTGCCGGGAGCTCGAGGTCCTTGCGGTGGACGACGGAGATCGGGACTCGGGTGCCGTCCGGTGCGACGGCCCATTCTCGATACGTGGTGTAGAGGTCCGGGTCGAAGTCGCCGAGCACGGGCTCTTGCTTGAGGAGGGTCTCCTCGCGCTCGCCGAGGGTGATCTGCAGGACGCTCGACGGCGTGACCATCGACGTGCGCCCGAAGCGGAGCGCTTGTGGGTCGGGCTCGGAGTTGGCGCCGAGCCAGGTGGACGACGGGCTCTCGATGGACGGGATGATCCAGCCGTTTTCGAGGAGGTCGCCGGCGAACGGGTCTACGCCGGACGCTGCGTGATCGCCGACGGCGACGGCGACGGGGGCGGGAAGGGGCAGGACGCGCACCTGGGTCTGCGCCTCGGCGCGTTCGCTCACGACGAGGGCCCGGCTGAAGGCGTCGACGTCCTCGATGCGCGTCCCCGGACGGTGGGGGATGACCTCGCGCCAGACCTCGCGCGGCGTCCCGCCTTCCAGCGCTGCGCTGTCGGGCGCGGCAAGCACCCGGAAGTCCTGGGCCTCGTCGTTGGTCAGGACCAGGAACCAGCCGACGGCGTCGGGCGTGGCGGGCGTGGCGGGCGTGGCGGGCGCGGCTGGCGTGAGGTGGTCGACGGCGTACTCCACGCCCTCCCGGCGCGGCAGGACGACGCGGGGCTCGGCCAGCGGGTCGGCGGTGGGGATGGCGAGCCATTCGGAGGTGTTGGTGCTGTGCAGGCCGATGAGGACCCAGGCCTGGTCCCGGGTCGTGCCGGTCCCGAGCGTGAAGCGTCGGTCAGCCTCTTCGAAGACCAGCACGTCGCCGGCCGGATCGCGGCCGACCTGATGGCGCCACAGTTGAAAGGGTCGCTGGGCGTCGTCCATGCGGACGTAGAAGACGTAATCAGCGTCTCCCGCCCAGGCCAGGCCGTACCCCGTGTCCGGGACGACCTCGGGGGCGGACGGGATGCCGGCATCGAGCGGGCGGAACTGCAGCTCGTACTTCTCGTTGCCCTGGCGATCGGTCGAGTAGGCCAGCCAGCGATGGTCGTGGCTCACCGCGGCGCTGCCCACGGCGAAGTAGTCCGAGCCCGCGGCCAGCACGTTCTCGTCGAGCAGGACCTGCTCCTCCTCACCGGGTTCCCCGGCCGGCGGGAGCTCCTGCAGGCCGCGGGCGGGGCGCCGGCAGTGGATGCCGTAGTCCTTCCCCTCCTCGGTGCGCGAGTAGTACCACCACGGTCCCCGCCGGGTCGGCACCGACATGTCGGTCTCTTTGATCCTGGCCTTCATCTCCTCGAAGAGGCGGGTGCGGAAGGCGGCGAGTGGGGCCGTGGCCTCCTCGGTGTAGGCGTTCTCGGCTTCCAGGTAGGCCAGGACCTCGGGGTCTTCGCGCTCCCTGAGCCAGAACCAGGGATCGTCGCGGTCGTCGTCGTGGGCCGATATGACGTGCGGGCGCCGCGGTGCGCTGGGAGGGCTGGTCATAGGCTCGAGAGCCTGCCACGGCTGGCGACATACCAGTACGCCGAGAATGCGTTTCGGCTGGCCCGGGTAGTTGTTACTATCTCCATAGGGGAAATTCCCCCCTTCCCTGTGATTTCAGGAGGCAGATGGCCACCACGGATCTCGACCTCGGGCGGTACCAGCTCGGGTGGAGCGACGCCGAGGACTACGTCTTCAAGCCCAAGAAGGGCCTGAACGAGTCGATCGTGCGCGAGATGTCGGAGATGAAGAAGGAGCCCGAGTGGATGCGGGACTTCCGGCTCCGCGCCCTGAAGAACTTCGAGCGCAAGCCGATGGCGCCGTGGTTCGCCACGCAGATGCCGAAACTGGACTTCGACGACATCTTCTATTACATCAAGCCCACCGGTGGTCAGGTGGACAAGTGGGAAGACCTGCCGGACGCCATCAAGAACACGTACGAGAAGCTGGGGATCCCCGAGGCCGAGCGGAAGTACCTCTCAGGCGTGACGGCCCAGTACGAATCGGAAGTCGTGTTCCACCGCAACCGCGAGGATCTCGAGGAGCAGGGCGTCTTCTTCTGCGACATGGACACGGCGGTGCGTGAGTACCCCGACATCGTGCGCAAGTGGTTCGGAAAGATCATCCCGCCCAACGACAACAAGTTCGCCGCCCTCAACTCGGCCGTGTGGTCGGGGGGCTCCTTCATCTATGTCCCGCCGGGCGTCAAGGTGGAGATGCCCTTGCAGGCCTACTTCCGGATCAACGCCGAGAACATGGGCCAGTTCGAGCGCACGCTGATCATCGCCGACGAAGGTTCTCAGGTGCACTACATCGAGGGCTGCTCTGCTCCGGTGTACTCAACGGACTCGCTGCATTCCGCTGTCGTCGAGCTCGTCGCCCTGCCCGGCTCGCGCATCACGTACACGACGATCCAGAACTGGTCGACCAACGTCTACAACCTGGTCACCAAGCGGGCTCGGGCCGAGGCCGAGGCTCACGTCGAATGGATCGACGGCAACATCGGCTCACGCCTGACCATGAAGTACCCGTCGGTCTACCTGATGGGACCCAAGGCCAGCGGCGAGGTGCTCTCGGTCGCCTACGCCGGTGCGGGCCAGCACCAGGACGCCGGCGCCAAGATGTACCACATCGCCCCGGAGACCTCCTCGACCATTGTGTCCAAGTCGATCTCCAAGGACGGCGGCATCACGACCTACCGGGGCAAGGTGCACGTCGACCCCGCTGCCTACGGCGCCAAGTCGTTCGTGCGCTGCGACGCCCTGCTGCTCGACGACGACTCCATCTCCGAGACCAAGCCGTACATGGAGGTGGGCGAGCGCAGTGCCCGCATCGGCCACGAGGCCACCGTCTCGAAGGTCGGCGACGACCAGCTCTTCTACCTGATGAGTCGGGGGCTCTCCGAGCAGCAGGCCATGGGCATGATCGTCAATGGATTCATCGAGCCCGTGACCCGTACGCTCCCGATGGAGTACGCGGTGGAGTGGAGCCGCCTCATCGAGCTGCAGATGGAGGGCTCGGTCGGCTGACCGCCTCGGTGTGCGGCGGCAGCTCCGCCTGCGGCGTGGCACCATGGAACGGTGCCGATGCGAGAGGAATGCACGCATTTCCAGAGCAGGACCTACGCCTCAGGCGAGGCCGCCCGGTTCTGCGTCCTCGATCTGGCGCCCGAGGCACCCTGGCGCTGCCCCGAGAACTGCCCGTCGTACCACCGGCGGATGGCCGACGTGGGCTGGGTGCACGGGAGCCTGGTGGAGCCCGCCATCGAGGAAGAGCCGGGCGCGGGGGGTGCGAACGTGGGGGAGTTGCTCGACTCGGCCGAGGACCTCGTGAACCAGGTGGCGCCGGACGTGCTCGATTCGGTGCGGGCCGAGGACGCCCGCCGGGATCGCTCCGCCAACCGCTGGTGGCGCCGCAAGCGCTGACGCCGTCTAGCGACCGGTGAACTTCGGCGTGCGCTTCTCCATGAAAGCCGTCATCGCTTCGACGAGGTCGTCGGAGGCCAGCATCCCGGCATTCCACGTCGCGACGTAGTCGAGGCCCTCGGCCACTGTCCGACCCTCGTTGGCCGCCAGCACAGCCTTGGTGCCCTGGACCGCGATCGGGGAATTGGCCGCGATCTCCAGCGCCAGGGACTGGGCTGCTTTGTGGACGCCATCGGCGTCGGCGGCGACGTCGTTCACCAGCCCGATCTCCTTGGCCCGCTCCGCGCTGATGTCTTTGCCCGTATAGGCCAGTTCGGCCAGATGGCCGGCGTTGATGATGTTCGGCAGCCGCTGCAGGCTGCCGAGGTCGGCCACGATGGCCACCTTCGCTTCGCGCACCGAGAAGATGGCGTCCGCCGAGGCCAGCCGGATGTCGCAAGCCGCGATGAGGTCGACGCCGCCGCCGATGCAGTAGCCGTGCACTGCGGCGATGACTGGCTTGGGGCAGCGCGCCACCGACGTGATGGCCTCCTGCAGCCGGAGGACCTCGGTGCGGCCGCTGCGGGCCCGAGCAGCCATGGACGGGGGAGTGTTGCTTCCACCGGCGCCTCCGCCGGCGGTGAGCGTGCCGCCCATCGCCTTGAGGTCGAGGCCGACGGAGAAGTGCGGGCCTTCTGCGGCCACGACCACGACGCGGACCGTGATGTCGGCGGACAGCGCCTCCATGGCCCGGGGGAGATCCCGCCACAGGTCCACCCCCATGGCGTTGCGTGCCTCGGCGCGGTCCAGCCACAAAGTGGCGACACCTCCGGCGTCCGCCTCGTCGTACGCAATGCGCAGTACCGGTGACTCGAAATCGGCGATCTCTCCCATGCTGCGAAGGCTAATCCGCCCTGGTGGGGAAGCCAGCGTGAGGCCGGTAGAGTGCATGGCCACATTGGCAATCCGAAAGTTGACGTGACCCTGCACACCTTCACTGCTGAGGCTTCCGCGGCCCTGGACGGGCCGGACTGGCTCCGCCGGCGGCGGGCCGCTGCCTACGAGGTCCTGGCCTCGTGCGCGCTGCCCTCCGAGAGTGAAGAGGTCTGGCGTTATACGCCCATCGACAGCCTCGATCTCGACGGATTCGCCCCCCCGACCCTCGACGGGCCGGCTCCCGCGGGCGACCAGTTGCTGGCCGCGCTGACCACGGCGCTGGGGTCGGTTGCGGGAAGCGTGCTCGTGCACAACGGGCGTGCCGGCGTTTTCAGCTCCGGCGCGTCCGGTGGCGACGTCGTCTTCGGGCGCGCCGACGACGTGCCCGCCTCGGCCGCCATGCTGGGCTCTGTGCAAGAGGGCGGGGACGCCCTGGTACGACTCAACGACGCCTTCGCCGCTGATCCGGTCTTCGTCGACGTTCCTGAGGGCGTGCAGGTCGAGGCGCCGGTGCTCATCGTGCACTGGTGCGACGGCACGTCCGCATTCCCTCGTACGATCGTGCGCGCTCGCGGGGGCTCGAGGATTTCCGTCGTGGAGGTCTTCGCCGGAGCCGGGGGAGCCGACCGCTCGCTTGTCGTGCCGGTCACCGAACTGGCCGCCGCCGACGGCGCGTCGCTGGGCTACGTCTCCCTCCAGATTCTCGGTGACGCTGCCTGGTCGATCGCCCGCCTGGCCGGGCGCGGCACGGCGAAGTCATCGCTGCGTACCTTCACCGTTGGACTCGGTGCCTCGTACGATCGGGTTCGCGCCGACGTCTCGGTCGAGGGGAAGGACGCCCGCAGCGAGATCCTCTCCGCGTATCTCGGTGACGGGACCCAGGTCCACGACATTCGCACCCTCCAAGACCATGTGGCCGCGCGTACCGCGAGCGAGCTGCTGTGCCAGGGCGCAGTGGCGGGGACGTCCCGCTCGGTCTACAGCGGGCTCATCCGGGTCCATCGCGGGGCCGTGCGGAGTGACGCCCGCCAGACCAACCACAACCTCGTGCTCGACGAGGGGGCCCACGCCGATTCCGTGCCCAATCTCGACATCCTGGAGAACGACGTCCGCTGCTCCCACGCCTCCACGGTCGGCCCGGTCGACGAGGACCAGCGCTACTACATCGAATCGCGTGGAGTGGCGCCAGAAGTGGCCGAGGGCCTGATCGTGCGCGGGTTCTTCGATGCCATCATCGCCCGCTCACCCGTTCCTGAGTTCATCCCGTTCCTGGAGCGTGAAGTCCATGATCGTCTCGACGTTGCGCTGGGCGGCAGAGCGCTGCCTGCCGGTGTCTGAGACCGTGGCGCTCTGTGCGCCCGACGACCTGGCCTCGGGTGAGGCGCGGCGTTTCGACGTGTCCGGCCGCCGGATCGCGCTGGTGCGTATCGGCGCCGACTTCTACGCGGTCGATGACGAGTGCAGCCATGAGGACTACTCCTTGTCCGAGGGCGAGGTGTGGCCCGAGGAGTGCCAGATCGAGTGTCCTCGCCACGGGAGCACGTTCGATCTCCTGACCGGAGCACCGTGCTCGCTGCCGGCGACACAGCCTGTGGCCGTGTACGAGGTTGTCGTGGATGATGATGCGGTCACCGTGGTGCTCCCATGACCATGGAGCATGTTTTCGAGGTCCGTGACCTGCACGCCTCCGCCGGCGGCAAGGAGGTCCTGCACGGCATCGACCTCACCGTGCGGAGCGGCGAGGTCCATGTGCTCATGGGACCCAATGGATCGGGGAAGAGCACCCTGGCCCACGCCCTCATGGGTCGTCCCGGCACCGAGGTGACATCGGGCTCCATCACCATGGACGGGCAGGAACTCACCGGGCGGCCGGCCTGGGAGCGGGCCCGGGCGGGCCTGTTCCTCGCTCTGCAGAATCCGGTGGAGGTCCCGGGGGTGAGCCTGCACTCGCTGCTGGCGGCTGCCGCAGCCGGAGGCACCGTCAGCGAGGTCGGCCCGGAGCCGGCCGCCACGCTGCAGGGACGCATGGAGGAGGAGGCGAAGGCCGTTGGCCTCGAGTCCCGGTTGTTGCGCCGACCCCTCAACGTGGATCTCTCGGGCGGCGAGCGCAAGCGCACCGAGATGGTCCAGCTCGGTGTGATCCGCCCGGCCGTCAGCATCCTGGACGAGGTGGACTCGGGCCTCGATGTCGACGCACTGGGCGAAGTGGCGCGCCGTCTACAGCACGCGACCACAGAGTGGGGCGTCGGTCTGCTGGCCATCACCCACTTCAGCCGCTTCCTGGTACAACTCGAAGCTGATCTGGTGCACGTTCTGGTCGACGGTCGCATCGTTGCCACGGGCGATGCAGCGTTGGCGCTGCAGCTCGAGCAGACCGGGTACGCCGGGTACCTGGACAAACGCTGAGCTGCGCCGACAAGCGCACGGGGGCGCCCGGCTGAGCGCCTGCCGCCACCTGCGCAACGGTGCTTGGTACCGTTCTTCTCCATGGCGAACGGTCGTCCAACGGGCGACGGGTCGGATCGCTCCCCCGAGAGGCGCCGCAGCAAGGCCGCGAACCAAGACGGCCTGGCCGCGCTCGGTCGGGAGATGCGCTCCGGGCCCGAGGGCCAGAGCGTGGCCAATGAATCGGGTCTGCGCGACCTGGGGGCTCGCATTGACTCGCAGCGGGGCAAGTCCAAGGCCCGGGCGAGCGGGAAGCCCAAGTGGAGCAGACGCAAGAAGGTAGTGGTGGCGCTCTGCGCCGTGATCGTCCTCATCGCCGCCGTGATCGGTGGCGGGTACGGCTACGTGTGGTATCGCTACAACCAGATCAACAAGGTCCATATCAACGCCGAGGTGGCGGCTGCGAGCGGCGCCCCCTTCACCATCCTCGTGATCGGCTCGGACAGCCGCGTTGGCGAGTCGAGTCAAGCCTTCGGCTCATCCTCGGTGGTCACTGGCCAGCGCAGTGACGTCGTGCAGCTGTGGCGTGTGACGCCGTCCACCAAGCAGATACAGGTTCTGTCCATTCCACGGGACACCGTGGTCTCGATGCTGCCTCCGGACAACTCGCAGTTCGGCACCTACAACCGCATCAACTCGTCGTACAACTCGGGTGCGGACCAATTGGTCAAGACCATCACGGCGAATTTCGGCATCCCCATCAACCACGTGGTCCAGGTCGACTTCGCCGGCTTCCAGGACGCAGTGAATGCGCTAGGGGGCATCTATCTGAACTTCCCCTACCCCGCCAAAGACTCGTACTCGGGCCTCAACATCACGACGCCCGGTTGCCAGTTGCTGAACGGGGCTCAGGCTCTCGCCGTCGCCCGCGCCCGCCACTACGAGTACTACTCCCATGGGTACTGGCAATTCGACGGGACGAGCGATTTCGGCCGGATCCAACGCCAGGACGTGTTCCTCCGGTCCGTGATCACCGCGGCCAAGTCCAAGATAAGCCCCCTCACCGTGAACGCTTTCATCGGCTCCATCCACGAGGGCATCACCATCGACGACGGTTTCGGCGTCAACGAACTTATCGGGCTGGCCCTGGACTACCACTCCTTCGACCCGTCCAACCTCAACGCGTTGACGCTGCCTACCGAGGCGGCCAACGACTTCGGTGACCTCGGGGACGTGCTGACGGTGCAGCAGCCCGAGTCCCAGGAGATGCTGGTGAATCTCTTCGGCTCTGACCTGCAGACGCCGACCAATCCGCCACCGGACGCAGCAGGCGAGCCCAACCCGCCACCCCCTGTCACGACGACGACGCTGGCGCCGGCGGCCCCGACCACGTCGAGCGGTTCGTCGGGTGGGTCGTCCTCAGGGGCTACGACCACCACGGCGCCGGCACCACCGTCGTTCAACCCCACGCCCTGCGTTCCGAGCTGAGCAAGCCGACAATCTGTCGAGGCTGCTGAACCGACCGCTCAGCCCGCCCCGCCGGATCAGCGCCGGTCCGTCACCCTGGTCCAGCGTGGGTCGGGGCGCGAGGTCATGACCCGGCCGGTGGGACCGACGATGGTGAGCTCGCCATTGGCGTTGCCGGTCATGGACCAGCCCTTGCGGTG
>DATAXG010000021.1:0-52152 GCA_036273055.1 Acidimicrobiales bacterium | reverse complement strand
CCGGGATCGCATCCAGTGTGGGGAGCAGGTCTTCGTGTTCCTGGCCGACGACGACCCGAACGTCACCGAGACGAGTCGCGCCGTCCAGGGCCACATGCCTGACCTCTCCCCCCGTGAACGCCAGGTCCTCGCCCTCGTCGTCGAGGGTTTGAGCGATCGGGAGATCGGCGAACGTCTGTACATCAGCACCAGCACGGTCCGATCGCATCTCGATCGGATCTCCGAGAAGACCGGCTTTCGCAGACGGGCGGACTTGATCCGTCTGGCGGCTGCCGTCGAGCTCCGCAACTAGGTCTCGCCGCCGACCATTCTCGAGGCGCCCCCTGGGCCAACGGAGAGACTCGAGTGGGCAATTGTGCCCACACAAATGGGCAGCGTTGTCTCTACACAACGAACAGCCGAATTCTCCACACTGATCCGATGCGAAGGAATCTCTCTCGCCTCCGGAGGCACCGGTAGGTGGGGAGACGGATCCGCTGGCTGGGTCTGATCATGGTGCTGTGCTTGGGAGCAGTCGTGGTGCAGCTCGTCAACATTCAGGACGTGAAGGCTCCGACCCTGCAGGCCTCACCGAACAACCCGGGCAACATCGCCACTGCTGCGGACAACCAACGCGGGGCCATCTATGCCGATGACGGGACAACCGTGCTGGCCAAGTCGGTCAAGGCGCCGACCGGGAGCTACGACTACACGCGTGTGTACCCCGGCGGCTCCCTGTACGCACAGGTTGTCGGGTTCGACTCCACCTACGAAGGCACGGCGGGCATCGAGTACGAGTACAACGACGACCTCCGGATCCATAAGCATCCGGCGCAGAATCTGTCACAGGCCCTCGGATTGTCCCCGACGCCGGTCACCACCGACAGTGTGATTTTGACGATCGATCCCAAACTCCAGGAGGCGGCGCAGACGGCTCTGAGCCACCTCGCGGGGAACAACAACGATGCGGCGATCGTGGCCATAGTCCCCAAGACCGGCGCAGTCGTCGCCGACTACTCCACCCCTACGTTCGACCCGTCCCCGCTCGAAGCGCCGAACACCGTGGCCGGGACCGCGGAGCAAAAGCTGGCGGCGCTCGCCTACTTCAACACCAAGGATCACGAGGGTTTCTATCCGGGGCTGCCACTCGCCACCGGAGAGACCTTCTTTCCGGGCTCCACGTTCAAGGTGGTGACCGCCTCCGCCGTGTACAACCTAAATCCCAGTCTCTCCACCTTCGACTTCCCGTTTGCGGCGTCGACGACCTTTCCGAACTCGGACAAGGTGATGACCAACGACGGCACGCAGGGTTGCGGTGGCACCATGGCCGACGACATGTTCGCCACGTCGTGCGACCCGGGCTTCGGGCAGTTGGGGGTCAAGCTGACCGCTCCCACCTTGATCCAACAGGCCCAATTGTTCGGCTACAACTCCCGCCCGCCGATCGATCTCCCCGATGCCTGGGTGGCCACCCCCTCCATTCCGGCCGCCTCGACTCTGACCCCGCCCAATCAGGAGCAACTGGCTGACACGGCGATCGGGCAGCTCAGTGATCAGGCCAGCGCGCTCTCCAATGCCATGGTGGCCGCGGGGATCGCCGACGGCGGCACGATCATGACCCCGCACCTCATGTCGCAGATCATCGACAATCGAGGCGGCGTGGTGAGCACCTACACGCCGACGCCCTGGAAGCAGGCGGTCTCGGCGGCGGCGGCAACGCAGGTGACTGCGCTGATGAAGACGGTGGTGACCAACCCTATGGGCACGGCCGCAGGCGTCGGCTTTCCGGCCGATCTCGACGTCGCGGTCAAGACCGGCACGGCGCAGACCGGCAATCCTCAGGCCAACACGGACGACTGGATGATTGGTTTCGCTCCGGCCAACGACCCGCAGATCGCCATCGCGGTCGTGGTGCCCCTCCAGCACCAGGCCGACAACGGCGCCGGCGTGGCGGGTCCGATCATGAAGGAAATGTTCGACGCAGCGCTTGCCTCACAGTCGTAGTCGTCGCTGTCACGCTTCGCTCTTGCGAATCTCCGCTTCCATGTCCCTTCCGTGCAGATTGGCGGCGAGGAACGGACCGGACGTCGGCAGGCTGAGCCGGAGCTCCGACACGGTCGAGACCTCGACGACGCCGTCCTCCAGCACGAAGTCGAACGCATGCCCACCTGCCGTGTGGTCGTCCGTGAGGAAGTGCAGGTGATAACCGGCAACGGAGATACCCTGCTCGTAGTCGGGCATGCGGAAGCCGATCAGCACACCTCCGGTCTCCGTAAAGGTCCTCTCAGTCTCGTTGTCGGTGGCTTCCGCCAGCGGCCGGTACGGGGCTTCCTGCCGCGCCGCGGTCCGCGTCGAGACGGTGGTGAACCGCCCAGCAACCCTGATCGCATGGAACAGGTTCTCGCTCGAGAGGCGCTCGTCGATCAGAGCCAGAAGATCGGCGCGGGATGTCGTGCGAACGATGTCGAACCGGCTGTCGGCCTCGAACGTCGTGACTGCCGCGAACGGGGTCAGCTCGTCCGGTCCTGCGACCCGTGCCTCCCCGTTCGAGAAGAGGTGAAAGCACACGCCATCGTTGACCACCATCTCACCGTCGAGCTGATTGAAGGTCCCGACACCGAAGTCACCGTGCGTCAACAGCTCGGCGATCGTGACGGATCCGTCGTAGATGCCATCGAGGAGCGCCGACATGGTCGAGGTCTGATACAAGGTCCGCGCTCGCTCCGCATCATGGTGGATACCATGCTCACCCCCCCTGTGGGAGAGCATGGTGGCGGCCCATCGGCGGAACCGCTCGTGCGCGGTCTCGGCGGCGGTCAGAGCGACCCGCCCCGGCGTCGTCGCACTCCCTGCCTCATTGGAAGTCGAGCGTACCGGTCGGCGCTGCGGGCACGGAGGAGCCTCCCGGGTACCCTGCAACCATGACCGACGTCGAGGTCTTCGTCGACCCCAGCTGTCCGTGGGCCTGGGTCACCTCCCGCTGGTTGAGGGAGGTGGCGCCGGACCGGCACCTGGCCCTCATCTGGCGCTCCTACTGCCTCGAGATTCGCGACGACTACGGCGTGGCGCCCACGGTTCCCGAGGAATACCGGCAGCAGGCTCTCGACGGCCATGCCGTGTCACACCGCATGCTGCGGATCTTCGAGGCGGCGCGAGCCGAGGGTGGGGATGACCTGGTGGACCGGCTCTACACCGAGTGGGGTGCCCGCAACTTCGCCAAGGTGCGGCCTGAGCCCGACGCGCTCCTCGCCGATTGCGTGGCGGCAGGCGGTCTCCGGCCTGACGTGTTGGCAGCTGCGGACGACGAGACATGGGATGCGCCGATCCGTGAGGCGATGGAAGTGGCCTACGCCTTTGGGGGGCCTAAGACCCAGACGCCCACCATCGTCGTACGCACAGACCCACCGCACGGCTTCAAGGGTCCGGTGATGGCTCCCGCCCCCACAGGCGCTGCCGCGTTGCAACTGTGGGACGCCATTCAAGTGCTCTCAGAACACGATGGATTCTTCGAGATCACCCGGCCCCGCACCAATCTGCCGAGACTCCACCTCCCCGCCTGAGCGATCCTCCGGGCTGTCATACTGGATCGCATGGCCGGTTCCGCCGAGTCCTCTCGCCTTGACCGAACCGGCGGAGTCACGCTCGACGACCTCCGACGTCAGCGCGGCGAGGGGTGGCAATGGGCTCGGGCCCAGACGGATCGCTGTCCTCAGTGCGGGCACCACGCGGCCGCCCTGGACCGGCCCGCCCTCTGCACCCAGCTCATGGCGTCAGCCGGGAAGTGGCGGGCGTTTCTGGTGCACGCGGACGACGCGAGCCTGCGCACCATCCCTGCTCCGGGCATCTTCTCGCCCGTGCAATACGGGGCGCACGTGCGCGACATCCTGCGCGTCTACGGCGATCGGATCCTCATCATGCTGGACGAGGACCATCCTGTCTTCCCGCAGTTCAATCCGGACGAGAGTGCCTGGGACGGGTACAACCGTCTCGACCCTGAAGAGCTGGCCGGCGACATCGAAGCGCAGGCTCGGCGTCTCGCCGCCATCCTGGACGGGCTCCAGCCTGCTCAGTGGTCGCTGACAATGGTGCGTGACGGCGGAACCGACGGCGTGTACAAATTCACCGTTGCCGGTCTGGCGAGCTATGCGGTACACGAGGCGCACCACCATCTTCTGGACGCCAACGGGACATTGCCTCCGAACATCACCGCCGATCCGAGCTGAAGGAGGAAGTCGCCTGTGGGGACGGAGGGCGCTGCAGAGAATCGGCTGGCCGCCTTGGAGCGGCGTGTGCGGCGGCTCGAGGACGAAGTCGCGGTCCTGCGCCTGATCAACAGCTGGGGCCCCGCCGTCGACACCGGAAGCAGCGAGGCCGCCGGTGCGCTGTGGCACGAGAACGGGGTCCTCGAATCCGACCTCTCGCACCTCGAAGGCCCCGGGGCCGTCGTCGCCATGGTCGAGAGCCATGGCCAACAAGAGCTCATCCGCCGGGGTTGCGCGCACGTGCAAGCCGCTCCCGTCGTGAGTATCGATGGTGACCGCGCCGAGGCGGTGACCTATTCACAGGTCTACCTCCACTCGAGCGAGGGCCACAGCGTCTGGCGCGTCTCGGCCAATCAATGGGAGTTCGCCCGCATGCCCGGCGGCTGGCGTGTGACCAGGAGGGCGAATCGGGTCATCGACGGCAGCACCGAGGCCCACCAGATCCTTGTGCGCGCCCTGGGCGGCCAGGCCTGACGGCGAGGACGGACTGTTCCCGCTGGTTGCCCGCCATCATGACGACGGCGATCTTGGCGGTGACGTTGTGAGCGGGACGATCAACCGTCGCATCCTGCCGTTGTACGTCGTGGTCTTCGTCGGCTTTCTGGGCTACAGCCTGATGATTGCGACCTTCACGCCGATGATGCTGCGGAATGACAACGGCATGCTGCCGGCCACGTCGAGCGTGACCCAACGCAGTTTGGTCCTCGGCGTTCTGCTCGCGCTGTACCCACTGGGACAATTCCTCGGGTCGCCGGTGCTCGGCGCACTATCGGATCGGTTCGGACGACGGCCCATCCTGGTCGCCTCGCTCTCGACAACGACGATCCTCTACGTCGGAATCGCCACCGCGCTGGAGGTGCAGAACCTGCCCTTGTTGATGCTGTTCTGCTTCCTGGCCGGACTGTCTGAATCGAATATCGTTCTGGCGCAGAGCGCCATCGCCGATACCGCACCGCGTGCCGATCGCAGCCGGTTGTTCGGCTACATCTATCTCAGCGCCAGCCTGGCCTACGTCGTGGGACCGCTCGGAGGAGGACAGCTCGCCGATCACTCCCTTCTGAGCTGGTTCACCTATGCGACTCCGTATTGGACCGTGACGGTCCTCCTCGCCGGGACGTCGATTGCCGTGATCGCCTGGTTTCGGGAAACGCATCAGGGCTCCGGTGAGAAGGGCCGGTACCTGGAGTCGTTCACCAATCTGGCCCTTGTCGTCACGGACCGCCGTCTGCGCCCGCTCTACCTGATCAATTTTGTCCTCTACCTGGCGATCTTCGGGTTCTTCCGCGTGTACCCCATGTACCTGGTGGACGAGTTCCATATGGGAGTGGGAATGGTGTCGGAGTATGTCGCCTTCGTCGCCGTCCCCATCGTGATTGCAAATCTGTGGCTCGTTGGCGCGCTGTCGCGACACGCCCGCCCCCGGACAATGGTGCTCTACAGCGCCCTCGCCATGGGCCTGCTCATGGCGATCATCGTGGTCCCGAAATCGACCGCTGCGCTGTGGTTCACGCTGGGCGCGACAGCGCTCGCCTTGGCGATCTGTCTCCCGTCGTGTGCCGCCATGCTCTCCCTTGCGGCCGAGGACGAGGGACAGGGAAGAGCGATGGGCAACAACCAATCCATGCAGGTGGGAGCAGAGTCCCTCTCCGGTCTGGTCGGCGGAGCGCTCGCCGCAATCCTGATCACACTCCCCCTGCTCGTGTTCGCCGGCGTGGCGGTCGCAGGGAGCCTGTTGGTAGCCAACATGGCGCGTCGGGGGACCTCCGCTCCTGCGGTGCCGGTGCCCGGTGGCGACCGGGGACCGGGGACCGACATCGTGAGGTCTGGCATGATCCGAATCCTGCGAGGAAGGGAGAAGCGACCATGAAGCACGCCACATTGGGAACACTGGACGTCGGCCGCATCGGCCTGGGCGCCATGGGAATGTCGACCGCCTTCACCGGGGCGGGCGAGGACGATGCCGAATCGATCCGGACAATTCATCGAGCGCTCGACCTCGGGGTGACCCTGCTCGACACGGCTGAGATCTACGGCCCCTTCACGAACGAGAAGCTCGTCGGGGAGGCCATACAGCAGCGCCGTGACCAGGTGGTGCTGGCGACGAAGTTCGGGATGGTCTCGCACGCCGGCGGCGGCGCCGGTCATCTCGACAGCAGCCCGGCGAACGTCCGCACCGCCCTGGAAGGATCGCTGGATCGTCTCGGGACGGACCACGTCGATCTCTACTATCAGCACCGGGTGGACCCGAAGACGCCGATCGAGGACACGGTCGGCGCGCTGGCCGAGCTGGTCCGCGAGGGCAAGGTACGCCACATCGGCCTCTCCGAGGCCTGGGTCGGGACCATTCGCCGCGCCCATGCCGTGCACCCGATCACCGCGCTCCAGTCGGAATACTCCTTGTTCACCCGCGACCAGGAGGACGAAGTCCTGCCCCTCCTCCGCGAGCTCGGCATCGGCTTCGTGGCCTACTCGCCATTGGGAAGAGGCATGCTGACAGGGACTATCCACTCGTTGGATCAAATGGACGACAGTGACTTCCGGAAGTCCAACCCGCGCTTTGTGGGCGAGAACCTCCAGCGCAACCAGCGTCTCGTCGACGAGGTTGTGGCCATCGCGGCCGAGCTCGGTGCCACGCCAGGCCAAGTTGCCCTGGCCTGGCTCTTGACCAAAGGAGACGACATCGCTCCGATCCCCGGCACGAAGCGCGTGTCGCGAGTCGAAGAGAACGTCGGAGCGGACCATGTCGAGCTGAGCCCCGAGCAGATCGGGCGTTTGGACAGGCTTCCCCCCGCTGCCGGCGAACACCACAATGAGCAACAGATGCGGATGATCGAACGGTGACGCGGGCCCCACGACTGGGCCTCGTGGGGAACGGCGGTCGGCACCTTGGTGCTGGCGGCGGCCACGTTCGCGTCGGTCCGATCCGGCAATCGCGCCGGGCGCAACATCGCTGACGTCCGATTCGACCGTCGGCGCAGCCGCCGTTGTCCCGGCGACCATCCCGGACAGCCCGGGAACACTGCCGGCGACCCAACGGCCGCCGCCGTGAACGTCCCGCGGCGCAGAAAGCTGCGGCGGCTCAGATTTTCCCGACCACCCTCGGCACCTTGCGCTGACGCGTCGACCGGATCAGGACTCATGGCACCCTCCGTTGTGCTTCCTCCGGGTCGAGTCCGGAGCGAGGGATGAACCCGCATGAGGATTCGTCGAGAAATTCCGGGACGGCGCCTTCAGGCCGTTGAACGGGCGCTCAGTCCTTCTGGCTGGTCCCGCCGTGCGCGTAGGCCTGTGCCGACTGCGTCTCCCACTTGCGCTCGATGTCTCCGAAGTGCCAGATGGCGAGCGCGACGAGCCACGTTGCCACGAAGACGCCGACGATGACGAAGCCGGCCCGGTTGATGTTGAATTTCGCAATGAGGTCCCAGAAGCCGCCGCTCCGATTCGTCTCCTGGGCGATCAGGCCGAGGATCTCGATCGTCCCGATGAAGAGGGCAATGAAGACCGATAGGCTCGTGATCGTGAGGTTGTAATAGATCTTCCGGATGGGTCTCGAGAAGGCCCAGTCATAGGCGAAGTTCATGAAGCAGCCGTCGATCGTGTCGAAGAGGCACATGCCGGCGGCAAACAGGATGGGCAGTGAGATCACGGCGTAGAACGGAAGCCCGCCGACGACCGCCGAACCGGCGAGCACCAGCAATGCAACCTCGGAGGCGGTGTCGAATCCCAATCCGAAGAGCACGCCGACCGGGTACATCTTCCCCGGTGAGTCGACGCGTGAGGCGTAGCCGCCCAAGAAGCGGTTCATGAGTCCCCGCGCGTCGAGTTGACGCTCCAGTTCGGCGTCGTCGTACCTCCCCTGACGCATCTCCCGGCTCACCTTGATGATGGAGAACAGGACGACCAGGTTCAGGAGGCCGATCAGGTACAGGAAGGTCCCGGAGATGGAGGTGCCGATGATGCCGGTCCAGTGATGGAGCGCCGAGTTGTTGTTCTTCACCGCCCCGTTGAGGGCACGGATCCCGAAGTTCAGCAGGACGGCGAGGACGAAGACGATGGTGGAGTGACCCAACGAGAAGAAGTAGCCCACGCTCAAGGGGCGCTCACCATCCTGAATGAGCTTGCGGGTCGTGTTGTCGATGGCCGCAATGTGGTCGGCATCGAAGGCATGCCGCATCCCCAGCGTGTAGGCCAGGACCCCTGTCCCGAACCCGAAGAACTCGGTCCGGTTGAGGTGATAGTGCCCTCGCAAGGCCAGGACGAGCATGCCCCAGCCCACGATGTTCAGGCCGACGACGGTGGCTGCCATCAGCGCCACCTTCGCCCACTCCCGCCGTGTCAGGCCGTTGCGGATCTTGCTGATTCGACCGATCGGTCCCGCCACGTCGTGGGACTCCTTGAGTACGCAGGATCCAGTCATCTCGCTATTGCTACGGTACGGCAACTGCGAATTCATTGCAATAAGTCCCCAGGCCGTACAGTGGAGGCGTCATGGGCGTACCCCTCGGCGCAGATGCCCCCCGGCACGACATCAGTTCGGTGGACGACGTCCTCGCCCTCGTGCGGGAGAGCGGCGGGCGGGTCACGAATTCGCGACGCTTGCTTCTCGAGGCCATCTTCAACGATCCCGGGCACCACAGCGCCGAGGACCTGGCCGCCATCGTCCAGGCCAGGGCCCCTGACGTGCATTTGTCGACCATCTATCGCAACCTGGAGGAACTGGAGCGTCTCGGGGTGGTCGTCCATTCCCATCTCGGGCATGGACCGGCGACGTACCATCTCGCCGCCGGTGCCCACTGCCACTTCGTCTGCGAGCACTGCGGCAATGCATTCAAGGCGCCGGACGAGTTGTTCGTCGGCCTGGCTGAGCGCGCCAAGAAGCAGTTCGGCTTCAGCATCGATCCGCACCATTTCTCCATCTTCGGCCGCTGTCGCAACTGCCAATAGGTTCGCCGCTCCGCTCGCTCTCTAAGGTTCGGGACATGCCCGGCCCGGTCCAGCCCGTCGTGGTGGCGATGGACGCCACGCCCCTCCTCGGGCTGCGAACGGGCGTCGGCTCCTCCGTGGCCGGGTTCATCGCATCGGTGTCGACCGATTCCACCATCGACGTCATCGGCTATGGCCTCAGCGCGACAGCGGGGAGGGCGTTGCCGCGGGCGTTGCCCGGGACGGTCCGGGCTGGCCGGACCGTCCCGATCCCTGCGGCTGCGTTGCTCCGGGCTTGGGCCCGGTTCGACCATCCCGCGGTCGAACTCTGGACTGGCCCCGTGGACGTGGTGCACGGCACCAACTTCGTCGTGCCACCGGCCCACCGCGCCGCCCGGCTGGTGACCGTGCACGACCTCACTCCCGTGCGATTCCCCGAGCTCTGCAGCCCGACATCGCTGCGGTATCCCGACCTGATCGGCCGCGCCATCGACCACGGCGCGTCCGTGCACACGGTCTCGCAGTCCATGGCCGAGGACGTCATGGAGCATTTTGATATCGACCCCGCGCGGGTGCACGCCATCCACAACGGGCTCACGCCGCCGTCGCCTCCCGTCCGGCGCGAAGAGTCGGAGCCTCCCTACATCCTGGCCATCGGCACCGTGGAACCGCGCAAGGGCCTGCCCCACCTGGTGGCGGCCTTCGATCGCATCGCCGATGCAGCTCCCGATCTCCACTTGCGGATCGTCGGGCCGGCGGGCTGGGGCGCGGACGCGCTGGACGCCGGCATCCGATCCTCCCGGCACGCGGCCCGGATTCATCGCAGCGGATGGGTCGAGGACAGGAGCACTCTCATCGCAGGTGCGAGGGTGCTCGCGTATCCATCGCTCTATGAGGGCTTCGGACTGCCGCCGCTCGAAGCCATGTCCCTTGGAGTCCCAGTGGTCGCGACAACGGCCGGCGCCATACCCGAAGTCGTCGGCGATGCAGCCGTGTTGGTGGCACCGCGCGACACTGTGGCCCTCGCCGAGGCGCTGCTGGTCGTCGCCGGAGATGCGACGACCCGGGAACGCTTGGTCGCGGCGGGCACGGAGCGGGCGCGATTGTTCTCGTGGGAGCGGGCAGGCCAGGACATGGCGGAGCTCTACCGCACGCTTGCGGACACCCGTGACTGAACACCCACGTTCACCCGTTCCACGTGTAAACATCCACCCATGCGGTCGGGAGCAGTGGACGCCGCGTCCCCGATGAGGACGGGAACGGATCTCCTGAGACCACCTGACCCCGCTGCAGCAAAGAACCTGGTCGAACGCTGGCGCGCTCGTCGAGGTCTGTTACTCGAAGCCCTGGGTGTGGCGTGGATCCCATGGCTGACGGCGCGGATCATCACGCTCCTCGCGCTCGGTGCGGCGAAGTACGAGGTGTCGCACTACCGCACGAACAATGCCAAGGCAGTGCTCGAAACGCGGGACGGGCTGCTCGGGTCGGATGCCGGTTGGTACCAGACCATCGCCGCCCATGGCTACGGGGCACTCCCCCGGTCCGCCATCCGATTCTTCCCGTTGCTCCCTTTGCTCGACCGCGGGCTGCACGACGTGTCCGCGCTGACCGTCGGCATCTCTTCGCTCCTCATCACCAACCTGGCCGCGCTGCTCTTGGCAATGGGGATCTACGTCCTGGTCCGATCCGAGTGGCACGACACCCTCCTGGCACGCCGTGCCGTGTGGCTGATCATGCTGGCCCCGCCGGCATTCGTCTTCGTGATGGGCTACTCGGAGGCCTTGCTGGTCCTGCTCGCCGTGGCGTACTTCATGAACATTCGGCGCGGCAACTGGTGGTGGGCCGGCCTCTTCGGGTATCTGGCCGGCACGGCCCGCCCGATCGGCTGCCTTCTCGTGGTCCCAGCCGTGATCGAGGTGGTTCGCACGTGGCGCACCGACCGCTGGGGACACTGGCCCGCAAAGGTCGCGGCGATCGTCTCCTCCGTGGCCGGCACCGTCACCTATCTCGGCTGGGTCAGCGCGACCTTCGGGGGCTTCCTGGAGCCGCTGAAGATCCAGCAGCAACAGGCCCACCACGGTGCGCTCACCGACCCCTTCGTCACCGTCTCTCACTCGCTGGCGAACCTGTCGCACGGGCATCATGTCGGCGACGCGCTCCATGTCCCTTGGATCGCGGCCGCCCTGGCACTGATCGTTCTGTCCTTCTGGCGCTTGCCGGTGTCCTACGGGGCGTTCGCGTCGTGCGTCGTCGTGGTCGCAGTATCCGGCTCCAACCTCGATTCGTTCGAGCGCTACGCGCTCAGTGCGTTCCCGCTCGTGATGGCCGCTTCCACGCTTCTCCGGTCAGGGCGCGTGGCGACCGTGACGTACGTGCTGTCCGGCACCGCCATGGCGCTCTATGCCGTGCTCGCCTTTCAGGGGGCATACGTTCCCTAGGTTCCGGCAGCGGCCCGGACCCCGACAGTCACCCAATTCCTGACCTTCCGTGGGGGAAGATGGCTCGATGTCCTCCGACCCGGAGCGGGCCCAGTCGCAGCACCAGGCACGCCTGGGTGAGCCCCGCTGGCCCATGGCGATCGCCGTCATCGCCACGGGCCTGCTGCGGGCTGCGCTCCCGCACGAGCTGCGCAACGGTGACGCGGCCTGGCTCTTTCTCGTGCTCGTCGTGGGCCTACTGGCCGTCCTGATCATCGGTGACCCCGGCCGCATCGACCGGGACCGGCGCTGGCTGCACAACCTGACCAGCGTGATGATCGGGCTCATCTCCATCGCCAATGCGGACGCCGCCGTCCGCCTCGTGATCGGGATCATCAACGTGTCGAGCTTCACCCAGAACGCCAAGGTGCTCCTGGCCAGCGGCGGCGCCATCTGGCTCTCCAACATCATCACCTTCGCCCTCTGGTACTGGAACCTCGATCGAGGCGGCCCGGCGGCCCGCGCCTCCGGCAGGGCCATCGGGCCGGCGCTGATCTTCCCCGAGATGCTGCACACGCAGCACGTCGAGAAGGACTGGACTCCGACGTTCGTCGACTACTTCCATTTCGCCTTCGCCACGGCCACCGCCTTCAGCCCCACCGACGTCTCCGCGGTCAAACCCTGGATGAAGCTCATGATGATGGCCGAGGAGGCCATCTCCCTGGTGGTGGCCATCCTCGTCGTCGCCCGGGCCGTGAACATCCTCAAATAAGGGGTTCGGCCGATCGTCCCGGTCCGACGCCCGAATGTCCCAAGAACCATGATGGGACCATGTCGTTCTGCGCCCGGTCCGGAGATCTGTTCGGCGGTCGGGTCGTTGCTCTGGGCGCCGTCGCGCTGCTCACCGCCTGCTCCCTCACTGCGTGTAGCGACGCGCCCACCGCGGGCCAGAAGAAGTCCGTGCACAGCATCCTGACCACCACCTCCACCACGACCACCTCCACCACGACTCCGACGACCTCCACCACCGCGACAGCGCCCGCCACGACGCAGCCAGGGATCGCGGTCCCGAACGTCGTCGGCCTGAAGATCGCCGCGGCGCGGACCGCCCTGAGCGCCGCGGGGCTCTCCCTGGTCAACCTGAACGTGGCCTGCAACAAGGGCACGCTCGCCAGCCAGAGCGTCGTAGCATCGCTGGCCACCCCGGGGACAGGCCCCGATGTGCGTGTCGGCGCCCTGCCTCTCAGTCCCGGCGCGGTCGTCCCGCCGGGATCACGCGTCGGGATCACCTGGTCGGGCTGTTACGGGGATGCGTCCGACGTGCCCGCGGTCGTCGGGCTGACCCTCGCGGCAGCACGGCGGGCCATCCATGCGGTGGGGCTCACCTGGGCGTGCTTCTCGGTGGGCAACCCTTCGACGACCACCACGACCAGGCCGCCCAGAACGACAACCACGTCGGACCCGTCGACCCCGACGACGACCACCCTGGCGCCGGCCACGACAACGACCGTCAAGGAGGTCCGGACCGTGTTGACCCAGAGCCCGGCCCCCCACGTCGTGCTCCGCCCCGGCGCCATCGTCACGCTGACCATGCACCACTGTCCGCAGTGAGCCGTCCGCAATGAGGGCCGGGGGCGAGGCCGGCGACACGACGCCGTCGGGTGCGTCGGCCGACCCCCTCTCCCTGTCGAACGCGCAGGGACGCTGGGTGGTGGCGGCCACGGTCCTCGGTTCGGGCATCGCCCTGCTCGATTCGACGGTCGTCGGCATCGCGCTCCCCTCTATCGGCCGCGAATTCCACGGCGGTGTCGGCACGCTTCAGTGGGTAGTGACCGGGTACACGCTCACGCTGGCCGCGTTCCTGCTGCTCGGTGGCGCGCTCGGTGACCGCTACGGGCGCAAGCGGGTGTTCTCCATCGGGGTGGCCTGGTTCGCGGTGGCGTCGGCCCTCTGCGGTCTCGCACCGACCGCCGGAATCCTGATAGCCGCCCGCTTCGTCCAGGGAGTCGGCGGCGCGTTGTTGGCGCCGGGCAGCCTGGCCATCCTCCAGACTTCCTTCCGCCCGGACGACCGGGCCCGCGCCATCGGCGCCTGGTCGGGATTGAGCGGCGTGGCCGCCGCCGCCGGCCCACTGGTCGGCGGCTACCTCCTGGCCATCGGATCGTGGCGCTGGATCTTCTTCATCAACCTGCCCATCGCCGCCGCGGTGCTCGTGATCACCGCCCGTCACGTCCCCGAGTCTCGGGACCCCACCGCCAGCGGTCGTGTCGACACCGTCGGCGCCGCCCTGGCGGTGGTATTCCTCGCCGGCCTGACCTACGGGCTGATCGAGGCCCCCACGCTCGGGTGGTCGAGCCCGGCCGTGGTGGCCTGCCTCGTGGTGGCCGGCCTCGCCGCGCCCGCCTTTTTGTTCGTCGAGCACCGCCGGGCCCACCCGATGCTCCCGCTGCACCTGTTCCGCTCCCGCCAGTTCAGCGGAGCCAACGGCGTCACCTTCGCCGTCTACGGCGCCCTCGGCGGCGCGCTCTTCCTCCTCCCCATTGAGCTGCAGATCGTCAAGGGCTACACGGCACTCGAGTCCGGCGTGGCGCTCCTCCCGCTCACCGTGGTGATGTTGGCCCTCTCCGCCCGGTCGGGCGCGCTGTCGGCCCGCATCGGTCCGCGCCTCCAAATGACCGTCGGCCCCCTCGTCGTCGGCGCCGGGCTCGCCCTCCTGACCCGGGCCACCGATGCCGGCAGCTACTGGACTCAGGTGTTCCCGGCTGTCCTCATCTTCTCTCTCGGCCTGGCCGTCACGGTCGCCCCGTTGACGGCCACCGCCATGGGCGCCGCCCCGCCCGAGAACTCCGGCGTGGCGTCGGCCGTGAACAACGTCGTCGCCCGGGCGGGCGGCCTTCTGGCGGTCGCCGTGTTGCCGCTCCTCGCCGGCCTGACGGGGGCCGCCGCCCTCGACAGCGCGACCCTGGCCACCGGGTTCCGTACCGCCATGGTGATCTCGGGCATCGCCTGTGCGGCCGGCGGAGTGCTGGCCGCGCTCACCGTCCGCAACCCGCCCCGCCATCCGAAGACCCTGGTTGCCGCCGAGCGGGCGGAGCCCACCTGGAACTGCGGCGTCGGCGGCCCGCCGCCCAATCCGTCGCTGGCCGCCGCCGAGGAGCGGTGCGCCTGATGCGGACGTGCGGCGGGCGCGCCGGTGGGCAAAGGTAGATCGCATGCCGCCCCCCGCACGCCCCGCTGCCGCCAGCCCGGCCGTCTTCGCTCCGGCCGCCCTCGGGCCGCTGACCCTGCGCAACCGCATCATCAAGGCAGCCACGTTCGAGGGGGCGACCCCCGGCGGGAAGGTCAGCAACGAACTCATTGCCTTCCACCGCCGCGTGGCGGCCGGCGGCGCCGCCCTCTCCACTGTGGCCTACCTCGCCGTCTCGCCCGAAGGCCGGACCGATCGCCACTGCCTGCTGCTCAGCGAGGACACGGTGCCGGGACTGCGCCGACTGACCGACGCCGTGCACGCAGAGGGCGCTGCGGCGGGCGCGCAGATCGGTCACGCCGGGCCCGTGGCCAACGCGCGGTCCAACGGTGCCCCCGCGCTCTCCCCCTCCGGCGGGTTCACGCCGATGGGCTCGCGCCTGCGCGCCGTCGACACCGCCGGCATCGAGCGCATCACCGAGGACTACCGCCGGGCCACCGAGCTGGCCGTCGAGGCCGGATTCGACAGCATCGAAGTGCATGTCGGGCACAACTACCTCCTCAGCGCGTTCTTGAGCCCGAAACTCAACCGGCGCGACGATCAATTCGGCGGATCGGTGGAGAACCGCGCCCGCTTCGCCCGCATGGTCCTGCGCACGGTGCGCGATGCCGCCGGGCCGAACGTGGCGATCACGGCCAAGCTGAACATGGCCGACGGTGTCGACGGTGGCCTGTGGCTCGACGAGAGCGTGGAGATCGCGACGCTCTTCGAGGGCGACGGCGCGCTCGACGCGCTGGAGCTCACCGGGGGCAGCTCGCTGGCCAACCCGATGTACCTCTTCCGGGGCGACGCGCCGCTCCGGGAGTTCGCCGCCACGTTGCCGGCACCGGTCCGGGTCGGCTTCCGCTTCATCGGCCACCGCTTCCTGCGCTCCTATCCCTACGAGGAGGCGTACTTCCTCCCCTACGCGCGCCAGTTCCAGCGCGCACTGTCGACCCCGCTCATCCTGCTCGGCGGCATTACGGAGCGGGCCACGATCGAGATGGCCCTGGCCGAGGGGTTCGCCTTCGTCGCCATGGCCCGCGCCCTGCTGCGCGAGCCGGACCTGCCCAACCGCATGCAGGCGGAGCCTTCCACCGCCTCGCTGTGCATCCACTGCAACAAGTGCATGCCCACCATCTACTCGGGCACGCGCTGTGTCCTGGTGAGCTGACCGCCCGGATTCTTCCTACGCGGACACCGGCGGCCGGCGCTGCGCCCACGGGGCTGCCTGCTCCAACTGGCCGGCGAGTGACAGCAACGTCTCCTCGTCGCCGAAGCGGCCCACGAACTGCACGCCGATCGGCAGCCCGTCGTCGCTCCAGTGCAGCGGCAAGGAGATCCCGGGCTGGCCGGTCACGTTGAACGGCGGGGTGAACGGCACGTACCCCGCGGCGCGCAAGAGCCCGGTCAGCGGCTCACCGGGCGGCGAGTCGAAGGTGCCCAGTGGTGCGGGCGGCTCGGCGAGCGTCGGCGTGAGCAGGACGTCGATCCCCTCGAAGAAGTCGGCGATCTTACGGCTGATGAGCTGCAGCTCCTGCACCGAGCCGAGATAGACCCCTCCGTTGATCGACCGGCCGAACTCAATGAGGGCCCAGCTCAGGGGCTCGACATCGCCCTCGGTGACCGCCCGGCCCAGCCGATTCTCCCAGTCGGCAATGGCCCAGGCGTTGCTGCACGCCCACTGGTTGAGGAAATGGGTCGTGAACGTATCGCCGTCGACCGACAGCGTGGCCTCCTCCACCTGGTGACCGAGGGACTCGCAGAGTGCCGCCGTCGCCCTGACCGCGGCCACGCAGTCGGCGTGCACCTCACTGCCCGTGGGCGACGCCGTCATGACGGCCACGCGCAGCCGGGGTGGTGCCGTCGCTGCCGCCGCCGCGAACGAGGGGCCGCGCAACGGGGGCGCCCAGTAGGGGTCGCCGGCCACCGGGCCCGCCGTCGCGTCGAGAATGGCCGCAGAGTCGCGTACCGAGCGCGTCACCACGTGCTCGGCCACGAGCCCGCCCATCAGGTCGCCGTAGAGCGGAGCCAGCGAATTGCGCCCCCGCGTCGGCTTCAGGCCGACGAGGCCGCAACAGGAGGCCGGGATCCGGATGGAGCCGCCTCCGTCGTTGGCATGCGCGGCGGGGACCATGCCTGATGCCACCGCCGCCGCCGACCCACCAGAGGACCCACCGGTCGAGTGCCCGGTGTTCCACGGGTTGCGCGACGGCCCGAAACGGTGGGGTTCGGTCGTCGGCAGAATCCCGAGTTCGGGCGTGTTGGTCTTCCCGCAGATGACGAAGCCCGCGTCGATGTAGCGCTGCGTCAGCGCCTGCGTCGTCGTCGAGCGATAGTCGCCGGCGAACGCCAGGCCTTCGCACAAGGGGGTCCCGGCCAGCTCGGCCCCGAGATCCTTCAAGAGGAAGGGCACGCCCCGGAACGGCCCGTCGGGCAGCGCGCCGGCGGCCTCGTCCCGCGCCCGGTCGAAGAGCTCGTGAATGACCGCGTTGAGCTCGGGATTGAGCCTGTCGATGCGTTCGATGGCCGCGCCCACCAGCTCGGATGGCGACACCCCCTTGATGCGGACCAACTCCGCCTGCGCCGTCGCGTCCAGCCATGCCGTGTCGTCACTCATGGACTGCACGGTAGCGATGCACGCGCCGGCGTGCCCGGGCGCCTCAGACGGGCGCGGCCGTGGGCGACGTGTGCGATTCTCCCGCCGGAGCGAAAGCCCCGGTGTCGGCACGGGGACGACGCGCGCCGGTCCGGATGGCCACGGCCTCGGTCACCGTCACGTCGGCGCCACAGGTCAGGCAGCGGCGGCGGTCGTCGAGCTCACCGCCGCAGCCACGGTGCTGCAGGAGCATCGGCCGTTCGCCGCCGTCCAATGCGTGGCGGTCACCCCACTGGAGCATGGCCACCAGCACCGGCCACAGATCGGCGCCCTTCTCGGTCAGCCGGTACTCCGAACGCGGCGGGCGCTCCTGGTATGGGCGCTTCACCAGAATGCCCTCCTCCACCAGCCGCTCCAAGCGGACCTGCAGGACGTTGCGCGCCACCCCGAGGTCGCGCTGAATGTCCTCGAAACGCCGGATGCCCAGGAAGATGTCCCGCACGATCAACACCGTCCAGCGCTCGCCGATGACCTCGAGGGTCGAAGCCACCGGGCAGTACTGGGTGGGATAGTCCCGGTTCAACATCCCTTCAGCATACCCCAATTTGGGCCAGTGGGTTGTTTTATAAAACTTTCTCTTCTAGAGTGCATCCCATGACACAACTCACTGACCGCCCCGCTGTCGGAGCCAAGCGGGCCCGGCCGGTCCTGACTGCCCTGATCGTCCTCACCGGGGTGTTCCTGTCCTCACTGGACCTGTTCATCGTGAACATCGCCTTCCCGAGCATCTCGGCCAGCTACCACGGCGAGAGCCTCAGCTCGCTCTCGTGGGTGCTGAGCGCCTACACGATCGTGTTCGCCGCCGCCCTGGTTCCGGCAGGCCGTTGGGCGGACCGGGCCGGTCGCAAGCGGGCGTTCCTCCTCGGGCTGGCCATCTTCACCACGGCCTCCGCGTTGTGTGCCGTCTCCCCCTCCCTGGGTCTCCTCGTCGCCGCCCGCGTGCTGCAGGCCGTCGGCGGTGCGCTCATGCTGCCCACCTCTCTGGGGCTCCTGCTCCCGGCCTTCGGCCCGGAGCGCAAGGGAGCAGCCATCGGCCTGTGGTCCGCCGTCGGGGGAGCGGCCGCTGCCCTCGGTCCCCCGATCGGCGGGCTATTGGTCCAGGCCAGCTGGCGCTGGGTGTTCCTCGTGAACCTGCCGTTCGCCCTCGTGGCCTTGGTGCTCGGTATCCGCACGCTCGACGAGGTCCGGGACCCTGATGCCCAGAAGTCCGACCTCGTCGGAGCTGCACTGCTGACCGTCGCTGTGGCCAGCCTGGTCGCGGGCATCGTCCAGGGCTCGGACTGGGGTTGGACCAGCGGGCGCATCCTCGGTGCCTTCGCACTCGCGGTCGTCTCGGGCACCGTGCTCGTGCTGCGATCCCTCCGTCACCCCAACCCCATCATTGAGCCGGCCGTGATCCGCCACCGCGCCGTGGCACTGGCCGATCTGAGCTCGCTCGCCTTCTTCGGCGGTTTCGGGGCACTGGTGCTCGGCGGCGTGCTGCTCCTCACCGGCCTGTGGCACGAGTCGGTGCTTCGTGCCGGGTTCATGATCGCCCCTGGGCCGTTGCTGGCCGGGCTCACCGCCTTCCCGGGCGGGCTGCTCGGCGCCCGCTTCGGGCACCGGGTCGTGGGCACCATCGGTGCAGTGCTCTTCGCCGGTGCCGGCGTGTGGTGGATCACGCGCGTGGGTCTCGCCCCGGATTGGGCGGGTGCCTACCTGCCGGGCAGCCTGCTGAGCGGGATCGGCGTGGGACTCATGCTCCCGTCGCTGGGTGGCGCCGCCACGGCACCGTTGCCACCGGAGCGCTTCGCCACCGGGTCCGCGCTCTACGTCATGAGCCGCCAGATCGGCATCGCGCTCGGCGTGGCCGGCCTCGTCGCCATTCTCGGCGACTCCACCGACGCCTCGGCCGTCACCGCGTTCCACCACGCGTGGATCTTCATGGTCGCCTGCAGTCTGGCGGCCGGTGCGCTTTTGCAGGGCGTCGGCAATCGGGTCACCGAGGTGGCCGACGCCTCGCTCGAGGCCGAGCCACACCGTGCGGCCCCCGAGCCGGTGGCCGTGCCGACCCTTCCATCCGCCGTGCTCTATCCGCTCGCCGCCGGCAAGTAACTGGGGTTCGCCACCAGCAGCTGGTCACGCGCCGCCGCGGCCAGCATGGGCGCGACCGAGACCAAATCACCGTCAAGCGCGCCGGACCGCAGCGCAGCGGCCAGCTCGGTGTCGTCGGCACAGCCGAGCGCGGCGAGGCGCGTTGCGTGTGCCGCCGCCAGGGTCGGACCGAAGCGAAGCTCGCGTTCGGCAACGGCCAGCGCGTTGCGGGCCACGCGCGCCTCGAAGCCGGCGCCGTCGGAGCTCCGCTCCATGAGGTCGTCGAGGTACTCGCGTACGGCCTCCACGAGCTCAGCCGCCGTGGGCCTCCCGAATGGTGTCGTCGGTCGGTCCGCCGCGACGGGCGCGGCGGTGGCGGGCGGTGGCGTGCCCAGCAGGGTGAACAGATCCCACTCGCTCTCGCAGACCCGCCGCCCGATGGTGGCCAGCTCGACCGAGCGGGAGACACCGCTCAGGTGTGCGGAAGCCTGCAGGGCGCAGATGGTGGCCCATTTCACCGTGGCGTAGACCTGCCACCAGTGCACGCGGTCACGCGACATGACCTCGCCGCCGGCGGCGCTGTAGGCCGTCAGGAGTTCGGGGAGTTCGCCGAAGCCGCCGACCTCACCGCTTCCACCGAAGCGCCAGGCGGGTGCGCAGAGCCAGCCGATATCCTCGGCGGGGTCACCGGTGTGGGCCAGCTCCCAATCGAGCACGCCGCGCAACCCGTGCGGCCCGACCAGGAAGTTGCCGAAGCGGTAGTCACCGTGCACCGTCACCCGCGATCCGGCCGGCGGGCGGTGGGCCGCCAGCCAGCGGACGCCGAGCTCGAGCGCAGGCCGCACTTCACCGAGTGCATCGAGAAACGGCAGGGGATCACCCAGCGCGTCCTCCGGCGGCAAACCTTCGATGCCGGCCGGGTCGACGGTGTGCACCGCGGCCAGCGCGCTCCCGGCCTGGCTCGTCAGGACCTGGCGGGCCGTGCTCCATTCCTCGTCACGCAGGATCTTGCGCGGGATGGTCTCGCCATCCAGGCGTTCCACCACCAGCCAGCTCGCCCCGAGCTCGTCGCGCTCACCGAGCGCGACCACGTCGGGCACCGGCACGCCCGCGACCGCGGCGGCGCGCAGCAGTGCCGCCTCCATCCGCACCCGCCCCTGGTGCGACGGGCCGCCGCGGTCCATCTGCAGGATGAGGGGCCGCGTCCCCCCGTCTCCGCTCTGCAGGTCGAACGCACTGGTGACGCGTGAGGCGCCGCCAGACAGGCGCCGCAACCCCAGAACGGTGCCCCTGAGTTGACGGCCCAGCGCGGCTGCCAGCTCCTCCGTGCTCAGGCGTGACGCCATCTCTATTCGACGGGGACGACAGGCCTCCCGCCGTCGTCGAGCTGGTGGAGGTACTCGCAGATCCCGTACCCGGTACGGGCCACCCCGGACGGGTCGTCGTAGGTCCAGCGCGCCAGGCCTTCGTTGACCATGGTGCCGCCGGCCCGGCCGATGTCGGCCACCCGCATGACGTCACCGCGGAGCGGATAGGTGCGGCCCGACTTGTCGACGACGTCGAGGTACACGACGCGGTGGGTGACGCCGTCCTCGGCGAGCTCGGTACGCAGGCGCCATTCGGCCACCGACGTGGCGCGCGTCCCGTCCCAGACCCAGCCGCGGTGCAGATCCCCGGCATCGGTGCCGAGGCGGATGCCGCCGAAGTGCATGTCCTCGCCGATGTTGATGGAGAACCAGCGCCACATGGTGGGGCCACCCCAGCGACGCGGGCCCCAGGAGCGGTCGCGGTTGCCGTGCGCGCCGCGCCACTCGTGGCGCGTGCCGTCGACGGTGAGCGTGCCCGTCCAGTGCCCCGCCTGCTCGAGGTGTCCCTTGCCGACCGTCCCGGCCGCCGCGGCGGCCTCAGCCGACTTCGGTCCGCCGCTCGGCTGACCGTCGGTGCCGATGGCGGGCGTGACGGCATCGAAGCGCACGTCGAGCGCGACCGGGACAGGGTGGGTCGTCGTCTCGCCCCGCACGCACGGGCGGGCCTGTACCTCGCCTTCCATCGTCAGGCCCCACGACTGCAGGGCCTCGAGCATCTCGTAGCGCACCGCACCGACCTCCAGCACGGAGTCGACCATCTCGCGCTGCTCCTTGACCCATCGGTACTCGCCGAGCTCGCCGCCGGGGAGCCACAGCGACATGCCGACATCCATCGTCCCCTCGTTGGGCCGGATGCCGACGCGGGTGAAGAACCCCGAGTCCGTCTCCGGGTCATAGGCGTTGAAGTAGTAGGACTCGCTCCAGGCGCTGTCCCCCTCGACGGGGTGCGCCAGATCGTGACGGGCTTCGAGGATCGGCATGGCTACACCATTGTCTGTCCGGCGCTCACGTTCAACGCCTCGCCGGTGACGCCCCGGGCGGCATCGGAGAGCAGCCAGACGATGGCCGCCGCGATCTCGTCGGCGGTCTGCAGGTGCCCGAGCGGGATCTCGCGGGCGATGAAGGCGGCCAGCCCGTCGGGGCCACCCAGCAACGTCTCGAACATGGCGTCGCGGTTGATCAGGTCCGTATCCACCGTGCCGGGACACACGGCGTTGACGGCGATGCCGGACGGGCCGAGCTCGAGGGCCATGGTCTGGGTCAGCAGGATCACGCCCGCCTTGGCGGCGCAGTAAGCCCCGAGGATGGGGAAGGCGCGCTTGCCCGCCTGGCTCGAGACGTTGCAGATGCGGCCGCCCACACCGGCGGCCACCATGCGGGCGGCACAGGCCTTGGACACGAGCCACGTCCCGATCACGTTGACGTCGAGCACCCGGCGGAACTCGTCGGCGGGCACGTTGAGCAGGGGCCCGAGCCCGAACCCGGGACCGCTGCCACCGGCCACATTCGCAACCAGGGTGATGGTGCCGAGCTCGTCGGTGGCCCGGGCGACCGCCGCTTCCACCGCGTCCTCGTCCGAGACGTCGGCCTGGACGGTGACGGCACGGACGTCGTGCTCGCGGAGCTCCGCGGCGAGCGCATCGAGATCGTCGCCGCTGCCGGTCCCGTGGAAGGGCGCGTCGGCATACGGGCGGGCGATGTCGAGGCAGGCCACGTCGGCTCCGCCCCTGGCCAGGGCCACCGCGGTCGCTCGACCGATGCCGCGGGGACGGGCTGATCCGGTGACGAGGGCGACGCTGCCGGCGAACGGGCGTCCTGCGGGATCGTGTGTGAAACTCACCGGGCAAACGTAGCGACGAATGCGGTCGGCCGCGCCGTCCGTGGGGGTGGATCTGCCATGCGTGCGGCGGTGACGAGGGCTGGACGTCTGGTGGTGGGCGAAGCCCCTGACCCGGTTCCGTCTTCGGGCCACGTCGTGGCGCGCTCACTCTCCGCCGGCATCTGCGGATCCGACCTCCATGCGTTGGGCGACTTCCGTCACTTCGCCGACCTCATGGGCTCGGTTGGCGTCCCCGTGCTGGACCCGGCGGCCGACTGCATCTTCGGCCACGAGTTCTGCGCGGAAATCGTGGAGCACGGGCCCGACACGGCGGGCACGCTCCCGATCGGCACGCGCGTCTGCTCGGTGCCCATCATCTTGGGGCCGACCGGCGTGGAGCAGATCGGCTACTCGAACATCTACCCGGGCGCGCTGGCCGAGCACATTGTGTTGCAGGAGCTGTTGCTCCTGCCCGTGCCCGACAGGCTGGACACCGATATGGCTGCGCTGACCGAGCCGCTCGCCGTGGGCGAGCACGCCGTGGGGCTGGCTGGACTGAGCCCGGGGCAGCCCTGTCTCGTCGTGGGTTGCGGACCCGTGGGACTGGCCGTCATCGCCGCGCTCAAGGGCCGGGGCCACGGGCCGGTGCTGGCCGCCGACTTCTCCCCGACGCGGCGGCGCCTGGCCGAGGCCTTCGGAGCGGATGAAGTCATCGACCCCGCCGAGGGGTCACCGCACGACCGCTGGTCCGACTTCGGCATAGCCCGCACGGTCATGGAACGCATCGGGTCGGCCATGCTCGGAGGCAGCGCGCCGGACCCGGTCATATTCGAGGCCGTCGGCGTCCCGGGCATGCTCCAGTCCCTGATCGCCGATGGACCCCCGCACAGCCGCATCGTGGTGGTCGGCGTGTGCATGCACTCCGACACGATCGAGCCCTTCATGGCCGTGACGAAGGAGATGGAGCTGCGGTTCTCGTTCGGCTACACCCCCGACGAGTTCGCCGCCACGCTGCAGCGCCTCGCCGACGGGGTGCCCGGTGCCGAATTCCTGGTCACCTCGACCGTCGACCTGGCCGGCGCGCCCGGCGCGTTCGACACCCTGCGCAGACCGGGCGAGCACGGCAAGATCCTGGTGACGCCCTGACATGCCGCCCCACCCCCGCTCCCGATAGTCCTGGAGGACCATGACGACGATTGACGCTGACGGCCGCCTCAAGTTCGGGATCTTCCTGGCCCCGTTCCATCCGGTGGGCCAGAACCCCACGTTGGCGCTCGAGCGCGACCTCCAGCTCATTGAGCATCTCGACGCGCTCGGATTCGACGAAGCCTGGTTCGGTGAGCACCACTCGGCCGGCTACGAGATCATCGCCTCACCGGAGGTCTTCATCGCCGCCGCGGCGCAGCGGACGAAGCACATCCGTCTCGGTACCGGTGTCTCCTCGCTGCCCTACCACCACCCGTTCATGCTGGCGGACCGCATGGTGCTGCTCGACCACCTGACGCGGGGGCGCGTCATGTTCGGCGTCGGCCCGGGCGCGCTGCCCTCCGACGCCTTCATGATGGGCATCGACCCCGCCAAGCAGCGCGACATGATGGAGGAGTCCCTCGAAGCCATCCTCCTGCTGCTGGCCGGGGAGACGGTCACGATGGAGACGGACTGGTTCACGCTCGTGAAGGCGCGCCTGCAGATGCGGCCCTACCAGCGCCCGTTCCCCGAGGTGGCCGTGGCGGCGCAGGTCTCGCCGGCCGGGCCGCGGGCCGCCGGGCGTTTCGGCACCAGCCTGTTGTCGATCGGCGCCACCTCGGCCGGCGGCTTCGACGTCCTCGGCATCCACTGGGACGTCATGGAGGAGCGGGCCGCGGAGTTCTCCACCACCGTCGACCGCAACGGGTGGCGCCTGGTCGGACCGATGCACATCGCCGACACCAAGGAGCAGGCGATCGCCGACGTCGCCTTCGGGCTGGAGGAGTGGGTCGACTACTTCCAGCGCGTGGCCGCCCTTCCGCTGGCGCCCAACACCGAGAACTTCGAGTCACTGGTCGACGCGCTCAACGCGTCGGGCTTCGCCGTCATCGGCACCGTCGACGACGCCATCGCACAAGTGGCCCGCCTGCAGGCGCAATCGAAAGGCTTCGGCACCTTCCTCCTCATGGGGCACGAGTGGGCCGACACCGCCGCCACTCGCCACTCCTACGAGCTGATCGCCCGCTACGTGGCGCCGCAGTTCCAGGACTCCGCGGGCTCGCTCACCAGGAGCCGGGACTGGGCTGCCGAGAACCGCCCCGAGTTCATCGGCGCCGCCGGCAACGCCGTCATGTCGGCCATTCAGAAGCACCACGAGGAGAAGGCCGCCAAGACCGACAAGGTAGAGGAGAAGGTGACGCCGCATGGCTGACGTGACGCACGAGCAGATCCCCACCAACGGCATTGAGCTGCACGTTGCGGTCGCCGGCCCGGCCGACGGGCCGCCGGTCGTCCTCTGCCATGGCTTCCCGGAGCTCTGGTACTCCTGGCGGCACCAGATCGGCGCGCTGGCCGACGCGGGCTACCGCGTCCACGCGCCCGACCTGCGCGGCTACGGCGCGAGCGCGCACCCGACCGCAGTCACCGACTACGGATCGGACAAGCTCACGGGCGACCTGTGCGGCCTGCTCGATCACTACGGCCACGACACCGCCGCCTTCGTGGGGCACGACTGGGGCGCCATGGTGGTGTGGGAGATGGGACGCCTGCAGACCGCGCGGGTGTCGTCCCTCTACAACATGAGCGTCCCCTACTCCAACGCACCGGCCCCGCCCATTCAGATCTTCGAGGTGCTCTTCGCCGACAAGTTCTTCTACATGCTCTACTTCCAGCCTGTCGGGCCGGCCGAGGCTGAGTTCGAGGCCGACCCGCGGCGCTTCCTGCGCACCATGCTCTATTCGGCGGGCGCCCAGGGGATGGCCAATGCCAGCCCGCTCGTGTCCGACGCGCCGCGGGAGGGCACGCGCTTCCAGGACATCCTGACCCCGGCGCCCGACCTCTTGCCGGCCTGGATCACCGAGGCCGACGTCGATGTGTACAGCGCCGCCTTCGAGGAGGGCGGCTTCTTCGGACCGTGCAGCTTCTACCGCAACATGGATGCCAACTGGGAGCGCTCGCACGACATTCCGGCTTCCGTGTACACCATGCCCACCGGCTTCCTGACGGGGGCGCTCGACCCCGTCGCCCTCATGATGCCGAACGCGGCCAAGGAGATGGCGGCCGCCCTGCCCGACTACCGCGGCACCACCGTCGTCGCCGGTGCCGGGCACTGGGTGCAGCAGGAGAAGCCCGCAGAGACCAACGCCGCGCTGCTGTCGTTCCTCGCCTCCGTGTGAGCGGGCTCGTCGCGCTGCCGCCGCAGCCCGCCGGGGTGGTCTGGCCCACCGAGGACTGGCCCGAAGGGGAGTTCCCGCCCGGCGTGGAGCTTGGCGCGTTGCTCGACGACGTCTTCGACGCCGACGGTCCGCTGGCGGAGACGTACGCCGTCCTCGTCGTACACCGCGGGCGCATTGTGGCCGAGCGCTACGAGGGCGCGCTGGAACACTTTGACCGCCCGCCCACGCCGGTGAACGCCGATACGCCGCTGCTGAGCTGGTCCATGGCCAAGTCCATGCTGCACGCTGCGGTCGGGCTCCTTGTCGGCGACGGGAAGCTCGACATCGATGCCCCCGGCGCCGTGCCCGAGTGGGCTGAGAGCAGTGATCCCCGCCACGCCATCACCCTGCGCCAGCTGCTCGCCATGCGCGACGGACTGGCCTTTGTCGAGGACTATGTCGACGATCGCATCTCCGACACGATGCAGATGCTCTTTGGCGACGGTCAAGCGGACATGGCCCACTTCGCCGCCGACCGCCCCTTGGCTGCGCCGCCGGGCACGCGGTTCAACTACTCGTCGGGGACCTCGAACATCATCTCGGGTGTCGTCGCCCGGACCGTGGGACCGGGCGAGAGCTACGCCCGCTTCCTGCACAGCCGGCTCTTTGCGCCGATCGGCATGAAGAGTGCCGATCCGGAGTTCGACGAGGCCGGCACCTGGGTGGCTTCATCCACCTTGCGGGCCATCGGGCGGGATTATGCGCGCTTCGGCCTGCTTTACCTGCGCGACGGCATGTGGGACGGCGTGCGCCTCCTGCCATCGGGGTGGGTCGACTACGGCCGCACCATGGTGTCGGTCGACACCTCGGAGGATCCTCCCAGCCCCTACGGCGCGCACTGGCTCGGCGTGCGCGGTGAGACGCTCGACACCCTCAGCCCCTTGGGCACGTTCCGTGCCTCGGGCTACGGGGCCCAGACGATCACGATCTGCCCGGCACTCGACCTGATCGTGGTGCGGCTCGGGAACACCGCGTACGAACGCGAGGACAACCTGATCCCCTGGCGCGCCGCCATGGTCGACGCGTTCGCACGCGCCCGCTGAGCCGAGTGCTCAGGCGCTCTTGGCCGAGGCGACGAACACCGGGATCTGGCGGTCTGTCTTCTCCTGGTACTCGGCATAGGGCGGGTAGGCCGCGACACCGCGCTCCCACCAGACCGCCTTCTCGTCGCCGCTGACCTCGCGCACCGTCACGGCGAAGGGCTCGGGGCCGTCCTGAATGAAGACCTCGCCGGGGTGGGACTCGAGGTTGTAGAACCACTCGGGGTGCTCGGGCGCCCCGCCCTTGGAGGCCACCAGCGCGTACTCGCCCTCGTGCTCGACCCGCATGACCGGGGTCTTGCGCACCTTGCCGCTCTTGGCGCCCCGCGTCGTCACGACGATGATGGGCATGCCCGTGTCCATCAGGGTGTTGGCCCGCTGGCCACCGGAGGCCTCGTACTCGGCTACCTGGTCGCGCACCCAATCGGACGGGCTGGGTTCGTAGTCACCTTGGAGTGTCGTCATGGGCCGATCGTAGGGGGTCCGGGCTACTGTCCGACCGTGCCCCGCGACCCCATGGCTGCCGCCAACGTCCTGGCCTTCCACGACACGCTCTCGAACTGGGGCCGCTGGGGCGATGACGACCAGCTGGGGACGCTCAACCTGATCACGCCACAGGTCACGGCGACCGGCGCGGCCACGGTGCGCACGGGCCGGACGGTGTCCTGCGCCCGCCCGCTCGACACCGTCTCCTCGGCCGACAATCCGTCCCCGGTGGCTCACCACATGACGGGGACGGTGACCGAGGGGATGGGGGCCGACTATTTCGCCATTGCACCGCACGGCTTCGCCACCAGCCACATCGATGCGCTGTGTCACATCTTCCACGAGGGGAAGCTCTACAACGGCTACCCCGCCGAGTCCGTGACGGCCCACGGCGCCACCAAGCTGGGCATCCACCGCCTGCGCGACGGCGTGGTGACCCGGGGGGTGCTGCTCGACATCCCCGCGCTGCGGGGCGTGGAGGCGCTCGAGCCCGGCACCCCCATCTTCCCCGAGGACCTCGAGGCGGCCGAGGAGAGGGCGGGGCTGACGGTTCGACCCGGTGACGCCCTGCTGATCCGCACCGGGCGCTGGCAATGGCGCCGCGCCCACGGCGCCTGGGACGCCGGCAGCCTGGCGGCGGGCCTCGACGCGTCCTGCTTGCCCTGGCTGCGCGCCCGCGACGTGTCGACGCTGGGCAGTGACGGGGTCTCCGACGTCCTGCCTTCCCGGGTCGACGGCGTCGGCATGCCGATCCACACCGTGGTCATCGTGGCCATGGGCGTGCATCTCCTCGACAACCTCGATCTCGACGCCCTGGCGGCAGCCTGCGCCGAAGAGTCCCGCTGGGAATTCCTCTTCACGGTGGCGCCGTTGGTGCTGCGGCGGGGCACGGCCTCGCCGGTCAATCCGATCGCCCTGTTCTGATCCGCGGTCTAGCTGGCGATGCCGCTCACCACCGGCGCGTTCAGCTTGAGAGAGCCCGCCGAACCGTAGAAGCCGGTATCGCCGTAGCTGAAGATGCCGCCGTCGGAGGCCACCAGCCAGTAGCCGGCGCCGTCGAACGTGCTCATCATTGCCACGATCGGCTTGTTCAACGGCTGCCCGCCACGCGAGCCCAAGAACCCGGCGTCGCCGTAGCTGAAGATGCCGCCGTCGGAGGCCACGAGCCAGTAGCCCAGGCCCGACGCGCTGGCGGCCATGCCGACGATCGGCGCATTCAGCGGCTGCCCACCCCGTGACCCGTAGAACGCGGCGTCGCCGTAGCTGAAGATGCCGCCGTCGGAGGCCACGAGCCAGTAGCCGCCCCCGTCGGGCGTGGCCGCCATGCCGACGATGGGCCGGTTGAGGTGAATCGACCCGGCGGAGCCGTAGAAGCCGGCGTCGCCGTAGTTGAAGATGCCGCCGTCGGAGGCCACGAGCCAGTAGCCGCCCCCGTCGGGGGTGGCGGCCACACCGACGATTGGTGCGTTGAGATGCACGCTGCCGGCCGAACCGTCGAAGGGAGCGTTGCCGTAGTTGAAGATACCGCCGTCGGCCGCCGCCGCCCAGTAGCCTCCGCCGCCGGGAGTCTGGGCCATGCCGACGATGGGCGCGCTGAGGTGCTGGCCGCCCGTTGACCCGTAGAAGCCGGCGCTCCCGTAGTTGAAGATGCCACCGTCGGTGGCCACCGACCAGTATCCCTCCGGTGGGACGTACGACTCGACGAGACCGAAGCCGTTGGCCGACGTGTCGGCATAGTTGCCGACGGTTTCGCACGCGCCACGGGCGGTACAGCTCACACTGTTGAGAATGGAGCTGGCGCTCGACCCGGTCCCGGCGCCCGACGGCGGCGTGATCGTCGGGGCGCTCCAGGTGCCCCCGACCGAGGAGAGGGTGAGGGCCACGTCCATGCCCGAGTTGGTGCTGTTGCGGTAGGTCCCCACAGCGGCACACGCCTGACCGGACAGGCACGACACGGCGGTCAGGTTTCCTGCGCCGTTCGAGCCTGTGGCCATGTCAGCGGGCTGGGGCCCCTCCGTGGCCGTGACCTTGGTGCCCTGCACCGTGTCGATGAGCGGCTGACCACCGTTGCTCCCATCGTTGTAACTTCCGACTGCTGTGCAGACGCCGTCGAACGTGCAGGACACGCTGTTGAGCCCTGCCGGCGCGCCGGTCCCCACGTTGGAGGGCTCGGGCGCCAGGGCCGGCGTCCACGAGCCGTTCGAGAGCTGCTCGAGGAGCCCGAAGTACTGACCGCTGCTCTGCTCGACCTGCCCGACGGCCTCACAGATGGTGGCGCACGACACGGACGAGAGCTGACTGGAGAGCGACGAGCCCGGGTCCGCTGGGAGCGGCGCGTTTTCGGCCGACCACACTCCGGCGGCGGACTGTTGCAGGAGGAACGGATCGTTGCCGAAAATCGACCCACTCGGCACCTGGTAGACGCCGGCGGCCGCACACGGGCCCTGGGGCGGGCACGACACGTTCGAAACGGTGACCTGCTGACGGGTCGCAGCCCCCGAGGGCTGGGGCGCCTGCAGCGCGCTCCAGGTGCCGTTCGTCTCCGTGTCGATCAGGCCGAACGCGCCCCCGGTCCCGTTGTAGTCGCCCACCGCCGCGCAGTGCTGCTGGGACGCGCAGGTGACCGACTGGAGGAACGCGCCGAAATTGGGAGCGCTCTGCCCATCAGGCGGAACCGGCGCGTCCAGTGCCGACCAGCTCCCACTCGACAGCGTCTCGACAACGGCGTGTTGCGCGTTGCCTCCGGTCGTATCCTCGTAGAAGCCGACGGCTACACAGACCCCGACGGCGGCGCACGAGACGGAGCTCAAACGCGACGGCGTGTTCGGGGAGGCATTCTCTGGAAGCGGCGCTTCCTGCGTCGTCCAGGTCCCGTTCGTCTCGACACCGAGCAGCGGAAGGTCCGTGGACGTGCCGGAGTAGTAGCCGGCACCGGCGCAGAAGACGGCCGACACGCACGAGACCGAGGCCCAGGTCGCGTTCGGGTTCGCTCCCGGCGCGTCAGGTCCGGTCGGCGCGGCTGTCGCCGCGGCCGTCCAGCCCGGGTTCGGTGCAGCGGCTGACGCGGGACCGGCTGTGACGAGCCCGCCGACAGCGACGACTCCGACTGCCAGCAGCCCGGAGACGGCGAGGACAATGCCTCGTCGCGCCGTCGACAGCTCCGACCCGTTGACGCGTCGACGCGCGCACATGCTTCGGGTATCTCTCGCCATTCCTCGCCTCCCCGGATCCGGTACGAGCAATTTAGGAAAGACGCCCTGGTGAAACGGGGATGCTCAGGCTCCTTCGAAGGGGAACCCAAGGTCGGGCGCAGTGAGGATGGCGCGGAAGGGGATGCCTTCGGCGGCGGCCATCGCCTCGACCGTGCCGCCACGGTCGACCACGGCGACCAGCAGCACCACCTCGGCCCCGGCTTCCTGCACGGCGTGGGCCGCCTCGAGCAAGGAGGTGCCGCGCGTCACGGTGTCCTCGGTGACCACGACCTTGTCGCCTGAGTCGAGCGCGCCGGCGATGCGCCCGCCCCCGCCGTGGTCCTTCGCCTCCTTGCGCACGCTGAAGGCTTTGAGCGGACGACCCCGTGTCGCCGCCACACCGGCGGTCACGAACGCCACCGGGTCAGCCCCCATGGTGAGCCCGCCGATCGCCGTGGCGTCGGGTGGGACCACCGAGAGCACGGCGTCCGCCACCAGCACCATGGCCTCGGGCCGGCAGACGGTCTGCTTGGAGTCGATGAACCAGCTGCTCTTGCGGCCGGACTTGAGGGTGAAATCCCCCGTCTTGACCGAGTGGGCCAGCAGGTGGTCACGGAGCTCGCCGTAGGCGCCCTCGTCGCTCACCCGAAACGGACTCCCGTCTCGCCGGCGACGACCTCGCCCACGGCGGCGGCGCGCTGCCCTGTGGCCTCCAACACGCGCAGGGCCTCGTCGGCGGAGCCGGCATTGAGCACGAGCGCCATGCCGAGGCCGCGGTTGAAGACCCGGTCCATTTCGTCCTCGGCCACCGCGCCGAGGCGCTGGATCTCGGCGAAGACTCGCGGCTGCTCCCACGAGGTCCGGTCGAGGACCGCGCCCAGGTCGGCGGGCAGCACCCGGGGCAGGTTGCCGACGATGCCGCCACCGGTGATGTGTGCACAGGCGTGGAACGCGTCGCCCAGAGCGGCCTGCACGGCCAACACGGCCGGCGTGTAGATCACCGACGGACGCAGCAGCTCGTCGGCCACGGTGTGGTCGGCTCCCGTCCAGGCGGGATCACCCACGTCGAGTCCGGCCCGCTCCAACAGGACGTGGCGGGCCAGCGTGTAGCCGTTGGACCGCAACCCTGGCGAGGCCAGTCCGACGATGGCGTCGCCGGCGCGCACGCGCTCGGGTCCGAGCTGGGTCCCCTGCTCCACGACGCCGACGGCGAACCCGGCCAGATCGAGCTCGTCGCGCGGCATCACCCCGGAATGCTCAGCCGTCTCGCCGCCGATCAACGCGCAGCCGGCCTGGCGGCAGCCCTCGTGCACCCCCGCCACCACGGTGCCGACCTGGTCGGGGTCGACCTTGCCCGTTGCGATGTAGTCGAGCATGAACAGCGGTTCGGCCCCCACGCAGACGAGGTCGTCGACGCACATGGCGACGAGGTCGATGCCGACGGTGTCATAGCGACCGGTGGCGCGGGCGACGACCATCTTGGTACCCACCCCGTCGGTCGAGGCCACGAGAACGGGGTGGGGGAAGCGTCCGAGGTCGAGCGGGAACTGGCCGCCGAACCCGCCAATGCCCTGCACCAGGCCGCGCATGCGCTCGACGGCGGCGTCGCCGGCCGCGATGTCCACACCGGCGCCGGCATAGGTGGCGCCGCCCTCTGCCACGACCCTCAGACCCCGGGGAGTGCGCCCTGGTGGGCCCGGACCGCAACCGGCTCGGGCCGCCGGAGCGTGACCGCCGCCGGAGGCACCGGTGTCGGGTAGTTCCCGGTGAAGCAGGCGTCGCAGAACCCGCCGTCAGCGCCGATGGCGTCCTTCAGGTTGTCGATGGTGATGTAGGCCAGCGAGTCGGCGCCGAGAATGCGGGCCATGTCGTCGACCGTGTGGTCGGTGGCCAGCAGCTCCTCGTGCGACGGCGTGTCGATCCCGTAGAAGCAGGGCCAGCGCCAGGGCGGCGACGAGATGCGAAGGTGCACCTCGGCCGCGCCTGCCTCGCGCAGCATGCGGATGACCGACCGCTGCGTCGTGCCGCGCACGATGGAGTCGTCCACGACGACGAGGCGTTTGCCGGCGATGGCGTCAGTGAGGGGGTTCAGCTTGCGCCGCACGGCGTCGGCCCGCTCCTGTGCCCCAGGGGCAATGAAGGAGCGGCCGATGTAGCGGTTCTTAACCAGCCCCTGCCCGTAGGGGATGCCGCTGGCCCGGGCAAAGCCCTCGGCCGCCGGGACGCCCGACTCGGGCACGCCCATCACCATGTCGGCCTCGGCCGGCGCCTGCAGCGCGAGGAGCTCGCCCATGCGGCACCGCACCTCGTGGACCTCGCGGCCGTACAGGCGGCTGTCAGGGCGCGCGATGTAAGCGAACTCGAAGATGCACAGGCGGGGCTCGACGTCACGCAGCCACGTGATCTCGAGGCTGGTCGGTCCGTCGGCGTCGATCACGATCATTTCGCCCGGCGCGATCTCGCGCACGAAGGTGGCGCCGATGACGCTCAGCGCGGGTGTCTCCGACGCCAGCACCCAGCCTTCCGGCGCATCGGCCGGGCCGAGACGACCGAGGCAGAGCGGGCGGAAACCGTACGGGTCGCGCACGCCGAAGAGGCGCTCCGAGCTCATAAGGACGAACGAGTACGCGCCCTCCAGAATGGGCAGCACGGCCTGCAGCGCGGTCGACAGGTCTTCGGTCTCGGGGAAGGCCTGCATCAGGAGCTCGGCGACGACATCACTGTCGGTGGCGATGGAGCCCGGCAGCATGCCGGCCTTCTCGGCCAGCGCGGTCGTGTTGGTCAGGTTGCCGTTGTGGCCCAGCGCGAAACCGGCGCGACCAACGGGACGGTAGACAGGCTGGGCCCCGGCCCAGTCAGAGGAGCCGTGGGTCGAGTAGCGGGTGTGGCCGATGGCCATGTGTCCCTGCAAGCCCGAGAGCGTGCGCTCGTCGAAGACGGTGGCGACCAGGCCCATGTCCTTGACCACCGTCACGGTGTCGCCGTCGCTCACCGCCATGCCCGCCGACTCCTGGCCACGGTGCTGCAGGGCGAACAGACCGTCGAACGTGAGGTTGGCCACCCTCATTCCGGGCGCGTAGACCCCGAAGACACCGCAGGCTTCCTTCACGCGTCACCCATTCTCGCACAGGCCCGCGTCACGATTCGCCCAGGACCAGTGCCAGATTCCCCTCGTGCGCCTCGGCCAGGGCCGCGACCGGGAGGTCGACGAGTGCCCCCAGGGCGACGCGGTCACCGCCCGCCCTTCCCAGGACGGTGGTGGGAACCCCGAGCGCGGCGGCCCGGGCGCTCAGGTCGTCCGGCGCATCCGTCGCCACCACGAAGCGCGACGGGAGCTCGGTGAAGAGCTCGGTGGCGTCGGCGAGGTCCGCGACACAGCCGATCCCCCCCGCGGCGGCCATCTCGGCCAGCGTGACGGCCAGCCCGCCGCCAGACACGTCGTGGACGGCGTGCACCAGCGGCACGGACCCGGTGCCCGCCACCTGCGCCGCCACCAACGCGGCGACGAAGCCACAGGCGGCGGCGTGCGCGGTGAAGTCGATGGACGGGACCTGTCCGCTGCGGTGCGCACGCCGTTCGGTGGCCCAGCGGGTGCCCTCCAGCGGGAAGGAGCCGTCGGACGCGGCACGCCTGCCGACCAGCACGAGCGTGTCGCCCTCGGACCAGGCCAGTCCCGGCGGCGGCGCGTGGACAGCGTCGACGAGGCCGAGCACGCCGAGCACCGGCGTGGGATCGATGTCGGCGCCGCCGCTCTCGTTGTAGAAGCTGACGTTGCCGCCGATGACGGGGAGCCCCAGCGCGTCACAGGCGGCGGCCATGCCGTCGATGCACTCCGAGAGCTGCCACATGACCTCGGGGTGCTCGGGGTTCCCGAAGTTCAGGCAGTTGACCACCGCCACCGGCGTGGCGCCGACACAGGCCAGGTTGGCCACACCCTCCGCCAGGGCGAGTCCCGTACCGCGGCGCGGGTCGAGCGCGCAGGCGCGGGGATTCGAGTCGGTCGTCATCGCCACCCCGCGCTCGGAGGCGGGCAGGCCCGGGCCGGCCAGGCGGAGCAGCGCGGCGTCGGCGCCCGGGCCCACGACGGTGTTGAGGAAGAGCTGGTGGTCGTACTGGCGGTACACCCAGTTGGGCGAGCGCAACAGTGCCAGCAGGTCGGCGGCGCAATCGGCCGGCGGCTCGGGCGGCGCGCTCGCCGCGGGTGCCGGTGCCTGGCGTGGACGGTCGTAGAGGGGTGCGTCGTCGGACAGTGACGCGGCAGGGACGTCGGCGAGGACGGGACCGTCCATGCCGTTGCGGATGCGCAGCCGGCCGCCGCCGTCGGGCTCGGGTTGGGTGACCGTACCGATGACGGTGGCGCGGACCTCCCACTTGGCGCAGATCGCGGCCACCGCGGGCCACGACTCGGGCGTGACGATGGCCAGCATCCGCTCCTGACTCTCGCTGGTCATCACCTCCCAGGGCTCCATGCCCTCCTCGCGCCGGGGTACCGCCGACACGTCGACGTCCATGCCGACGCCGCCGCGCCCGGCCGTCTCGCTGGTGGCGCAGGCGAGGCCGGCGCCACCCAGGTCCTGGATACCGACCACGAGCTTCGTGTCGAGCAGCTCCAGGCAGGCCTCAATCAGCCGCTTCTCCTCGAACGGGTCGCCCACCTGCACACTGGGGCGCTTGGTGTCGTCCGCCGCCCCGGCGTCGTCGCCGCTGAAGCCGGCCGATGCCAGCACGCTGACCCCGCCGATGCCGTCGCGACCGGTGCTCGACCCGAGGAGCACGGCAAGGTTGCCGACGCCCGACGCAATGCCGAGCACGAGGCGCTCGACGGGCAGCGCGCCCATGCAGAGCACGTTGACCAGAGGGTTCTGGGCGTAGCAGGGGTCGAAGGTGAGCTCGCCGCCGACGGTCGGCACGCCGACGGAGTTGCCGTAGCCCGAGATCCCGCTCACCACGCCCTCGACCAGCCAGCGCTGGCGGGCGTCGTCGGGCGACCCGAAGAAGAGCGGGTCCATCACGGCCAGGGGGCGCGCCCCCATGGTGAAGATGTCGCGCAGGATGCCCCCCACCCCGGTGGCGGCGCCCTGGTAGGGCTCAATGGCGGAAGGATGGTTGTGGCTCTCGATGCGGATGGCCACCGCGATGCCATCGCCGGCGTCGATCACCCCGGCGTTCTCGCCGGGGCCGACCAGGACCCGCGGACCCTCGGTCGGGAGACGGCGCAGGTGCATCCGGGAGGACTTGTACGAGCAGTGCTCGCTCCACATGACGGCGTAGAGGGCCAGCTCCAGGTGGTTGGGGCCCCGGCCCAGGATCTTGCCGACAGCCTCGAACTCGTCGTCCGTCAGCCCCAGCGCCCTGTGTAACTCCTCGGGCAACGGCTCCTTGGCCGGTGTCTGGTCGGGCGGCAGCGCCCCGGCCGAAGGAGTCATGGTGCCCCCCACGATAGAGGCCCGGGCTCGTCGCCCGGAGCGGATTTCGGGCCTTCGCCGTTCACCTGCCGCCGATCGGCGCGCACCACGACGAGATCGTGCTCGGTCCACACCGCGCGGGCATCGAAGCCGGCGTCGTCCAGCCAACCGAGCTGGTCGGTCAGGGTGGAGGGCCGGTCGTAATGGTCGTCCACCGGGATGACGATGTCGGCCGCGTCGGCCGGGATGACGACGTCCCCGAGGACGAAGCGGCCACCGGGCCGCAGCACCCGTGCGATGCGGGCAAAGAGGTCCGCCTTGTCCGGCCCGTCGAGGTGGTGGATGGCCAGGGCCGACACGGCGAGGTCGAACGGGCCGGCAGGCAGCGGGTCGTTCAGCCGGGCGACCCGTAGCTCCACCGTCGCCATGGCCAGGTCGTCTCGCGCCGCCCCGAGCATGGCCTCGTTCATGTCGAGCCCAACGGCGATGGCCCCGGGGTGGATCCCCAGCACGGCGGCCAGCGTCGCGCCCGTTCCCGTCCCCAGGTCCAGCACCGATGCCACTGACATGTCGGCGGTGGCCAGGGCGACGGCCTGCTGGAGGCCCTCGTAGGCAGGGACCTCCTGGCGCATCAGGTCCATGTAGGTGGCGGGATCGAACCGGAACTCGCTCATCGCCACCTCATGCCAGCAGCGCGTCGCGACGCACCCAGGTCCAGCGCAGGACGAAGAGGGAGAGGGCCAGCGTCACGACGTTGATGACCAGCTCCACCACCCCGTTCGCGCCCTTACCCCGCACGCCGTGCTGCACGTCGTAGAGCACGTCCACGGCGAAGAGGTAGAGACCGGCCCCTCCCCCCCCAGGAGCCAGAACAAGGCCGCCCGCCGCCCCGTCCAGAGGCAGGAGGAGGCGGCGACCAGACACAGGGCCAGCCAGCCGTCGGCGACGGGAAGGCGTCCTCGAACTGGGTGTAGGCCGCCCCGGTCTCGGAGGCCACCAGCGAGCGGTGCAGCAGCCAGGCCAGCCAGTAGCCCGCGATCAGGAGCGCCGCCGCCAGGAGCAGGCCGGCCATGGTCCGCCCGCCGTTGCCGCGCCTCCACCCCGGTGCCCGCGGTCGCCGTCACCCCAGCAGGGTAACGCCGGTGCCAGCGGGCGAAATGGCCCGTTCGGAGCGCCCCAATGCGGCACCTCCGACCTGAAGGATTGACAGACCGCATCCGCGGAATTGCGAAAATCATCGATGCGTTCCACTCGAAATGGGGGTCGGCCGAACAAAGAAAGGAAAACTCGCCGAATTGCGGCAAACCCGCGTCCGGCGTACGGCACAATGGACGCATGCCTCCCAAGGGAAAGACTCCGGCTCCTCGCAAGCCCATGAGCAGCGGCCACAAGGCGGCGCTGGCTCGGGGGCGTGCCGAGAGTGCAACCGTCCGCCACTATCTCGAAGCGCTCGAGACCTCCAAGCCCAAGCGGGGCCGCAAGCGCACGCCGGCCTCCATCGACCGCCGGCTGGCCGCCATCGACTCCCAACTTGCCCCCGCCGACGCGCTGACCCGCCTCCACCTGCTGCAGGAGCAGAAGGACCTGCTCGACGAGCGCTCCCGGGTCGACGGGGTCAAGGACCTCTCGGCGCTGGAGAAGCAGTTCATCAAGGTCGCCAAGGCCTACGGCGAACGCAAGGGCATCACCTACGGCACCTGGCGGGCCGCCGGGGTGAGCGCCGCGGTGCTGCTGAAGGCCGAGATCTCGCGGGCCCGGACGTGAACATCGGGAACAGCTGAGCCGGAGCTTCAGCCCACCTTCTTGACACCGGCGTCGCCGCCGGAGCCGCCGTGCTTGGTGGGCCGGTCGGCCTCCGCATGCGAACCGCCGGGCGGCGTCGGGGCGAAGTACTGCGCAATGGCCTGGGCCAGCCCGCCCGCCATGACCTGCTGGCCGGATGCGCTGTCAGCGATGCTCCCCTCGTAGGGATCGGTGATGAACAGCGGCTCAATGAGGGCGCCCGGCATCCCGCTCGGCGTGGCGGAATAGCCGGGGTCGGCCGGGCCGAGGAGCAGCAGATGATCGTAGGCGGCGGCGGCCGTGGTCAGCGCCGGACCGCCCAGCTCGCTGTCGTCCACCACGCCGAGATCGGGAATGCCCCAACCCCGTGCGTTCATGGCCTGCATCACATCGGTCTGCACCAAGGTGGCCAGCTTCAGGTTCTGGGCCGAGAAGGGCCGGGCGGTGTCGTAGCCAGTGACGCTGCCGGCGTCGAGCGAGGAGCCGCCGGCGTCGAAGTAGATGCCGACAAGCGCATTGGCCTTCGCCATGTTGGCGCACACGTCGCGGGCGGCCACGTCGTCGTGCTCGCCCTGCACGGTGAAGAGCCCGCCGGAGACGTCGCCCTGTTGGAAGCGGGCCACCGTCTCGGCCTTGGTCCGCGACACCACGACCGTGAAGCCCTCGGCGCGCAGGAGCGCCATGGTGTCGAGCTCGACCGGCAGCGTCTCGTCCGCCTCGTCGATCGTCTGGCCGGAGGTTGTCTCGCCGACGCCGCCGGGATCGAGGCCACCGTGCCCCGCATCGAGGAACACGGTCAGATGACGATCACCCGCCGTGGGCGCGTACTCCATGCAGGCTCCGGGCTGGAACAGCTTGGTGTCGATGGGGCTGCCTTCGTCGAGTCGCCCGACCGAGGACCGGACGGCGGCACCCGCCCAACCGGGCGACTGGGCCAGGACCGCGACGACGGCGAGCACGAGGGCACAGGCCACACGGTGGCGCGCCCACCACAGCGGACGTTCAGCGGGCTCACACAGGCGCTGCACAGTCCGATGATGCATACGACGTCACCCTACGGAGCGCGGCGATGCAATTGATGGCACCTCGGGCGGGGTTGTTCAGGCGGCGGCGCGAGAAGAGGCGGCGCCGACGAGCGAGCGCAACAGCACGAGCCCGTCCTCCGAACCGAGCAGCGCGTTGCTGGCGCGCTCGGGGTGCGGCATCAGCCCGACGACGTTGCCCGCCTCGTTGGCGATGCCGGCGATGGAGTCGACCGAGCCGTTGGGATTGTCGGTGTAGCGCAACACAATGCGGCCCTGGTCCTGCAGGCGGCGCAGCGTCTCGTCGTCGCAGGTGTAGTTGCCCGAGAAGTGGTTGATCGGGATCACCAGCTCCTCGCCCAGCGTCGCGGCGCCCGTCAGGACCGATGTCGTGGCCGTCACCTCCAGGCGCGCCGGCTGGCAGAGGAAGCGCAGTCGCCCGTTCTTCTGCAACGCGCCTGGCAACAGCCCGGCCTCGGTCAGGACCTGGAAGCCGTTGCAGATGCCGACCACGGGGCCCCCGGCGCGGGCGAAGGCCTGCACGGCCTCCATGACGGGCGAGAACCGCGCCAGGGCGCCGGGACGGAGGTAGTCCCCGTGGGCGAACCCGCCCGGCAGCACGACGGCGTCGACATCGCCCAGATGGGCATCACCGTGCCAGAGCAGGACGCCGGTGCCACCGGCCGCCTCCGCGCCCTGCACCACATCGTGCTCGCAGTTGCTGCCAGGGAAGACCACGACGCCGATGCGCGGCGCCACTCAGATCGCCTGCAGCTCGAGCGTGCTCTGCTCAATGACGGGGTTGGCCAACAGGCGCTCGGCCAGCTCGGTGGCCGTGGTGCGCGCCGCACCCTCGTCGACGGCATCGAGCTCGAAGCTGAAGGATCGGCCGGCTCGGACGTGGGCCACCCTGTCGAAACCGAGCGCGGGCAGCGCCCGCTCGATGGTGGCCCCCTCGGGGTCGGCGATGCCTGGACGCAGTTGCACCTCGACGCGCGCCCGGAACCTCATGGCTTCGCACCGTACCAGTCGTCTAGCGAGCGCCCGGTGACGCGCTCGTAGGCCGCGACGTAGCGGGCCGACATGGCCCCGGTGACGTCGTCGGGTAGCGGGGGCGGCGGCGGCGTGCGGTCCCAGGGCTGGGCCGCCAGCCAGTCACGCAGGGGCTGCTTGTCGAAGGCGGGCGGCGTCCGGCCGGGCACGACCTGGTCGGCCGGCCACATCCTGGACGAGTCGGGCGTGCACACCTCGTCGCACAGGCTCAGCACGCCGTCGACGTAGCCCAGCTCGAACTTGGTGTCGGCCAGCACGATTCCCGCCTCGGCACAGCGGGCCGCGGCCCGGCGGTACAGCTCGAGGCAGATCTGCTTGGCCGCCAGGGCCGCCTCGGCGCCGATCAGGTCGACGGCGCCGGCGAAGTCGATGTTGAGGTCGTGCCCCTCGTCGGCCTTGGTGGAGGGGGTGAAGATCGGCTCCTCCAATTGGCCGGCCAGCTGCAGGCCGGCCGGCATGGCCGAGCCGTGCACCGTGCCCGCACGTTCGTACTCCGCGTAGGCGCTCCCGGCCAGGTAGCCGCGCACGATGCACTCCAGGTGGAGCATCTCGGCCTGGCGCACCAGGACGACCCGGCCGGCCCATTCGGCGGGCAAGGCAAGACCGCCGAGCGCGTCGGTGATGGCGGCCGGGTCCGCCGTGATCTGGCTGCCCGGCACCACGTCGGCCATCTCGTCGCACCAGAATGTCGTCATGGCCGTCAGCACGCGCCCCTTGTCGGCGATGTGCTCGTCCATGATGACGTCGAAGGCGCTCACCCGGTCCGAGGCCACCATGAGCAGGCGTCCTGCGCCGGCGTCGTAGAGCTCGCGCACCTTGCCGGAGTGGATCCGGGGCAGGTCGATCGTCATGGCACGGACCTCACACGTCACCCAGCGCATCGGCGAAGCGGTCGACATGGTGCAGCGAGCGGGTGAGGTCGAAGGCGGCATCCAACCGGGCCGCGTCCAGTGTCACCTCGGCGTCGGCCTCGAGCACGGCGCGGAAGGGGCGCCTTTCCTCCCAGGCCAGCCGGGCGTCGCGTTGCACGATCCGGTACGCCTGGTCGCGCGACAACCCCCCCGAGACGAGCGCCAGCAGGACGGACTGGGAGAACACCAGCCCGAGCGTGCCTTCGGTCAGGTTCTGGCGCGCCCGCTCGGCGTGCACGACCAGGCCGGCGGCCAACCCCGTGGCCTTGCGCAGCATGTAGCAGGCCAGCATGGACGCGTCGGGCAACGCCACCCGCTCGACCGAACTGTGCGAGATGTCGCGCTCGTGCCACAGCGCCACGTCCTCCAGCCCGGCCCCGAGGTAGCCGCGCTGCAAGCGTGCCAGCCCGCACAGCCGCTCCGAGAGGATCGGGTTGCGCTTGTGCGGCATGGCGGAACTGCCCTTCTGGCCGGCGCCGAACGGCTCCTCCACCTCGCCGAGCTCGCTGCGGGCCAGGTGGCGGATCTCGGTGCACATCAGCTCAATGGTGGAGCCGATGGCCGCGCAGGCGTAGAAGTACTCGGCATGCCGGTCGCGGGAGATGACCTGCGTGGCGGGCACCGGCGTCAGGCCGAGCGCGGCACAGACGCTCGCTTCCACCGCGGGATCGATGTTCGAGTAGGTGCCGACCGCACCGGAGAGCTTCCCGACTGCAATGCCATGGCGGGCGGCGCGCAGGCGGCGGCGGTCCCGGTCCGCCTGCAGGGCCCACAAAACGAACTTAGCCCCGAAGGTCGTCGGCTCCGCGTGCATGCCGTGCGTGCGGCCCGTGACCGGCACGTGCAGGAGCTCGAGGGCGCGCGCCTTGAGGGCGGCCACGAAGGCGTCGAGGTCGGCCAGGAGCAGATCAGCCGCCCGGGTGAGCGTGGCGCACAGCGCCGTGTCCACCACGTCGGACGAGGTCAGCCCGTAGTGGATGTGCGACCCGGCCGGCGCGCCGATGCGCTCCTGCACCACGTCGACGAAGGCGGCGACGTCGTGGTCCGTGATCTTCTCGCGTGCGAGCACGTCGGCCACGAAGACGTCGTCGACCGTCGGGGCCTTGGCCCGACAGGTGGCGGCGTCCTCCGCCGGCACGACACCGGCGGCGGCCTGGGCCTCGGTGGCCAGCAGCTCGACCTCCAGCCAGAGCGCGAAGCGGGTGGTGTCGCTGAACAGCGCCGCCATGTCGGCCGGCGCGTAACGCGGGATCATCGCGCCCCTTCCGTTGCGGCGACGGGGGAGCCGGCCACGAGGGCAGCGATGTCGTGGCGCATCTGCATGCCCTCCCAGTCGATCGGCGCCGCCGCCGCGTAGGCGCGCTCGCGGGCTTGTCCGAGCGCCGGCGCCACCGCCGTGACGCCGAGCACCCGCCCGCCGGCGGTGTGGAAGGGCCCGTCGGAGCTGTGGCGCCGGGTGCCGGCGTGGAAGACCGTGACCCCGTCGACGGTGACCACGGACTGACCCGCGGCGTTCAACCCCTCAATGGTGTCGCCCGTGCGCGGGCTCTCGGGGTAGCCCTGCGAGGCCAGCACGACACAGACGGCGGCATCGTCCGAGAAGGCGGGCGGGCGCGTCTCGTCCAGCTCCCCGTTGGCCACGGCCAAGAAGAGCTCGGCCGCGTCGTCGGCGAGGAGCGGGAGCACCACCTGAGTCTCGGGATCACCGAAGCGCACGTTGTACTCAATGACCTTGGGGCCCTCGGCCGTCAGCATGAGACCGGCGTAGAGCACGCCGCGGTAGTCGATGCCGCGACGGCGCAGCTCCTCGACCAGCGGCCGCACGGCTGCGTCCATGATGCCGTCGACAACGCGCCCGCCCACGTGAGGCATCGGCGCGTAGGCCCCCATGCCGCCGGTGTTGTGGCCTGTGTCACCGTCGCCGATGCGCTTGAAGTCCTGGGCCGGCACCAGGGGCAGGGCGCGGACTCCGTCGCAGAGGACGAGCAGCGAGCACTCTTCCCCGACCAAGCCCTCCTCGATCACGATGGTGCGCCCGGCGTCCCCGAAGGTGCTGCCGGACAGCTTGGCGGTGACGTCCCGCCGGGCCTCCTGCAGGTCGTGCGCCACCAGCACACCCTTGCCACCGGCCAGACCGTCGGTCTTAATGACCCAGGGTCCGGGCAGCGTGTCGAGATAGTCCATGGCGGCGGCCGACTCGAGCGCATCGAAAGTGGCGAAGCGCGCCGTCGGGACCCCCGCCGCACGGAGCACCTCCTTCATGAAGGCCTTGGACCCCTCCAACAGGGCGCCGTCCGCGCCCGGCCCCAGGACCGCCTTCCCCTGCGCCCGCAGGGTGTCGGCCAGCCCGGCCACGAGCGGGACCTCGGGGCCGATCACATAGAGGTCGGCGACAATGTCCTCGACCGCCTCGTCCTCGAGCACGGTGATGGGTGGGGCCATGCCCGGGTTGCCCGGTGTGACAACGACGTCGCCGTGGCGCGCCAGCACATGGGCGAGCGCGTGCTCGCGGCCGCCGCTGCCGATGATGCAGACCCTCACGCGGTAGCGAAGGAAACGGTCTGCTCGCGGCCCGGTCCGACGCCGACGAGGCGGACGGGCACGCCGATCTGCTCGGACAGGAAGGCCACGTAGTCGCGGGCCGCTGGCGGCATGTCGCCGGGCGCCGTCGCCGCGCTGAGGTCGGTGCTCCAGCCGGGCAGCTCCTCGTAGACCGGCGCCGCCTTGTGGAAGGTCGACTGGTGGTAGGGCAGGTGGCTGTAGCGGATGCCGTCGGCCTCGTAGGCGACACAGACCTTGACCGACTCGAACGTGTCGAGCACGTCGAGCTTGGTGAGGGCCACCTCGGTGAGGGAGTTGAGCCGCACGGCCTGGCGCAGCATGACGGCGTCGAACCAGCCGCAGCGACGCTTGCGTCCGGTGTTGGTTCCGAACTCGTGGCCCCGCTCCACCAGGAGCTCCCCGACGTCGTTCTCCTGCTCGGTCGGGAAGGGGCCGGCGCCGACCCGGGTCACGTAGGCCTTGGCGATGCCGATGACGCGCTCGATGTCCCGCGGCCCGAGGCCCGAGCCGGTGCAGGCCCCACCGGCGACGGGGTTGGAGGAGGTGACGAACGGATATGTCCCGTGGTCGAGGTCGAGGAAGGTGGCCTGCGCCCCCTCCAGCAGCACCTGGCGCTCGTGGTCCAGGGCGTCGTGCACCATGCCGACGGTGTCGCCCACCATGGGCTCGATCCGGGGGGCGTACTCCCCCAGGTAGGCCTCCGCGATGGCGCCGGCGTCCAGCGGCAGGCGGTTGTACACCTTGGCCAGGACTGCGTTCTTCTCCTTCAGCGCGACGTCGAGCTTCTGCCGGAAGATCTTGGGATCGAAGAGGTCCTGGACCCGCAGCCCGACGCGGGTCGCCTTGTCGGCGTAGGCGGGCCCTATGCCGCGCTTGGTGGTGCCCAGGGCGTTCTTGCCCAGGAAGCGCTCCGTCACCCGGTCCAGCTCCTGGTGGTACGGCATGATCAGGTGGGCGTTGCCGCTGACGACCAGCCGGCTGGTGTCGACCCCCTTGGCGGCCAGGCTGTCCAGCTCCTCGAGGAGGACGGCGGGGTCCACCACGACGCCGTTGCCGATGATCGGCGTGATGTGGTCGTAGAGGATGCCGCTCGGCACCAGCTGGAGGGCGAAGGCCTCGCCGTTGACCACAATGCGGTGACCGGCATTGTGGCCACCCTGGTAGCGGACCACGAGATCCATCTCGCGGGCGAGGAGGTCGGTCAGCTTGCCCTTCCCCTCGTCGCCCCATTGGGTCCCGACCACAACGGTTGCGGGCACGCGCCTCTCCGTTCGCTCTGTCGCTCGGATTACGCACCAGTGTATCCCTCCCCGAAAACGGGGTCGGCCAACGGAGTGTTTCGACCCCCGGCCTGACGGGGTATCTCCCGCGGAAGGCAGGCGTGGGTGGCCCGGATCTTCCGGGCGTCCAGGCGGGGCCCGGCGGAGCCCAGAGAGGCCAAACGGATGACCGACGAGTTGCGTGATGTGCGGGTCGCCTTCGTGGTGGCGAACGAGGGCATTGAGGAGATCGAGCTCCTCCGGCCATGGCAGGCGGTGGTCAACGCGGGCGGCACGGCGGAGCTCGTGGCGCCCCAGCCGGGCATGGCCGAGACGATGCGCCATCTGGACCGGGCCGACCGCTTCCCGGTGGACCAGGTCACCGAACAGGCCGCCGCCGCCGACTACGACGCCGTGGTGCTGCCGGGCGGCGTGGCCAACCCCGACGCCCTCCGGACCGACGCCGCGGCCGTGGACTTCTTGATGGCCGTGTTCGAGGCGGGCAAGCCGGTGGGGGCCATCTGCCACGGTCCCTGGACCCTCATTGAGGGGGACCTGGTGGCGGGCCGCACGCTCACCTCGTGGCCGAGCCTGCAGACGGACCTGCGCAATGCCGGCGCCTACTGGGTCGACCGCGAGGTCGTGGTGTGCCGCCTGGGCATCAACACATTGGTCACCGCCCGGGGGCCCGAGGATCTCGACGCCTTCTGCCACGAGCTCACGGCGACATTCGCTCCGGCAGGCGTGCTCGCCTGACTTTCCGGGGTCAGAAACCGGTGGCGGCGACGATCGGCCCGTTGAGGTGGGAACCCGTCATTCCCCCGTCGTTCGGCGCGTCCCCGAAGTTGTAGACGGCCCCGAGCGCTGACGAGACCCAGTAGCCCCCGCCGTCGGACGTGGAGAAGATGGACGACGCCGGGTCGAGGAAGTTGAAGAGGCTGGTGGCCGGCGCGCCGTCGCTCGGCGCGTCGCCGTAGTGGAAGACCTCGCCGTCGCCGAGGACGATGAGGTAGCCCAGCCCGTCCGGCGTGGGCACGGCCGCGGTCACGGTGCCGTGGCCCGGCGCGCCGAAGTACGGGGCGTCACCGAAGGTGTAGACGCTCCCGGTCGAGGTCACCAACCAGTAGCCGTTCCCGGTGGCGTCCGGCATGACGGCCACCGCGGATCCGGTGCAGCCTCCGATGCCCGGGCACGACCCGGCGAAGTATGCGTCGCCGAAGGCGAAGACCCCGCCGTCGGAGGCGACCATGAAGTAGCCGCCGTCGTCGATGGAGGGGACCATGCCCACAATGGGCGCGTTGAGGCTGTTCGGCATCCCGGAGCCGGCGGGATTCAGCCCCGTCCCCGGTATGGACCCGTAGAACTGCGTGTTGCCGTAGGCGAAGACCCCACCGTCGGAGGCGTCGAGCCAGTAGCCGCCATGGTTCGCCGTGGGCACGATGCCGACGACAGGTCGCACCAGGTGCAGGGCCCCCGTCGATCCGTAGAACTGGGCCCCGCCGAAGGAGAAGATCCCGCCGTCGGACCCGACGAGCCAGTACCCGCGCGCGCTCGGCACGTAGGTGTCGGTGAAGAAGGATCCCGAGGATTGCGTGGGCGTCGTCCCCCCCGCCGAGGCGATGACGTTGCCGCTCTCGTCGACCATGTTGATAGGACTCAGGTTCACGGTGCCGACCGGTTGGAAGGTCATGTCGGTGAACGTGGTCGACGCGAAGTTGGCCAGCACCGGCTGGGGGGAGCCCACGGCCGTGGGCAGCTCCTCGATCCACTCGGCCGAAATGGCAGGACCGCCGTAGGTGGCTGAGATCGGCCCACTGCTCGCCCCACTCGACGTGTCGGTGATCGACACCGTCCATTGACTTCCCGAGACCCGCGTGATGTCAGCGGCCATGGAGTCGCCCGGTGCCACTGCGCCGATCGTCACCGGCGGCGCCGGGAAGAGCTCGTACCAGGCGTAGTAGAGCGTGGACCCGTTGTCGGCCACCTGCGCCGTCCCGGTCTGGATGATGGAGTTGGGCGAGCTGGGCCCGCCGTCGATCCCGATCCACGAGGCCGACGCGCTGTTGTACTGCGTTGCCTGCACGGTCGGGACGGTCCAGTTGCCCGTCATGCCGTTGAAGGTCATGCCGGTGGCGATCTGGCCCGACCAATTGGTGGACTCGTCCGCGTAGGCCTGACCGGCCACATGCGGCTCCAGCGGCGAGACGAAATGCCCCGGGTTGGTATGGATCTGTGGCATTGAGCCGGCGGCGTCGTGGCTCACCGGCGCCCACGACACGTTTGGTGTCTCCTGCCCGCCGGCAACCGACGCTCCCATGACCAGACCGACGGCGACGAGCGCCAGCGCGCTCAACCACCGCCACATTCGAAAGGACCCTGGCAAATCGTCCGCCTCCCCAGCTTCTCTACCGGCGTGCAACACCAGGGATTCTACGCATCCGAACGTCCAGCTCCTGGACCCGGCCCTCGTCCTTGCATTCGAACTTGCGCTCGAATTGTCCGACGCAATCGCTATGTCGGCGGTGTTGCCAGGGCGGAGCGCACAATCTCAAGCGCAAGGGGCCCGCACGATTCAGCTCACGTTCAGCGCAGCACGATCCGATCGTCGTCCACCGTGACGGTGACCGTCGCCCCGTCGAGGTACTGACCCTCCAGGAGGGCCATGGCCAATGAATCCTCGATCGACCGCTGCAGCACCCGCCGGAGGGGCCGCGCGCCGTAGTCGGGGTCATAACCGGCATGCGCCAGCCACTGCTCCGCCTCCGGCGTGACCACCAGTGCGAGCCGCCGCTCGCCCAGGCGCGACCGCAGCCGGCCGAGCTGGATCCCGACGATGATCGCCAGGTCGTCCTCACTCAGCGGCTTGAAGCGCACGATCTCGTCGATGCGGTTGATGAACTCGGGCTTGAAGTAGTCCGCCGGCTCGCCCTTGAGGTTCGACGTCATGATGAGCACGGTGTTGGTGAAGTCGACCGTCCGCCCCTGCCCGTCGGTCAGGCGCCCGTCCTCGAGCACCTGCAGCAGAATGTTGAAGACGTCCGGGTGGGCCTTCTCGAGCTCGTCGAGCAGCACGACCGAGTAGGGACGCCGCCGCACCGCTTCGGTGAGCTGCCCGCCCTCGTCGTAGCCGACGTATCCCGGAGGCGCGCCCACGAGGCGCGACACGGCGTGCTTCTCCATGTACTCGCTCATGTCGATGCGGATCATCGCCCGCTCGTCGTCGAAGAGGTATTCGGCCAGTGCACGCGCCAGCTCGGTCTTGCCCACGCCGGTCGGCCCGAGGAAGAGGAAGGACCCGATGGGCCGGTTGGGGTCGCTGAGCCCGGCCCGGCTGCGGCGGATGGCGTTGGCCACGGCGGAGACCGCCTCGTCCTGCCCGACGACGCGCTCGTGCAGGGTCCCTTCGAGCTTCACCAGCTTCTGCACCTCGCCCTCCATGAGGCGCGACACGGGCACGCCGGTCCAGCGGCTCACGACCTCGGCGATGTCCTCGGCGTCGACCTCTTCCTTCAAGAATCGCGAGCCGGTCTGCAGCTTGGCCAGGTCCTCGGCGGCCTCGGCGATGCGGCGCTCGAGCTCGGGCAGCTCGCCGTAGCGGATAGCCGCAGCGCCGGCGAGGTCGGCGTCGCGCTCGAGGCGCGCCGCCTCCTCCTCCTTGGAGGCCTTCTCCTCCTGCAGCTGGCTCACCGCGTCGAGGGAGCTCTTCTCCTGCTGCCAGTGCGCCGCCATGGAGTCGCGCTGCTCGGTCATCTCGGCCAGCTCGCGCTCAATGCGCTCGAGTCGCTCCTTGGACGCGTCGTCCGTCTCCTTCTGCAGCGCCAGCTTCTCAATCTCGAGCTGGCGGATCCGCCGAGAGATCTGGTCGAGCTCGGTCGGCATGGAGTCGATCTCAATGCGCAGCTTGGACGACGCCTCGTCGATCAGGTCGATCGCCTTGTCGGGCAGGAAGCGCCCGGTGACGTAGCGGTCCGACAGCACGGCCGCGGCCACCAGCGCAGCATCTTGAATGCGCACCCTGTGGTGCGCCATGTAGCGCTCCGACAGGCCGCGCAGGATGGCAATGGTGTCCTCCACCGAGGGCTCGCCCACGAACACCGGCTGGAAGCGGCGCTCCAGGGCGGCGTCCTTCTCAATGGACGTGCGGTACTCGTCCAGCGTGGTGGCGCCGATCAGGCGGAGCTCGCCGCGGGCCAGCATGGGCTTGATCATCTGGCCGGCGTCCATGGCACCCTCGGCCGCGCCCGCGCCGACAATGGTGTGCAGCTCGTCAATGAAGGTGACGATCTCGCCCTCGGCGTCGGTGATCTCCTTGAGCACCGCCTTGAGGCGCTCCTCGAACTCGCCGCGGTACTTGGCGCCGGCCACCATGGAGCCCAGGTCCAGCGCAATGACCCGCTTGCCCTTCAGGCCCTCGGGCACGTCACCCTCAATGATGCGGTTGGCCAGGCCCTCGACGATGGCCGTCTTGCCGACGCCGGGCTCGCCGATGAGGACGGGGTTGTTCTTGGTGCGGCGCGACAGCACCTGGATCACGCGGCGGATCTCCTCGTCCCGGCCGATGACCGGGTCGAGCTTGCCCTCTCGGGCCGCCTCGGTCAGGTCGCGCCCGTACTTGGCCAGCGCCTGGTAGGTCTGCTCGGGGTCGGTTGTCGTCACGCGGTGGTTGCCCCGCACGGCGCGCAGCGCGGTCAGCAGCGCGTCCTTGGTCACGCCGATCTGGTCGGCCAGCGCCAGCACCAGGTGCTCCACCGACACGTAGTCGTCGCCGAGGTCGCGGCGGTTCTGGTCCGCCGCCTCCAGCACGGCCCGGGCGTCGCGCGACAACCCCGGCTCGGCACCACCCTCGGCCCGCGGCAGGCGGGACAGCTGCTCGTGCACCTTGCCGGCGAGCACGTCCGGGTCGATGCCGACCTGGCTCAGCAACGGGCGCGTCATCGTCTCCTGCTGCTGCAGCAACGCGTCGAGCAGGTGGGCCGGCGTCAGCTCTGGGTGGTTCGACGAGGCGGCGTGGCCGGTGGCCGCGCTGAAGGCGGCCTTCGTGTTGTTCGTCCAACGTTCGGGGTCTATCGGCACCGGCTCGCCTTTCTCATGTCGCGTCTCGTGGTGTGCACGTTCGTGATCGTGTCCATCGTCGTGTCCGATGTGCCCCGGTGGCCCGACGGAGCGCTAGGTGCCGGTCCGGCGCCGGAAGGGCGCCGGCGACTGGCGCAGCGGCACCAGGTCGCGCCGGTACTGGCGGTGGGTGGCCGCCACGGCGTCGAGCGCCTGGTCCCGCACCTGCACCAGCTCCTCGCGCAGCCGGGCCAGCTCGGACTCCAGCTGCAGCACCCGGCGCACCCCTTCGAGGTTGAGGCCGGTCGAGGTCAGCTCTTGAATGTGGCGCAAGCGCTCGAGGTCGTGCTCGGAGAAGCGCCGGCTGCCGCCGCTCGTCCGCGAGGGGTCGAGCAGGCCCTTGCGCTCGTAGATGCGCAGCGTCTGCGGGTGCATCCCCGTGAGCTCGGCCGCCACCGAGATCACGTAGACCGCCTGGTTCGCGTCGCGGGCAGCCATCATCTCATCACCCCGATCCCTCCATACACGTCGTTCACCCGTCCACCGTGATGCGCGGCGCCGGCTCAGTCACCGCGGCCAGCGACTCCACCGCCGCCTTCTGCTCGTCGGTGAGGTCGGTCGGCACCACCACCTCGAGCTTGACCAGCAGGTCGCCGGCCTTCTTGGCGTTGCGACCCGAACCGGCCGGCACCCCGCGGTTGCGCACGCGCAGGACCTTGCCCGGTGCCGTGCCCGCCGGCACCTTGAGCGTGACCTTGCTGTCGAGCGTCGGCACCGTGATCGTCGTCCCGAGCGCCGCCTCCGGGAAAGTGATCGGCACCGTCATCGTCAGGTTGCGCCCCGTGCGCCCGAAGACCTCGTGGTTGGCCACGTGGACCACCACGTAGAGGTCGCCGGCAGGCGCCATGCCCTGTCCTGGCGCGCCCCGTCCCTTGACCCTGATGCGCTGGCCGTCCTCGACCCCGGCCGGGATGCGGACCTTGACCGAGCGCACCTTGTGCTCGTTCCCTGTCCCGTGGCACACCGGGCAGGGCGTGTCGAACAGCGTGCCCCGGCCCATGCAGTCCGGGCAGACCGTGCTCAGCGAGAACAGGCCCTGGTTGTCGTTGAGGCTCCCCGACCCGCCGCAGCGCGGGCAGGTGTGCGTCGACGTGCCCGGGGCGGCGCCGCTGCCGCGGCAGTTCGAGCAGCGCACCTCTTGCGGGACATTGACAGATGTCGTCACGCCGTGCACCGCGTCCTGGAATGAGAGGTGGAGCTGCGCCTCCATGTCGGCCCCGCGTTGGGGGCCGCGCTGGGTCGGGCGCGTGCGGCCGGCGCCGCCACCGAAAAGACCCCCGAAGAGGTCACCCAGGTCGCCCATGTCCTCCATGCGGAAGGTGCCCCCGCCGGCGCCGCCCGGGGCGCCGAAGCCACCGACCGGGCCGCGGGCGCGGACCTCGTCGTACTCCTTGCGCTTCTCGGCGTCGCCGAGGACGTCGTAGGCGGCGCTGATCTCCTTGAAGCGCTCCTCGGATCCGGGGTTGGCGTCGGGGTGGTACTCCTTGGCCAGCTTCCGGTAGGCGCGCGTGATCTCCTTGTCCGACGCCGTCGACACGACGCCGAGCACCTTGTAGTAGTCCTTCTCGAACCATTCACGCTGTGCGGCCATTGGTCAGTTCACCCCCGCACGCGCACCATGGCGGGACGCAGCACCTGCCCCTTCCAGCGGTAGCCGGAACGCATCACTTCCTCCACCATCGTCTCACCGGCGGGCCCGCCCTCCCCGTCCGCGTGCGCGACGGCGTCGTGCACCGAGGGGTCGAAGGGAACCTCGGGCTGGTCGAGGCGCTCGAGGCCTTCCCGCAACAAGATGTCCAGCAACATCGAACGCGAGGCGTGGAGCGCCTTGGCGCCCTCACCCGTGTCCAGCGACTCGCGCAAATGGTTCTCGGCCAGGTCGAGCGCGTCGAGCACCGGGAGGAGCTTGTCCACCAGGTGTTGTGACGCCCGGGCCGCCTGCTCCTCCTGTTGGCGCGCAATGCGCTTGCGGTAGTTCTCGAAGTCGGCCTGGGTGCGCTGCAACGCCAGCAGGTACTCGTCCCGCTGGCGCGTCAGCAGCTCAAGCTGGTCGGCCTCCTCGGCCGGCGCCGCAGGCTCGCTGGCCGGTGCCACCGAACCGTTGCCGTCTCCCGGTACGCCCGGTGTTCTGGGTGCGGCCTCGCCCTCAGAGGAGACGGGCTCCTCCTCGGGCACGGCCTGGTCGCCGAAGCTCATTGCTCAT
>DATAXG010000020.1:0-25401 GCA_036273055.1 Acidimicrobiales bacterium | reverse complement strand
GAGGACTCCGACGAGCTGCCGGTGGTGGCGTCGCTGGCCAAGTCCTACTGCTCGGAGGCCTACTTCCACTCGGCGGCGGAGAACATCCAGATCCACGGTGGCATCGGCTTCACCTGGGAGCACCCGGCCCACCTCTACTTCAAGCGGGCCAAGTCGTCGGAGCTGTTGCTGGGCGATCCCTCGTACCACCGCGAGCTGCTGGCACAGCGCATCGGCATCTGACGTGCCGGGGCCCTTCAGGCTCCGCCCCGGGCCGGCGGGGGACCTCGCCACCTACGCCAGCAGCACCCCGCAGGGCGCGCCGATCCACGGCCATGCGGTGCTCATCCACGACCTGCCCCGTCCCAAGGGCGCGGCGGCCGACGTCGCCCTGACCTATCCCGCGTTGGCCGACCGCCTGACCCGGGAGTCGGGCTGGCGTCTGACGACGGCGTCGTTGCGGGGCGCCGGCGAGTCGCTGGGCGACTTCTCGGCCCTGGGCTGGCTGGACGACCTGGCCTTCCTGGCCGCCGAGGAGATCCCCGAGTCCGCCCCCCGCCTGGTGGTGGGCTTCGGGTTCGGCGGCGTGCTGGCGCTGCACCTGGCGGCGGGGGACGAGCGGGTGGCCGGCGTGGCCTGCCTGGGCACCCCGGCCGACCTGGGATCGCTGCTGGCCGGCGACCCGGCGATACTGCTGGAGCGCTGCCGCCAGACCGGCGTCGTCAGCACACCCGGGTTCCCGGCCTCGGTCGACGCCTGGGCCAAGGAGATGTCGGTGCTGCACCCGGCGGAGGACGCCGCCCTGTTGAAGGGACGACCCCTGCTGGTGGTCCACGGCTCGGACGACCCCGACGTGCCGTTGTCCGATGCCCGGGCCCTGGCCGACGCCGCCACCGGCCCCTCGGAGCTGCACACGCTCCTGGGCGCCGGCCACTGGCTGCGGGCCGACCCCCGTGTCATCGCCATCCTGGTGGGCTGGCTGGAACGACGGCACTAGTCGCGCTCGGTCAACGGGCGGACAACGTCGGGTGCTGTGCGCTCAAGGCGCCTTCTGGGGTGCCGATGACTAAGGCGTGTCGGGTTGGGGTGGAACGAAGTTCAACGTCGGCGTCGACGTGGCCGCGCCGTACGACCAGGAGGCCGACGTCACGCGTCCGGAGACGGCGTGGTACTCGACGCTCGATCGATCGCCCGCCGCAGGTCCTGCGCGGCAAGACGAGCATCGCTGGCGCCTGTCAGGTAGCGGACAACGACGAAGTGTCGGACACCGGCACTCGTCAGAGCGGGGATCTTCTCGGGGGTCACTCCGCCTGTCACGTAGACAGGAACGCTGGAGCGTGCGCTGGCCCGAGTGACGTAGCCGAGCCCCGTGCCTTCTCGGCCGGGCTTGGTGGGCGTGGCCTCGACGGGCCCCGCCGAGATGTAGGTGACGTCCTCGTCCGCCGCGCCCTCGAGGTCGGACGGGCCGTGCGTGGACAGCCCGACGATGGCGTCGGGACCCATGATCCTGCGGGCCAGTGCGACCGGCGCGTCGTCCTGGCCGACGTGCACGCCGTCCGCCCCCACCTCGAGCGCCAGGTCCGGGCGGTCGTTCAGGATGAAGGGCACGCCGAGGTCGCGGCACACGGCGGCCGCCACGGCGGCCCGGGTCAGCAGCGGCTTGGCGTCGAGCTCCTTGTCCCGGAGCTGGACCACGTCCACCCCGCCGGCGACGCAGTCAGCGATGAAGGCCGCCAGGTCCGAGCGGTCCGGCGTGCAGAGGTAGAGGCGGCGGGACGAGAGGTCGTGCCCTGCGCTCACGCGCCGGCTTGTGCCTTCGCCTTGGCCTTCGCCTTCATCGCCTGCTTGGTGGCCCTGACCTTGGCCAGGCTCTCGGGGCTGGTGATGTCGGCCACGGAGAGGGTGCTGCCCTCCTTGCCGTAGGGGGTGGTGACCTTGCGCCAGCCGTCGGGGCGGACGCCCAGCTGCTTGCCCAGCAGCGCGGCGAAGATCTTGGCCTTCTGCTCGCCGAAGCCCGGCAGCGTGCGCAGCCGGCCGATGAGCTCGTCGCCGCTCCGCACGCCCTTCCAGATGTTGTCGGCCTTGTTCTCGTAGTCGTCCGCGATGACCTGGCAGACGGCCTGGACCCGGCCGGCCATGGAGCCGGGGTAGCGGTGCAGCGCCGGCCGCTCCCGGAAGATGTCGGCCAGCTCCTCGGGGTCCATGGCGGCGATGGTGGCGGCGTCGAGCGGGCCCCTGGTGCCCAGCCGCTGCAGGAGGTCGGCCGGTGAGGAGAAGGCCTTCTCGATCGTCACCTGCTGGTCGAGCACCATGCCGACCAGCAGGGCCAGAGGGTCGCGGCTGATGACCTCGTCCGCCTTCTCGTCCCCGGTGATGTGGAGCGCGATCCGTGCCATGGCGAAGATCTTGGCACGGCGGCCGCCCGTGTTCGGAAGTGGCCGCCGGCGCGCGGCGCGGGCAGACTCTGGCCATGCACATCCCGGCCAAGGTCGACTACGGAATCCGGGCCCTGCTCGCGTTGGCGGCCGCCGGGACGCCCCAGACGGCCGAGTACCTCGCCGGGGAGCAGGGCCTGCCGCCCCGGTTCCTCGGGGCGATCCTGGCCGACCTGCGCCGGAGCGGCGTGGTGGCCAGCCAGCGGGGCGCCGAGGGCGGGTACCGGCTGGCCCGGGATCCCGACGCCATCACCATCGCCGACGTGATCCGCGCCCTGGACGGGCCGCTGGCCGAGGTACGGGGCTACCGGCCCGAGGCGACCTCCTACGACGGTGCCGCCGAGAACCTCCAGCAGGTCTGGGTCGCCGTGCGGGCCAGCTTGCGCTCGGTGCTGGAGAAGATCACGCTGACCGACGTGATCTCGGGGAAGCTCCCACCGCACGTGCAGAAGCTCGTCACGGACCCGGATGCCTGGATCGCGCACTGACGGCGAGGGCGCGGCGGTCGTCGCCGTGTCGGCCAGCGACTACCTGTGGTTCGTCGACCTGGCCCTGGACCAGATGACCGCCATCGTCGAGGACCTGGGCGACGAGCTCGTCAACCGGCGCCCCCCGTACCGCGACACGAACTCGGCCTATGTGATCCTGACGCACTGCGTCGGGGTCATGGAGTACTGGGGCGGCGCCACCGTGGCCGAGCGCCCGATCCAGCGCGACCGCGCCGCCGAGTTCACGGCGAGCGGCGACGTGGCCGGCCTCCTGCGGCGCTGCGAGCAGGCCCGGCGCCGGTTGCGGGAGGACCTCGTCGGCCTGCAGTCCGACGCGCCGCCGGTCAACGTGGGAGGGAAGCGGGAGGACCCGGTGCCGTACACCGAGACGAAGGGATCGGTGCTGCTGCACATCCTCGAGGAGCTGTTCCAGCATCTCGGGCAGATGGAGCTGACCCGCGACGGGCTGGTAGGGAGCCGGCGACAATGACGCCCGACGACCCGGTCCCGATCGCCTGCAGCCTGGACGCGGCGTCGCTGGGTGGGCGCGCCGACGAATGGCGCGCCCTGGTGGCCTCCTCCGTGTCCTCGGTGGAGGCCGGCGACACGGCGGTGCGCCTGGTGCTGCGCGACTCGGATGCGGCGTTGACGGCGGCGGTGGACCTGGCGCAGCGCGAGAAGCAGTGCTGCGCCTTCTTCGACGTCACGCTGGCCCTGGAGGCCGACCGGCGGACGCTCGTCCTGGCGGTGCCCGACGGCGCCCAGGACGTGCTGGCCGCGTTCGTCCATCTGCTCAGGTGACGACGAAGGGGGCGGCGCCCTCGGTGTCGATGCCGAACTCGGCGATGGCCCCGGCCACGACCGACGGCTCGATCCTCCCGCCCAGGGCGAGCTGCTGCAGCACGGCGACGACCAGGTTGGCGCTGTCGACCTCGAAGTAGGACCGCAAGGCGTCGCGGGCGTCGGAGCGCCCGAAGCCGTCGGTCCCGAGCGAGACATAGGGGCGTTCCACGAACCGCGCCACCTGATCGGGGACGCCGCGCATGTAGTCGGTGATGGCGACCACGGGGTCTGGCCCGTCACCGAGGGCGGCCGTGACGACGGCGATGCGGGGCTCGGACTCGGGGTGCAGTCGGTTCCAGCGCTCCGCCTCGAGCGCATCGGTGCGCAGGCTCGTCCACGAGGTCACCGCCCACGTGTCGGCCGCCACGCCGTAGCGCTCGGCCAGGATGCGCTGCGCGTCCATGGCGATCTTCCACATCGGCCCCGAGAAGCACAGCGACGCCCGCAGGTCGTCCCTGGCCTTGGCCATGGCCATGGTCTCGGGGGCCGGGGCGAACGGGTAGATCCCCTCGATGATCCCCTTGCGCACGGCGTCCCCCGCCGCCCCTTCCGGGAGCGCCGGCATGGGGTAGGTCTCGTTGTAGAGGGTGAGGTACCAGAAGCGGTCCTTGGGATCGGCGCCGAGCATGTCGGTCACCGCCTCCTCCATGATCACGGCCACCTCGTAGGCGAAGGAGGCGTCGTAGACCAGGGCCGCCGGGTTGGTGGAGGCCAGCAGGGGCGACTGCCCGTCGTCGTGCTGCAGGCCCTCGCCCATGAGGGTGGTGCGCCCGGCCGTGCAGCCGGCCAGGATGCCGCGGCCGCGCATGTCGCCCAGCGCCCAGGCGAGGTCGCCCACCCGCTGGAAGCCGAACATCGAATAGAACAGGTAGACGGGGACCATCGGCTGGCCCCAGGTGGCGTAGGCTGTGGACAGCGCGGTGAAGGTGGCGAGCGCGCCGGCTTCGGTGATCCCCTCCTGAAGCATCTGGCCCGAGGAGCTCTCCGCGTAGTTGAGGGGCAGGTCGGCGTCGACCGGGATGTAGTGCTGCCCGTCGGGCGCGTAGATCTTCGCCTCGGCGATCAGCGGCTCGAGCCCGAAGGTGCGGGCCTCGTCCGACACGATGGGCGCTACGAGCGAGCCGACGGTGGGATCGCGCACGAGGTTGCGCAGCAGGCGGGCGAACACCATGGTGGTCGACACCGCCTGCTTCCCCGATCCGGAGGCGAACTCCTCGAAGGCCTTGGCGTCGGGTCGCATGGCCGGCGTGGGCCGCACCACGCGCACGGGGAGCGGGCCGTCCAACACCCGGCCGCGGGCACGCAGGTACTCCATGGCGTCGGAGCCCTCAGCGGGACGGATATAGGGCGGGTCGCCCTCGAGCGCGCTGTCGGGGATGTCGTCGGTCAGGTACAGCCGGTCGCGCAGGGTGCGCACCTGGGCCTTGCTCATCTTCTTGATCTGGTGCGTCGCGTTGCGGGCCTCGATCTCGGGGCCGAGCGTCCACCCCTTGATCGTCTTGGCCAGGATGACGGTCGGGGAGCCCTTCTGCTCGGTGGCCAGCTTGTAGGCGGCGTAGAGCTTCCGGTAGTCGTGGCCGCCGCGGGGGAGCGTCTGCAGCTCGTCGTCGCTCAGGTCCTCGACGAGCTTGCGCAGGCGGGGATCGGGGCCGAAGAAGTGCTCGCGGATGTAGGCGCCCGACTCGACGGCCAGCTTCTGGTACTCGCCGTCGACGGTCGTGTTCATGCGGTCGAGCAGGACGCCGTCGATGTCCTTGGCCAACAGGGCGTCCCAGCGCGAGCCCCAGATGACCTTGATCACGTTCCAGCCGGCGCCCCGGAACGCCGCCTCGAGCTCCTGGATGACCTTGCCGTTGCCGCGCACCGGACCGTCCAGCCGCTGCAGGTTGCAGTTGACGACGAAGATCAGGTTGTCGAGATGCTCGCGGCCGGCCACGCCGAGCGCGCCGATCGACTCGGGCTCGTCCATCTCACCGTCCCCCACGAAGCACCAGACCCGGCTGGCGCTGGTGTCGACGAGCCGGCGCAGGTTGAGGTAGCGGTTCACGTGCGCCTGGTAGATGGCGTCGATCGGTCCCAGCCCCATCGACACCGTGGGGAACTCCCAGAAGTCGGGGAGTGACCGCGGGTGGGGGTAGCTCGGCAGGCCGTCGCCTGCAACCTCGTGGCGGTAGTTGTCCAGCTCCTTCTCGGTCAGGCGGCCCTCGACGTAGGCCCGGGCGTAAATGCCGGGTGACGCGTGGCCCTGGAAGAACACCTGGTCGCCGAAGCCGCCGTCCGCCTTGCCGCGGAAGAAGTGGTTGAAGCCGACCTCGTAGAGCGCGGCCGAGCTGGCGTAGGTCGACAGGTGCCCGCCGATGCCCTCGGTGCGCGTGTTGGCCCGGGTGACCATGGCTGCCGCGTTCCAGCGGATGTAGGCGCGGATGCGCCGCTCCTGGTACTCGTCGCCGGGGAACCACGGCTCGGCGTCGGCCGGGATGGTGTTCACATACGGCGTCGAGACGGTGGCGGGGAACTCGACCTGCTTGGTGCGCGCCCGCTCGAGGAGCTTCATGAGGAGGTAGCGCGCGCGGGCCCGCCCCCGGGCGTCGACGATGGCGTCGAACGAGTCGAGCCACTCCTCGGTCTCCCCCGGATCGGTGTCGGGGACTTGGTGGCTTATCCCGTCAAACAGCATCGTCTCCACGGTACCGGGAGGCGGGGGACCACCACGACCACCGGTCGCGGGTGTTACACATTTGTCCATGTCACCCGAGAGCGGCCCGATCGTCGTCTACACGGACGGCGCGTGCCGAGGCAATCCCGGTCCCGGCGGCTGGGCGTGGGCCGTGCCTGACGGGCCCTACGCCAGTGGTGCCGAGCGCCACACGACCAACCAGCGCATGGAGATCACCGCGGCACTGGAGGCCCTGCGCTCGCTCACGCCGGACGCACCGGACGGCGTGGAGGTGGTGAGCGACTCGACGTACGTCGTCAAGTGCTTCACCGACGGATGGTGGCGGGGGTGGCAGCGGCGAGGCTGGAAGAACTCTCAGAACAAGCCCGTGGCCAACCGCGACCTGTGGGAGCCTCTGATCGAACTGGCGCTGGCGTCGGAGGCCGCCGTCAGCTGGCGTTGGGTCAAGGGACATTCGGGCGACCGCTGGAACGACAGGGTCGACGAGTTGGCCACGCAGGCGGCCGATCTGGGGACCGGGACCAGCGGCTGAACCGCCTCCGACCCGTCTGAGCAGGACCGTCAGAACGGTAGGCTGCTGGCGTCACGCGCAGGGCGTGGAGAGCACTCTCGCCAGTGCGATCGGGGTGTTCCGGGGAGGCCGAGCGCACCGGGCAGACGTCGTGAGCACACAGGGAGAGGAAAGGCGATGGCAGGCGAGGACGAGTTCGACATCGTCGTGATCGGCGGTGGCCCCGGCGGCTACGCCACTGCGCTCTACGGCGCCGCGGCGGGCCTCTCGGTCGCCATCGTGGAGCGCGACAAGGTCGGCGGCACCTGTCTGCACCGGGGCTGCATCCCGGCCAAGGAGTTCCTCGAGACCGCCGCGGTCTACCGGACGGTCGAGGACGCCAAGGAGTTCGGGGTCGGCGTGTCCGGGGTGTCGATCGACTTCTCGGTGAGCCAGGACCGCAAGAACGCCGTCGTGGGCAAGCTCCACAAGGGCCTGGCCGGGCTCCTCAAGAGCCGCAAGATCACCACGCTGATCGGCACGGGCACGCTGAAGGCGGATCACCGGGTCGAGGTCATCGACGGGGAGGACGCCGGCCGGGTCGTCGTCGGGCGCAACGTCGTCCTGGCGGCCGGATCGGTGCCGTTCCTGCTGCCGGGCTTCGAGGTCGACGGCCGCCTGATCATGACCTCGGACGAGTTTCTCGACCTCAAGGAGCTCCCCGCCTCGGCGGCGGTCATCGGCGGCGGCGTCGTCGGGTGCGAGTTCGCCTCGCTCCTGGCCGACCTCGGCTCGAAGGTGACGATCCTCGAGGCCCTCGACACGATTTTGCCGGGCTGCGACGAGGACATCACGCGCCTGCTCGTCCGCTCGTTCAAGAAGCGGGGCATCGACATCGTCACCGGCGTGAAGGTCGAGGGGCACACGCCGTCCGAGGACGGGACGATGACGACGGTCGAGGCCGGGGACCAGACGTTCGACGTGGAAGCGGTCGTGGTGTCGGTGGGGCGACGCCCCCGCACCGAAGGGTTGGTGGCCGACGGGGTCGGCGTCCAAATGGACAGGCGAGGCTTCGTGGCGACCGACGAGTACCAACGCACCGGTGTGGACGGAGTGTTTGCGGTCGGTGACATCGTGGACGGCGCCCCGCAGCTGGCCCACGTGGGCTTCGCCGAGGCCATCGTGGCGGTCAAGACCATGCTGGGCGAGCCGGTGGTGCCGGTCGACTACGGCAAGGTCCCGTGGGCCATCTACTGCCGTCCCGAGGTTGCGTTTTGCGGCATGACCGAGGCGCAGGCCAAGGAGGCGGGCATCCCGGTGGTGAGCAAGAAGGACCCGTACGGCGGCAACAGCCGGGCCCAGATCATCGGCGACACCGAGGGTGTGGTGAAGATCATCGCGGAGCAGCGGGCCGACGGGACGGCCGGCCGGATCTTGGGGGTGCACCTCTGTGGACCTTGGGTGACCGAGCAGCTCGGCGCCGGCTACCTGGCTGTGAACTGGGAGGCGTTTCCCGAAGAGGTGGCACAGTTCATCCAGCCGCACCCCTCACTGTCCGAGACATTCGGTGAGACGATGCTCGCGTTGAGCGGAAGGGGACTACACGTTGGCTGACGTGATGATGCCGCAACTGGGCGAGACGGTGACCGAAGGCACGATCACCCGCTGGATGAAGGCGGTCGGTGACGCGGTCGAGCGGGACGAGCCCCTCTTCGAGGTCTCGACCGACAAGGTCGACTCCGAGGTGCCCTCGCCGGCGGCGGGTGTGCTGAGCGAGATCCTGGTGCCCGAGGGCGAGACGGTCGAAGTCGGTGTGAAGCTGGCGGTGATCGGCGACGGCGCCGCTGCGACGGCGTCGACGGACGCCCCCGCCCTTGAGGCGATCGCACCACCCGCACCGCCCGCAGAACCCGCAGAACCCGCAGAACCCGCAGAACCCGCAGAACCCGCAGAACCCGCAGAACCCGCAGATGCGCCTCCGCCTGCCGCCCAGGAGGCAGCGCCTGCACCGGCACCGGCGTCCCCGCAAGCGGCGCCTGCACCCGCACCGACTGCGGTACCCCCAGCGACCCCGGCGAGCAACGGCGACGGCGCCGGGGCGAACCTGCTCTCGCCCATGGTGCGCAAGCTCTTGGCCGAGAACGGCATCAGCGAAACCGAGGTCTCGGGCACCGGCGCCGGCGGGCGCATCACCCGTGACGATGCCCAGCGAGTGGTCGAATCGCGCCGGGCTGCCGCGCCGGCATCTGCACCGGCGGCGCCGGCGGCGGCTCCGCCACCCGTCCAGGCCGCGCCGGTCGCTCCCGTGGCGCGCGCGCCACAGGCACCCGCTGTCTCCATGGCCTCGTTCCGGGCCGCCGGGGACCAGATCGTGCCGTTCTCCAACATGCGGCGCCGCACGGCCGAGCACATGGTTCGGTCCAAGGCGACTTCGCCGCACGCGTTCATCGCCAACGAGGTCGACTTCGAGAGCGTCGAGCGCGTGCGCAAGGTCTGGGGCGAACGCTTCAAGGCCGAAGAAGGGTTCGCACTGACCTACCTTCCCTTCGTCGCCCGGGCGGCGGTGGAGGCGCTGCGCGACTTCCCGCTCCTCAACGCATCGGTCGTCGACGACTCGCTGCTCGTCCACGCCGAGGTGAACCTGGGCATTGCGGTCGACCTGTCACACGAGGGGCTGATCGTGCCGGTGATCCACCGGGCCGAAGAGGTCACGCTGCGCGGGGTGGCCCGGCGCATCCGCGATCTCGCCGAGCGGGCCCGAGGCCGTCAGCTCAACGCGGACGACATCGCCGGTGGCACGTTCTCCATCACCAACGACGGCCCCTTCGGCACGTACTTCACGGTGCCGATCATCAACCAGCCGCAGGTGGCGATCCTGGCCACCGACGGCATCGCGCGCCGGCCGGTGGTCGTCACGCAGCCTGACGGGTCCGAGTCCATCGCCATCCACTCCACCGGAATCCTCGGCGTCAGCTGGGACCACCGCGCCGTCGACGGCGCCTACGTCTCGCTGTTCCTGGCCAAGGTCGCAGAGCTGCTGGGGAGCCGCGACTGGGCCGCGGAGCTCTAGGCCGACGTCGGTGTTGCGTATCCGGTCGCTCGGAACTGTCTCGTATCACGAGGCGTACACGCTCCAGCACGCTCTCGCCACCGAAGCGGTCGACGACTATCTGCTGGTGCTGCAGCACCCGCACACCTACACGCTCGGGGCGCACGCCGATGAGCGCCACGTACTGGTCGACCCCGGCACCGTCGGTGCGGTGCTCGAGCGCACCGATAGAGGCGGCGACGTCACCTACCACGGTCCGGGGCAGCTGGTGGCCTACCCCATCGTCACGGTGCCCGACGACCCGGCCTCGGGGCCCGCGCACGTGCACCGGCTGGAGCAGATCGTCGTCGCCACCTTGGACGATCTCGGGCTGCGCGGGGCGACGAGCGAGGACGAGTATCCAGGCGTGTGGCTCGACGCCGGCGGGCCGCATGCCCGCAAAATCGCCGCCATCGGTGTGCGGACCCTGCGCGCCGGACCGGATCGTCGCCGCACCTTGCATGGAGTGGCGCTCAACGTGACCTCCGATTTGGCCATGTTCGGCCACATCGTCCCGTGCGGCATCGCTGATCGGGGTGTGACCTCTCTGCGCGCCGAGGGCATCGACGTGCCCTTCGGAGCCGTCGTCGACGCCTTCGTGGCTCGGGCCACTGCCGCGTTCGGCACCGGCAGCGCGGAGCGCTCGGACGTGCTCCAGGGTCCGGCCGACCGGCCCGGCTGCGCTGGTGCCGGGGAGCGCCCCTTGCTGCGCCGGCTGCGCCAGGCGGGGGTGGCACCCGAAGAGGGTGTCGACATCGGGCAGCGCAAGCCGGAGTGGATCCGGGTGCCGGTGCGTATCGGCAAGGGCTATCGCCAGCTCGGCTCGACGATCCACGACCTCGGGCTCGTCACCGTGTGCGAGGAGGCGGGGTGCCCGAACATCTACGAGTGCTGGGCCGACGGCACGGCAACGTTCATGATCAACGGGGAGCGCTGCACGCGCGCCTGTGGCTTCTGCCAGGTCGACACCCGCCATCCCCTTCCATTGCAGGCTGACGAGCCCGAGCGGGTGGCGCAGGCGGTGGAGCGGATGCGACTGGGCCACGCGGTCGTCACATGCGTGGCCCGCGACGACCTCCCCGACGGTGGCGCGGGCGCCATGGCGGAGACCATCAGGGCGATTCGATCCCGCACGCCCGAGACGACGGTCGAGGTCTTGATCTCGGACTGCCGTGGCCAGGCGGCGGCGCTGGACGCAATTTTCGAGGCCCGTCCCGACGTGTTGAACCACAACATCGAGACGGTGGCGCGGCTCCAGCGGGCGGTGCGCCCCTCGGCCGGCTATGCACGCAGCCTGGCCGTGCTCGCCCGGGCGGGACAGGCGGGACTCTTGACGAAGTCAGGCCTGATGGTCGGGCTCGGCGAACGCGAGGACGAGGTCGTGGCCACCATGGCCGACCTGCGCGGCGTGGGTGTCTCCATCGTCACGATCGGGCAGTACCTGCGGCCGAGCCGGGAGCATCTGCCGGTATCCCGCTACTGGGACCCCGAGGAGTTCGGCCGTCTGCGCGAGGCGGGGGTATCGCTCGGCGTGGCCCACGTGGAGGCGTCGCCGCTCACCCGATCCAGCTATCACGCGCGAGAGGCGGTCACTGCCGCCGGTCGAGGAGCCTGACGAGGCGGGCGCACTGCCCGTCGAGTGTGGTCCCGGCCGCGTGAAGGGCCACCGGACCTTGTCCGTCCTCACCGCTACGCTCGTCGGCAGCCGATCCGGGACGTCCCCGTGTGATTCGGAACAGGACAGGAGCGTCCGAGGAGCACTGATGGCGAGCGTTTCGCAGAACCCGGAGGCCGTCGTGGAGCAGGCGGTGGCCCAGCCCGTGCTCACACCGCTGACGGCCAGCGCCGTCATCCTCGTCCTGACGATCAACGAGGGCGGCGAGCCGGTGGTGTCGGACCTTCTCGCCGATCTGTCCGGACTTGCTCGCACGGTCGCGTTCCGTGCGCTCGATGGCGGTTTGGCCGTCGTGGCGGGCGTGGGCTCGGACGCCTGGGCTCGCCTCTTCTCCGGTCCCCGGCCCGCCGAGCTGCACCCGTTCCAGGTGCTCGAGGGTGATCGGCACCGGGCGGTGGCCACCCCGGGCGACCTGTTGTTCCACATCCGCTCGGCGACGATGGACCTCTGCTGGGAGCTCGCGTCACTCGTTGTGGGCCGATTGGCCGGAGCGGCCGTCGTGGTCGACGAGATCCACGGGTTCAAATACTTCGACGAGCGAGATCTCCTCGGATTCGTCGACGGCACTGAGAATCCGACCGGGAGCGCGGCCGATATCGCCGTGACCATCGGGGACGAGGATCCGGATTTCGCCGGAGGGAGCTACGTCATCGTGCAGAAGTACCTGCACGACATGGCGGCCTGGGATTCGCTGTCGGTCGAGGAGCAAGAGCGGGTGATCGGTAGGGCGAAGCTCTCCAACGTGGAGATGGACGATGAGACAAAGCCTTCCAACTCACACGTCGCTCTGAACACGATCGTCGAGGCCGACGGCACCCAACGACAGATCCTGCGGGAGAACATGCCCTTCGGATCATTGGGTGCCGGTGAGTTCGGGACGTATTTCATCGGATACGCGGCAACGCCATCGGTCACCGAGCTCATGCTCCAGCACATGTTTCTCGGGGATCCACCCGGCAACTACGACCGCATCCTCGACTTCTCGACCGCGGTGACGGGGAGCCTGTTCTTCGTGCCGACGGCGGACTTTCTCGACGACCCCCCTCCGTTGCCGGACGAAGCAAGTGAGGACGGCGTGGCGGACGGCGACGGGGTTGACGGGGTTGACGGGTCCCTCGGGATAGGTGGTCTCGGGAGGAGCCCGGGCTAATGGGGATGTCTAGGCGCCCCTCCGACAGCGCCCCCGGTCAGCAGCCCGTCCTCCTGCACCGGCGCGGTCACTCCGAACCACGTCGTCAGCGCTGAAGGCAGGTCCGGGTCCGCAAGGTCACCGACCCAGGCGACATGTCCGTCAGGTCGAATCAACACGGCCGGGGGAGCGACGACCTCGCCGACGACGGGGAGCTCCCACGGGCCCGTGGTGGTGGCGTCGACGAAACGAACCCGACTGGCCCAACCCGAGACGTCGACGTCGCCGCGGGGACTGAGGTTGAGAAGGACGGGCCGGGCCTCGTGCAGCAGCGTGAAGACGCGAAGGGGACCGTCGGTCGTCTCCACGTCGAGATCGGGCATGCGGCGCCCGAGCAGCGGGTGTCCCTCACCCAGGTCGTAGTGGATGTCGAGGCCGGACATCGCTGCCGCGAATCGCTTGCGTGGTTCCTCCATGCTGAGCAGCTCGGCGACGGTCTCACGGAGCGCATCGGTGCGCTCGTCGGCGCCGGCGAGACTCATCTGGGCTCTCGAGTTGCGCAGTACACGAGCAGCGACCGGATACCGTTCGGCGTGATAGGTGTCCAAGAGGCTGTCCGGAGATGTCCCGTTCACGACCTGGGCCAGCTTCCACCCGAGATTGACCGCATCCTGGACACCGATGTTCAGGCCCTGGCCGCCTTGCGGGGGATGCACGTGCGCGGCGTCGCCCGCAAGCAGGACCCGCCCTTCTCGGTACGACTCCGCCTGTCGGGTCATGTCGGTGAAGCGTGAGATGAAGGTAGGGCTGTGGATCCCGTAGTCCGTCCCGTAGGCGGCGATGAGCGCGTGGCGGACGTCAACCACGGTGGGCTCAGCGGAGTGTTCGACCTGCGATTCGGTCAAGACGACTTGAATCGCCGCGGTCTCGCCGACGCGGCCGATGCCACCGCCCTCGGGACGCAGTCCGAACGGTGGGTCCTCGGCCATCTCGACCTCGGCGATCAGCCAGCTGGTTGCCGCATCCAACCCGCTGAACTCGATGCCGGCCCCTTTCCGGATCACGCTGCGTCCGCCGTCGCAGCCGACGAGGTAGGCGGCCCTCAGGATCTGGCCGTCGGAGAGGTCGATGTCGACGCCGCTGTGATCCTGGGCGAAGCCCGTCACCTCGCGTTCGCGAATCATCGGCACGTCGAGTTCGCTCACCCACGCACCGAGCAGATGCTCGAAGTCCTTCTGCATCAGCGCGAGCCCGTAGTTGTGGCGAGTCGGGAAATCGCTGATGTCGAGAGGGTTCCCTGCGAACGTCTGGATCTGTACCGCCTGCCCTTCGGCGAGGAACGGGTCGACGATGCCTCGCTGATCGAGGATCTCGATCGTGCGCGAGTGGAGGCCGCGCGAGCGCGGGCCGTCGAAGTCCTGGCTGGCGCGCCGTTCGACGATCGCGACGTCGATGCCGGCGAGCGCCAACTCACCGGCCAACATCAGGCCGGTAGGGCCACCTCCGGCGATCACGACCGCATGCCGGGTCAACGGTGCATCCATTCACAACTCCTGATTCCAAAGGGTCCTGGCCGTGACCGGCTCGAGGAAGGACTCATGATGAGCACGTTTGGGTCGCTTGCGGCAAGCCCCCTCCCTCGAGGTATCGTGTTCATGGCGGAGGGGATTCAAGCTCGATGGTGCGGCGAGCGAACGTCGTCCACCCTCACCTGACAATGCCGGCCGGCGGCGGCGTTGTTCGGCTCTTTTCAGTCGGCGGCGTGGGCGCCAAATCGCGTGAGGCATCGCCTCCCGCTCGCGGGGCCACACAGGGTGTTCGAGCTCGAATGGCGCAATGGCGGTTGGTGCCGAGGCCCTCTGGTTGGTCGCAGAGTTCCGTGGTTCTGAGGCATCGCCGATGCTGCGCTTCGAACGTCATGCCAGGTGGTACTCCCAGCTCTGCTGCCAGACGAATTCCTCTGATGCAAGATCTCGGAGGTCGCGGCCCTCGATGAAGCGCTCCAATGCCCACCGAGTCGCCACGTGCCCAACGATGAGCACTTTCCGTTCGTTCCCTCGGGCCAAGAGGTCCGGAAGGGCCCGGCCAACCCGATCGGTGGCCAGCCTCCAGCTCTCGCCTTGGGGGTAGGGGACCTCGAGGTGGGAGCCACGATCGCCGTGAACCTCATGCGACGGTGCCCCGTTCAGAACTCCGTAGTCACATTCCCTCAGGCGCCGGTCCGTGAAGATCGGGAGGTCCGCACCTGCGAAGGCGATCTCGACGGTTTCCACCGCTCGAGCGAGATCGGACGTGAACACCGCGGCCAGACCGTCGTGACGCCGGCGCAGCCCCAGCGCAACGGCAGAGCCTCTGCCGGTCTCCGAGAGCCGACCGGGCAGCCATCCGGTGGCAATTCCGTTCCCGTTGTCCTCCGTGCTGGCGTGAGACTCGAAGACGATCTCGACGCCCATCGCCGTTGTTTCACACGGGCCTCATCGCCTGGCCGGCATCGACGAGTCGAGATCGGTGGGTGCCGCCCCGGACAGGATGGTCACGCCGATGGCCATGACGCCGAAGGCGAGGGCCGCTATTGCCTTCTGCATGGCGCCCACGGTGAATCGTTCGTCGAAGATCCAAACGCTCAGCACGATGGCGACGGCGGGGTCGACGACGACGACGAGAGGTTGGGACACGCTCAACGGGCCGACCTGCAAGGCGGCCTGCTGGAGCACCGAGCCGATGATTCCGGCAGCGATCAATGCGTAGAGAGGCCAGTGCTCCAGTGTCGCCAACAGCCCTGATGCTGTGAGCACGTCGGTGGTCGCCTTGGTGAAGGCGGCCATCAGGGCGAACGTGGTCGAGGCCGCGATGGCGTAGAGCGCGGCCCTGCGTCCCGGAGATCCCCACCGGGCCATCACCGCCAGTACGGCGACCACCCCGCCGAAGACGGCCACGGCGATGGCCCAATCGGCGGCGTCCGGCTGGAGTCGACCGCCATGGGGCTCGGCGACAGAGAGGAACACCGCGAGTGCTCCAGTCGTGACGAGCGCGGCGATCCACGCCCGCTTCGCAATGTGCTGACGGACCCAGAACCGGCGGAGGAGCAGCGCAAAGACCAACTCGGTCACGAGGAGGGCCTGGACCACCGAGAGCTGCCCGCTGTGCAATGCAACCGCCTGAAAGACGAATCCCGCCGCGGCCGCTGCCCAGCCCAGGAGCCAGAGGGGTTGACGGATCAGATAGATCACCAGACGCCATCGTCGGTGCTCGTCGGACACGCCGACGCTGGCCGTGTGCTGGGTCATGAGATGGATGGCGTTCGCCAGTGCGGCAGCCAGGGCGAAGGTGATGGTGATCGTCACGTCATGACTTCCGGTTGGGTCCTTCGTCGTCCGTCCACGGCCAGCGCAGAGTCTGCACCTTTTGGGTGAATCGCCCGCTCATAGGGTCGCGTCTCGCGATAATGCTCTGGACGGGCAACAGATCAAGGCCGGAGGCTCCGTGTACCTGGGATTTACGGAAGAGCAGCGGAACCTGCAGCATCAGCTCCGCGAGTATTTCGAAGGCCTCGTGGCTGAGGTCGAACGGTCGCCTTCGGACGAGCCGACGTACACCCGCTACATCCGCCAGATGGGCCACGACGGCTGGCTGGGCCTCGGCTGGCCCCTCGAGTACGGAGGCATGGCCCGGGGGCCGATCGACCAGATGATCTTCGTCGAGGAATCCCATTGGGCAGGCGTCCCCCTCCCGCTCCTCACCTTGAACAGTGTGGGACCGACCATCATGTCCCTCGGCACCGACGAGCAGAAGCAACGGATCCTGCCCGGGATTCTCAGGGGGGAAGTCCATTTCTCCATCGGCTACACGGAGCCCTCGGCCGGCACCGACCTGGCCTCCCTGAAGACCCGGGCTGTGCGCGACGGTGACGAGTACGTGATCAACGGCCAGAAGATCTTCACCAGTGCGATCCAGTACGCCGACTACGTCTGGCTGGCCACGAGGACCGACCCCGACGCGCCCAAGCACGAAGGTCTCTCGGTCTTCATCGTCCCGGTCGACGCGCCGGGGTTCTCGACGACGCCGTTGCCGACGATCGCGGGCGACATCACCAGCTCGACCTTCTACGAGGACGTCCGGGTCCCGGCGGCGAATCTTGTCGGGGCCGAGAACCAGGGCTGGAAGCTCATCACCAACCAGCTGAACCACGAGCGAGTGGCGATCTGCCCGGCCTCGGGTCTGTCGAGGAGCCTGACCGAGGTCCGCCGGTGGGCTCAGGAACATCGACTCGGGGACGGGCGCAGGGTGATCGATCACGAGTGGGCCCAGATCGGCCTGGCCAGGGCGCACGCAAAGATCGACGTGCTCAAGTTGTTCAACTGGAAGGTTGCCTGGGCTTCGGACAAGGGTCTCAACCCAGCGGACGCGTCGGCCACCAAGGTGTACGGGACCGAGCTCGCGCTGGAGGTCTACGGACTGCTGCTCGAGACGGTCGGACAGGCGGGATACCTGGTCGAGGGGTCTGCGGGGGCCGTGCTCCGGGGCCGCCTGGAGAACCAGGCCCGTGGCCAGACCATCTTCACCTTCGGGGGTGGGACGAATGAGATCCAGCGGGACATCGTGGCCATGATCGGGTTGGGCATGCCCCGCGCACCGCGGTGAGGCCCGACTCATAGCCCGACGAGTCCTGGCCAGGGCGTCCGGCAACCCGGATGAGCGAACGGTACGCTTGGCATGTGTTCGAACGCTTCACAGACCGGGCACGCAGGGTGCTGACCCTGGCGCAGGAAGAGGCCCGCCTGCTCAACCATTCCTTCATCGGCACGGAGCACATCCTCCTCGGGGTGATGCGCGAGGGCGATGGGCTGGGGGCCGAGGCGCTCCGGTCGCTGGGCGTCTCCCTCGACGTTGTACGAGACGAGGTGGTGGGGATCGTCGGGGCATCGACGAGTATCCCGGGTGGCCCGCCCCCGTTCACCCCGCGGGCCAAGAAGGTCCTGGAGCTGTCTCTCCGCGAGGCACTCCAGCTCAATCACAGTTACATCGGTACCGAGCACATCCTTCTGGGCCTCGTGAGGGAGCGGGAAGGAGTGGCGGCCAAGGTACTCGTCAATCTCGGGGTGGATCTCTCCCGCGTGCGCCAAACGGTGAACACCCTCATGACGGGCCGAGTAGAACCACAGGTGGGCAAACTTGACGAAGAGCTGTCTGGAACGACGGTCCAGGATCCGCGTCCCGTGGAGCCCTCCTGCTCGCGATGCCTCGCCGGTCTCGCCGACGCAGCACGATTTCGCACCGTCAGCGTTCCCGCCGAGGACGAGACCGCGCCTCCCGTCTCGATGTCCGTCGTGTACTGCACGCAATGTGGCTCCACCCTGCACATGTTCGGGCGCGACCCGAACTCGTAGGTGGGGCAGCACTTCGGCTACGCCGTCGACCGGCGTTACCTGCCCGTGCTGCTGCCCTTCTTGCTGCGGCCCTCACGAGATGGCGTGACGCTCACGGACAGCGGCTTGTTCGTGGCGACCTTTGGTCTCTTCAGGATCACCACGCACCGCACGAATGTGATGGGCGCGCATGTCACCCGGGACTATCGCTGGTGGACCGCGTGCGGGGTCCGCATGTCCATGGCCGACGACGGGTTGACCTTCGGGACGAACCGCCGGCGTGGTGTCTGTGTCCACTTCAACGACAAGGTGCGCTCGTCCCTCCGGCGGAGCGGCCATTCGGCACTCACGGTGACGGTCGCAGAGGTGGACGGCCTGGTGGCCGCGCTCGGTGGAGGGAGCGAGGAGCAACCCCGAGACTGAGGTGATCCCTTCTCCACACGGTGCCCGGAGCATTCGGGAGTTGCCGCGCGATCGCGCGCCCGGCGCTTACCCAGGCGGGGCGAAGAATTCGAGTGCGATGTTGTCGGGATCGCGGAACGACAGTCCAGAACCATAGGGGGCATCAACGATGCCGCCGTTGTCGATGCCGAGCTCGTTGAGTCGCGACTCCCACTGCTCGAGTTCGGCCCGGTTGGCACAGGCGAAGGCCAGATGGTCCAAGCCTGTCCGACGTTCGGTGAACGGGTTCGAGTCGTCCAGATCGGGGAACTCGTGGATACCCACCAGTGTCTGCCCCCCGAGCAGCCACACGACGTGATGGAACGGCCCGGTGTCTTCGTCGATCACGGGAGGGCTGCCGATGAGGCTCTGGTACCACGGACGACTGCGTCCAAGGTCGGTGACGGTGAGAGCAACATGGGTCACGCCGGGGAATTCGGGCACGATTTTCCTCCTTGTACGCGCTGCAACGGACGTTAGCCGTCTTCCCTGCGAGGCACCTGAGGACTTTGCACGCTCCGATGCGGGTGTCGAGCAGGGCCACCAACGCCGCCGCGTGAGGTTGCGGAGGCAGAGGCTCCGCGAGCTGACGGAGGAGGGCCGTGAAGGTCGGCGAACCCGGGACATGCGAGGTCACGGCGGACGACATCACGAGTCCGGGACCGGGTCCAGGTCCTCTCCGGTCGGGCTCGCGCCGTAGTGGGTGGCCAGCACCTTCGCGGTGAGTGGGTTCTGGCCTGGGCCTACGGCCGAGGTGCCGAAGTCCCAGTAGGTCGCCTCGGCCACGTGGTGGGTGGCGATCCAGTTGGCCATGAGGTCGACCCAGGTCGCGTTGTCGCCGCCGCAGACCTGCTGGCCCGCAGCCCTGATCCGTTGCCCACTCGCGCTGCAGGTCCCGAAACCGAGTCCCCACTCGGGAAGGACGATGGCCTTGTGGTGCGTGGCGCCGAAGGCGACGAGCCAATTCAGGCCGTAGCGTTGCGTGACTATGCGGCGGAACTCAGCCTTGGCTCCGGGATAGGTCGTCTTGTCCACGTCGTAGACGTCCAGACCGATGTCGTCCACGTACTTGTTGCCGGGGTAGTACTGCGAGAGATTGCCGACGCCGAGGTCCCCCCAGGTCGCGTTCCACTCGAACGTGAAATGCGAGCCCGGCACCGCGCGCATGGTGGTGACGATGTGATCGAAGTACTTGATGTAGGCGGACGCGCAGCCTTGCGCCGACCAGGGGAACCAGTCGCCGTTGAATTCCCATCCGAACCGGATCACGGATGCCGGGAACCCGGCCCGGACGATGTTGGCGCCGACCGTGCTGAAGTAGTGGTCGAACGCGCCTGTCGCACCCTGGGTCAGCCCGAAGCAACTTCCCCCGGCCTGTGCCGCATCGGCGTTCGGCGCATAGGTGTCCGGCAGCATGTCGACGCCCCAGATCATCGTGTAGCCGGCGCCCTTCCATTTCGTGTACGGCCAACGGCCTTGTGTGATGGTGTGCCAGGTCGACCCGTTGAGGAAATCCATGGCGAACCGTGGCTGGGCGCCGACCGTGGTCGTGAAGCTCCTCACGGCCGGCGGGTACGCCGCACCGGCGTAGACGCCGAGCACCGAATTAGGGGCGGCCGCCGCAACCGGGATCGCGTTCTGCATGACCACCAAGGCGGCGGTCAGGCAGGCGAACACGGTCAGCTTGGCGGCGCGGGCAGCCCCCAGGGACCCAGATCTCATCACCCATTCCGCCTCTGACGCCCGCGCATGACAGCCACACCCTTACAAACGGAGGCCTCCCACGCAGGTCAGGCCAGGAAAAACGTCCCGTCTACCAGGGCACCAGGACGCTTCAATGGCGGGTTCTGCGCTGCCAGCCTGTTCTCAGCCCGCTGGCCGCTGCCGGGCGCGGTCACAACCTCCCTGTGGGCCGCGTAGCGTTGGTGTCCGTGTCACGTTCCCGCCTCACGGTCATCGCCCTGGTGAGTTTGCTCGCCGCGGGCCTGCTGGGGCTTGCCGTGTCCCGTGGTTACAGCGGGTTCCGATTGGAGCGGCACACGCTGCACCTGCTGGGACACCCTCAAGCGGTCGATCGCTGGGGCCAGCTCGCCGACATCCTCGCCGCGCCTGCCATCGCGGCCGTTGTCATCGCGAGCCTCGTCTTCGGCGCGTTCCGGGGCATCCTCGGCCGGGTTGCGCTGTTCGCCGCCTTTGCCGGTGTCGCCTTTCTGATCAGCGAGCAGATCGCCAAGCCGCTGGTCGATGGGAGATTCCAGGGTCTGCTCAGCTTCCCCTCTGGACACGTCACCGCCGTCTGCGCCACGGCCCTGGCCATGTGGATCGCGCTTTACCCGGTGCTCGGGCCAGTGGCCCGCACCACGACGTTCGTGCTCGGTGCAGTCTGGACGGGCCTGATCTCGCTGGTCGTGGTGGGCGCGTTGTGGCACACCCCGATTGACGACATCGGGTCGTTCTTCTTGTCGGTCGGAGTCATCACGGGCGGGGCGGCGATCGTGGGGCCGACGCGAGTCGAAGGGCATGGGCCGACGGCACCTCAGGAGCCGGCCCGGGTCATGGAGCGGGTCTGAAGAGTGGACCGTCCGGGGAGATAGCCTCCTGACGCAATCTCTCTCCGAGGACCCGAGCACACCGAAGAGGTGGAGTTGAGCATGGACACCGGCGAAGCGCCGCCGTCGAACGAGATCCTCGATCTGCTCGTCGGCAGGCCCGGGTGGCGCCTCGAGCCGAGGTCGACACCGGGCACGACGCCGCTCTGGTGTTTTGTCTTCAACGGCAAGATCGAATTCTCGGTGACGGTCGACGCCGGCTCCGTCTGCCTCTACGTGATGGAGGCCGACCAGGAGATCATCTTCGAGGATGCGGAGGGCTTGATGGCTTGGCTGCGGGCCAACCGGGCGGAGGCGGCCCTCGATCCGGAGACACCCGGGGGCACGCGCAAGTCCCGGTTCCGCCGCATCACCGAGTGGGGCTGACCCGCTTCTCTGGTTCTTAGGGCGCCACCAGCTCGATGGCGATGCCATCGGGGTCGCGCAGCTGCAGCGAGGGATGTCCGCCTTCGAGCACCACGCCGTCGTGGTCGATCCCGACCCCGCGCAGGTGCGCCGCCCAAGCCTCGAGTGCCTCACCGTCGGGCACCGCCAGCGCCAGATGATCCAAGCCGTCGCCCGGAGACTCCACCGAGGGAGGACGAGGCGTCGGCGCCTTGGTCAGCACCACGACGAACCTTCCCCCCCGGTGCTGCAGCGCGACATACCCGATGTCGGGATCGTCGGCGAAGGGCACCAGGCCGAGCACGGCGCTGTACCACTTGGCACTTGCCCCGACATCGGAGACGAGCAGCTGCACGTGGGACAGCCCGGTGATAGGTGCGCTCTGGACCGTCTCGTCCCCCGAGGTCACCCCTCGATCCTCGTGAGACAACACCACTCAGATGTCACCCGCTCTGCTCGCGGAGATCGTCCACCGCGCCGCCGGCTGACGGCACATCCGGCAGCAGCGGCCCGGTCAAGGTCGATGCGGAGGCCGCGGACTCCTGCGCGGCCCGGCGCCGGCGTAACAGAGCCGGCGTGGCCACGGCCAGCGCCAGAATGGCGACCGCGACCACGGCTATGCCGATGGTGCCGCCCGAGACGCCCTTCTTGGTGCCGGCCGCCGGTGCCGCCGGTGCCGCCGAGGCCGCCCCAGTGGCCGCCCGGCCCGTGCCCGGGCCCGTCGTGGCGGCGCCACCCGGCGCCTGCGTCATGGCTGTGTACTGGGTCCTCGCCACCAGTTCGGCGTTGGCCGGCGAAATGGGCTGCGCGTTCCCTGATGCCGCCGAGAAGAACGACAGCAGGTCGACGTACACCCCGGCGCGCATGGTGATGGCCTCACCGACACCGTCCTGGTTGGTCGCCGCGAAGTAGGTCACGCGCCGGGCGCCCGGGATGGACGGCACCGGGTCCGAGCTGACGATCTCGCCCGATTCCAGCGAGTGCTGCGCCGCCTGCAGGAAGACCCGGGCCCCCACCGCGTTCGGGAAGCGGACCAGAAGGTCCTGCACCTGGTTGAGCCCACCGTCGGCCTGCCACACCCGCTCGTAGGTCGAGATGGACTTGCCCAGGGTGGACAGCGCTCCCGACGCCGCCGACGGGTCCGGCGCGTTGGAGGCGAACTGGGAGGCGTTGAGTGGCCCTTGCGAGGTGACGGCATAGCCCAGGCCCAGGTTGGGGATCACCACGTCGCCGAGCGAGTCCCCCGCGTCCGCCGCCGCCGCAGAGCCCCCGTCGCTCCCCGGGCTCCCCGCCAGGGCCAAAAGCACAACGCCGGATCCTGCCAGCGACAACGACAACGCCAACGCCAACGCCAGCGTCAGTCCCAGCGTCCGGGCCGGCCGCCCAGCACCGCCGGAACGGGCCCGTCCCCGGGCCCGCGTCGTCATCACGCGACGAAGTACTTGGCCTCTGGGTGGTGGCAGATGATGGCGTCGGTCGTCTGCTCGGGGTTGAGCTGGAACCCCTCGCTCACGGTGACGCCGATACGGTCCCCGCCCAGCAGTTCCACGACTTTGGCGTTGTCGTCCAGGTCAGGACAGGCCGGGTAGCCCCACGAGTAGCGGCCGCCCCGGTACTGCTGCCTGAAGAGGCCGGTAAGGGTCGGGCCGTCCTCGTCGGCGAACCCGAGCTCCTCGCGCACCCGGCGGTGCCAGTACTCGGCCGTGGCCTCGGCCATCTCGACGCTCAGGCCGTGCAGGAAGAGGTACTCCTGGTAGTGGTTCTCCGAGAACAGCCGCGCCGTCTCCTCCGAGGCCCGGGCGCCGATGGTGCAGAGCATGAAGCTGGCGAAGTCCTCGCCACCAGACTCGGCCGTCCGGAAGAAGTCCGAGATGCACAGCCACGGCTCCTTGCGCTGGCGCGGGAAGGCGAAGCGCATCCACTCCGAGGTCCGGCTCTCGTCCTTCCAGATGACGAGGTCGTTGCCCTCGGCATTGGCGGCGAAGTGACCGTAGGCCACGGACGGCATGAGGAGGTCCGCCTCCTTCGCCTTGCTCAGCTGCTCGCGCAACGTGGCCTTCACCCGGTCCTTGAACTCGGTGTCGTTCTCGCCGTTCTCGGGCCGGAAGCCCCACTGGTTGCGGAACAGCGCGGTGAGGTTGAGGTACTCGGCGATCTCGTCGATGGGGATCCCGACGGCCAACCGGCTGCCGACGAAGGGCGGCGTGAAGAGCGGGTTGTCCGCCACCACGTCGGCGCGGGCGGGCTGCCCTTCCACCGGAGCGGTGTCCTGGGGATCGAGCCGGCTGCGCCGGGGCACGTTCTTCTCGGAGATCTCCCGACCGAACAGAGGGTCGTCCTCACCCTTCTTCTTCAGCTCGACCAGCCGGTCCATGGTGCGCAGCCCCTCGAAGGCGTCGCGCCCGTAGAAGAGCCGGCCGTCATAGACCTCGCGCAGGTCGCGCTCCACGTAGGTCCGGGTCAGGGCGGCCCCGCCCAGCAGGACGGGGATGTTCGACATGGAACGGTCGTTCAGCTCGACCAGGTTCTCGCGCATGATCAACGTCGACTTCACCAGCAGGCCGCTCATGCCGATGGCGTCGGCCTTGTGCTCCTCGACCGCGCTCACCATCTCGTTGATGCCGATCTTGATGCCGAGGTTGACCACCACGTAGCCGTTGTTGGTCAGGATGATGTCGACCAGGTTCTTGCCGATGTCGTGCACGTCGCCCTTGACGGTGGCCAGCACCACGGTGCCCTTGCCGCCCTGGTCCGACTTCTCCATGTGCGGCTCCAGGAAGGCGACCGCGCTCTTCATGGTCTCGGCGGACTGCAGCACGAAGGGCAGCTGCATCTCCCCGGAGGCGAAGCGCTCGCCCACGACCTTCATGCCCTCGAGCAGGATGTCGTTGACGATGGCCAGTGCCTCGGTGCCCGACTCGAGGGCTTCGGTCAGGTCGTCCTCAAGCCCGTTGCGGTTGCCGTCGATGATGCGCTGGGACAGGCGGCGGTCCACCGGCCAGTCGCTGTGGTCCTCCGCCGGCCCGGTGTCGGCCTTGACGCCCTCGAACAGCGACAGGAGCTCCTGCAGAGGGTCGTAGTCGTCGGTGCGGCGGTTGTAGACGAGGTCGAGGCAGACCTCCTTGGCCCGGTCGTCGATCCGGGACAGGGGGAGGATCTTGGAGGCGTGCACGATGGCCGAGTCCAGGCCCGCCTGCACGCACTCGTGCAGGAACACCGAGTTGAGCACCTGGCGGGCCGCCGGGTTGAGGCCGAAGGACACGTTCGACAATCCCAGGACGGTCGACACGCCGGGCAGCTCCGCCTTGATCCGCCGGATGCCCTCAATGGTCTCGATCCCGTCCTCCCGGCTCTCCTCCATGCCCGTCGACAGCGGCAGGGCGAGCGGGTCGAACAACAGGTCCTCGGGCGCCAGCCCGTAGCGCTCGACGGCGAGGTCGCGGATGTTGCGGGCGGCCCGCAGCTTCCACTCCGCCGTGCGGGCCTGGCCCTCCTCGTCGATGCAGGTGCAGACGACGGCCGCCCCGAATTCGCGGGCGAGCCGGAGGAACGTGTCGAGGCGTGTCCCCGGCTCGGCGCCCTCCTCCAGGTTGACCGAGTTGAGGACGGGCCGGCCGCCGAGCCATTCCAGCGCGGCGCGGACCACGGGCCCCTCGGTGGAGTCGACCATCAGCGGCACGCTCGACTGCGTGCAGAAGCGGCTGGCGATCTCGGTCATGTCGGACACCCCGTCGGCGCCGGTGTAGTCCACGCAGACGTCGATGAGGTGCGAGCCCTCCTTGACCTGGTCCCGCGCC
>DATAXG010000019.1:0-17375 GCA_036273055.1 Acidimicrobiales bacterium | reverse complement strand
TCGGGTCGCGCCGCTTTGGCCACCCCGGCGATGCACAACAGGCCGGCCGCAATGAGGTACAGGCCGATCAGTTCCACCGGGGTCTCGCCTCCGGGACGTCAGTCACGCTCGGGCTCAGTGTCAACGATGACAGCAACGTGTTGACATGTGGCACCAGCGCGGGCCGCTGGGCATGACTGCCGAGCACGGCGTAGAAGGAGAAGGGGCGGCCGGACTCGGTGAAGAACCACTGGGTGCCGGACTGGCCCGGGATCCCGCGTCGCAGTGTCATGGGCGAGAAGTCCCCTTCCGAGAGCGTGGCGGGCCTGCCTTGTTGCGCGAACAGCGCGGTGCCGACGCTCTCGGGCCCGTACTCGAACAGCGTGGCGAAGACGTCGGCGGGCCCCATCATGGTGACGGCACCGCTCCCGAAGTCGCCGATGTCGTCGGGGATGGGGAAGGTGGCGAACTGCCCGACCGGATACGTCACCCCCACGCTGGCCGGCCGCACGAAGATGCGGCCCTCGAACCCTTGAGGGAGCCGGGCCGTGATGCCGTGGGCGCCGATGGTGGCCATTACTCGGCCGGCACCGCGCGGCCATGCGGGAAGACATCGTCGAGCGTGCGCGGGTAGAGGCTCGGGTCGCCCGGGAGGATGCCCGCCGCGGCCAGCACCTCGTCGGCCGCCATTTCGCGAGCCGGACCACCCAGCGACGCCTCGCCGCGTCCCCGCCCCTTGCCGCCTCCGGAGGCTGCCCGGTCATGCTCGGCCCGCCGGACCAGCTCGGCCAGCTGTCCCACCGCGCTGGCCACCCCCTGCCCGACCTTCTGCCCGGTGGCCCCGTCCACCAGGACGAAGAACGGCGACCCCGGTACCTGGTAGTCGAGCCAGGCCTCGGTGGACATCACGACGGGGACCCGGCCCGTGGACCTGGCCTGCACCTCGGAGGGGATCTCGCGGTCGGATCCCTTGGTCACGATCACGACACGGGTGCGGTCCGGCAGCTGCATCCGTCCCGGGTCCTGCAGGGCGTCCCAGAACGCGGCGCAGCCGGTACAGCCCGAGGAGAGGAACCCGAGCAGGGTGAAGTCGTCGCTGTTGGCCACCGAGATGGCCCGGGCATCCCCCGTTGGAGTGAGGCCGGCGATGGCCGGCGCGGCGCCGAGGGCCGGGCTCGTCTGCGGGGCGGACAGTGTCACGGGTGCGGCGACGGCGGGAGCGGCCGTCGGATCACCCACGCCCGCGCCGAGGTCGTGCAGGGCTCGCAGGATGTCGGCATGGCTCCGCAAGAGGCCCGCTACCAGGACGCCGAGCACCAACACCACGAATGTCGAAACAATGACCAGCGCGATCACGCGGCCTCCTTTTCGTGTCTGCCCCAGTATTCATCCGCCGGCGCTCCAAGGCGCGGCACCGTGGCGGCAGCGCGACGGGCCGTCCTCGGGCATACTCCGGTCTGTGCCGGCCGACAATCTCTTCCTGCCCGAGCCCGTGCCGCGGGAGGTGCGCTACACCGTGATCTCGGTGGACGATCACGTGGTCGAGCCCGCCCACACCTTCGAGAACCGGCTGCCGGCCGCGCTGGCCGATCGCGCTCCGCACATCGTCGAGACGCCCGAGGGGCATCAGGTGTGGGAGTTCGAGGGCGAGCGCTACACCCAGGTCGGTATGAACGCGGTGGCCGGTCGCCGCCCGGAGACCTACGGCCTCGAACCGTTCCGTTTCGACCAGATGCGGCCGGGTTGCTACGACGTGGACGCCCGCGTGCGCGATATGGATATCAACGGCGTCTGGGCCTCCGTCAACTTCCCGTCCATGATCACCGGCTTCTGCGGCCGCGTGTTCTTCGACGCCCAAGACCGCGAGCTCGGCCTGGCCTGCGTCAGAGCCTGGAACGACTGGCTGTTCGAGGAGTGGTACTCGCCCCACCCTGATCGCATCGTCCCGCTCGGGATCACCTACCTGGCCGATCCCGCGCTGGCCGTGGCCGAGATCCGCCGAAACGCCGAGCGGGGCTTTACGTCCGTGACCTTCCCCGAGCGCCCGCACGAAATCGGGCTGCCCTCGCTCTGGGACCGGAAACACTGGGACCCAATCATGGAAGCCGTCGCCGACACCGACACCGTGGTCTCCCTCCACGTGGGCAGTTCGGGCCTGACCCCGGCCCCACCCGGTGCCGGCATGGACGCGCTCCAGCTCGGCGCCACGCTCTTCGGGCAGCTCTCGCTCATCGCCTGCGCAGAGTGGCTGTGGTCCGGCTACGCCCTCCGTCTGCCGACCCTCAAGATCGCCATGAGCGAGGGTGGGATCGGCTGGGTGGCCATGCTGCGCGACCGGCTCGAGAACATCGTCGACCGCTCCCGCTACGGGCTGGGCTGGGAGGTGCGGCCCGCGGATGTCCTGGGGCGCAACTTCTGGTTCTGCACCATTGACGACCCGTCGACCATCGACACGCGTCACGCCATCGGCGTCGACCACATCATGGTGGAGGTCGACTATCCGCACGGTGACAGCACCTGGCCCGACACCCAGGATGTCATCGCGCGGTGTTGGGGCCACATTCCGGCCGACGAGTTGCGGGCCATGTGCTGCGAGAACGCCGCCGCGCTCTACCGCCACCCCCTGCCCGACACCGTCCTGCCGCGCTGAGAGGAGCCCACCGATGTTCACGCCGACCGCCGAGAAGCTCGTGCCCGACCTGTCGCCGCGCGAGGAGCTCGTCGTGCTCGCCCGCGCCCTGTGGCGCGAGGGCTACAACGACCACCTGGCCGGGCACATCACAGTGAATCTGGGCGACGGCACGCTGCTGTGCAATCCGTGGCTGCTCACCTGGGCGGAGCTGCGTCCGTCCCAGGTGCTGCGCATCGACCTGGACGGCCGCGTCGTCGAAGGAGATTGGCCCGTCCCGCTCGGGATCCCGCTGCATCTCGAAGTGCACCGATTGCGCCAGGACGTGGGGTGGGCCGTGCACAATCATCCGCTCTTCGGGACCGTGTGGGCGGACCTGGGCGAGGTGCCCCCGATCCTCGACCAGAGCTCGGCACTGGGCGGCGGCACTCTCGTCGTCGTGGACGAGTACGAGGGACCCGTCAACGATGCCTCGAGCGCGCGGTCGGCGGTCGAGAAGATGGGCGACGCGTCCATGGCGCTGCTGGCGGGGCACGGCGTCTTCGTGCTGGGCGGCTCGGCCCGGGCCGTGCACCAGCGCGCGGTGGCGCTGGAGCAACGGTGCCAACACGCCTGGTACGCCCGGGTGGCCGGCGGTGCCGGGGTGACACGTGTCCCGCAGGCCTTCATCGACCTGGTGGCCCGGAGCGACGGCGAGGGCTTCATCGGGTTCTGGGAAGCCGCGGTGCGTGCCGAGCTGGCCGCGGACCCGGAATTGCTCGACGGCTAGCGGGAGGAAGTCCCGAACACCTCGCTGAGTTCCAGCGGCACCGGCGTGTCGAGCTGGCTGTAGGTGCACGACACCGGGTCCCGGTCGGGGCGCCAGCGCACGAACGACGTGGCGTGCCGGAATCGGTCGTGTTGCAGATGGTCGTAGGAGACCTCGCAGACGGCCTCGGCGCGCACCGGCTCCCACGTCATGTCCTTGCCGGCGTTCCAGCGATTGCCGCCGCCGGGTGCCCGGCCGGCCGCCTGGGCGTCGGACCAACCCGCCCACGGGTGATCCTTCTGGGCGCCCTTTTGGTAGGGCTCGAGCTCGGCAATCAGCTCGCGTCGGCGGGCGACGCTGAACCCCGACGCCACGCCCACGTGGTGCAGCGTCCCGGCGGAGTTGAACAGGCCCAGGAGCAGGGAGCCCACTCCGGCGCCGTCCTTGTGTGTCCGGAAGCCCGCCACCACGCAGTCCGCCGTGCGCTGATGCTTCACCTTCACCATGGCGCGCTTGTCGGGCAGGTACGTCAACGCGCCGTCCTTGACCACCACGCCGTCGAGCCCGGCACCCTCGAAGCGGGAGAACCAGTCCGCCGCCACGTCAGGGTCGGTGGTGACCGGCGTGACATGCACCGGCGGGCGGGTCTTCTCGAGTGCCTTCTCCAGCGCGCCGCGCCGCTCCGCGTAGGGCACCTCCATGAACGAGCGGTCCCCCTCGGCCAGCAGGTCGAAGGCGACGAAAGAGGCAGGGGTCGACTCGGCGAGCAGGCGGATGCGCTTCTCGGCCGGATGGATGCGCTGCGACAGCGCGTCGAACTCCAGGCCGCCGGGACCGGCGATCACGATCTCGCCGTCGAGCACACAGCGTGCCGGCAGCTCGCGGCGGAGCGCCTCGACGAGCTCGGGAAAGTAGCGCGTCAGCGGCTTCTCGTTGCGGCTCCCGAGCTCCACGTCGTCCCCGTCCCTGAAGACGATGCAGCGGAACCCGTCCCACTTCGGCTCGTAGAAGAGCCCGGCGTCGCGGGGGAGCTCGCGTGCCAACTTGGCCAGCATGGGGGCGACAGGGGGGCGGACGGGAAGCGTCACCGCTGATCAGCTCGCATGCGTTCCCGCCCAGGCCAGCAGCTCGTCGACCGAGCCGCGGTTCACGATCCGCTCGGGGGCAACCTGGGCCTCGACGGCCTTGGTGCAGCCCCGGCCGAGCCAGCCGAGTTGGCCCGGCGCGTGGGCGTCGGTGTCGATGCTGAAGGAGCAGTCGAGCGAGACGGCCCGGCGGAGCAGATCCTGGGGCGGATCCTGGCGCTCGGGCCGCGAGTTGATTTCGACCGCGGTGCCCGTGCGGGCGCAGGCGCCGAAGACGGCATCGGCGTCGAAAGTGGACTGGGCCCGGCCCCGCCCGGTGATCAGGCGCCCGGTGCAGTGGCCGAGGATGTCTGTGTGCGGGCTCTCGACGGCCGCCAGCATCCGCTCGGTCATGGCGGGCGACTCCATTTGCAGCTTGGAGTGCACGCTGGCGACCACGACGTCCAGCTCGGCCAGCAGGTCGATTTCCTGGTCGAGCGAGCCGTCCTCGAGGATGTCCACCTCAATGCCGGACAGGATGCGGAAGGGGGCCAGGTCCTCGTTGAGCGCGGCCAGCACGTCGAGCTGGGCGCGCAGCCGCTCGGCGTTGAGCCCGTGGGCGACGGTCAGTCGGGCGCTGTGGTCGGTGAGCACCAGGTACTCGTGCCCGAGCTCACGGGCCGCCTCGGCCATCTCGACGATCGGGCTCCCGCCGTCGGACCAGTCGGAGTGGGAATGGCAGTCGCCGCGGAGCGAGCCCAGGAGCTTCTGCGCCGGCGCGTCGAGCTCCATGTCGTCTGGTGTTTCCTCCAGCTGGAGGAGGCGGCCGGGCACCTTCCCGTCCAGTGCCTCGGTGATGACCTGGGCCGTCGATTTCCCGATGCCCTCAATCGTCTGGAGCCGACCGGCCCAGGCGAGGGAGCGGAGGCTGTCGGGGTCGACTTCGGCCACGGCCCGGGCCGCGTGACGGAAGGCCCGCACCTTGTAGGTGTCGGCGCCACCGCGCTCGAGGAGGAAGGCGATGCGGTTGAGGGCGTCGAGCGGTTCCACCGCTCAGGCCTTCTTGGCCCGGCTCGGCGCCACCCGCGGCGGCTCGTCGGGCATCTTCGGATACTGCGGTGGCCAGGGTGCATCGTGCAACCCGGCCTCCTTGTCGCGCTGGGCCAGCGCCAGCAGGGGCTCGATCGACTGGGGTGCCGCCGCGATGTCGGCCCACGGATCGCCGCGCCGGCGCACCAGCTCGGGCACGGTGAAAATGGTGAGGTCGTTGGGGACCACGGTCTTGACCTCGTCCCACGTGAGCGGCGTCGAGACCTGCCCGCCCGTGCGGGGCCGGGCAAACCAGGCGCCGAAGACGGTCTTGTGCGGCGCGTTCTGGTTGAAGTCGACGAAGACACGGCTGCCGCGCTCCTCCTTCCACCAGTTGGCCGTGATCAGGTCCGGGAAGCGCCGCTCCAGTTCGCGGGCCAACGCGACCGCGGCGGCGCGCACCTGCACCGGGTCCCATCGCGGCTCGAGCCGGAGGTAGACGTGCAGGCCGTTGTTCCCCGTGGTCTTCGGATAGCCCCGCAGGCCGAGCTCCTCGAGCACGTCGCGGCAGAGCAGGGCCACGGCGCGCACCTCGTCGAATCCGATCCCGGTCGTCGGGTCGAGGTCGATGCGCAACTCGTCGGCGTGCGCCGGGTCGGCGGCGACGTACGGCCAGAGGTGCAAGCCGAGGCAGCCGAAGTTCACCGCCCAGATCACGTGGGCGATGTCAGCGACGACGAGCGCGTTGGACGTCGTTCCGTTCGGCGTCGACACGGTGGTGGTCTGCAGCCAATCCGGCGCGCCGGCCGGGATGCGCTTCTGGTAGAAGGACTTGCCGGTCGCGCCATCAGGGAAGCGCTGCAGCAGGGCGGGGCGCCCACCCGCAGTGTTCAACAAGTGGTCCCCCACCTCGAGGTAATAGGAGACGAGGTCCGACTTGGTGGCCTCGAGGGCGGGGAAGTAGATCTTGTCCGGTCGCGACACGCGGATCTCGCGTCCGTCGGCCTCCACCATCCGTTCGTCGTCCCCTGGCACTGCGATCGACTCTACCGACGGGCGACGGGGGAGGGCTCCGGGCGCCGTGCCGGAGCCCGTTCAGGCACGGCCGTGGTCGCCGAGGGGTGAGAGAGACCGCTCGGGGAGTGGGCTACGACGCCTGACGGTGTGCAGGAAGCCGGATACCGCGTTGCGCCAGCTCCTGCTCCAGGCGGGCCCGCTCGCGCTCGGGACTGTCGAACCATGCCGGGGTGGCGCGGACGTTGATCGACGCGCACAGCCGGATCAACGCCCCGTCGTAGGAAACCGCCCGAGCCAGTGCCTCTGCAACCGGGGCCGCCGGACCCGTTGCGTAGAGCCTGACCCGGGAGTCCACGAGCTCGGCCAGCAGCAGGTCCTCGGGGCTGCTCTCTTTCTCGCCGTTGGCAAGGGCCTGCGTCAGGAGGTCTCTGTACATGACCACGTCTGCCATCGTGCGCCGCCCCGGGAGACGCCGGTAGGGCTGAATGTCCCGGTCGTTTGGCCCGTTTCCCGGCTCCGTACCCTGGTTGCTAACTGAGCAGGGAGTCGAGGGCCTGGTCCAGCCCCTCTGTCCACCCAGCCACCCCGCAGGGGGAGGTCACCTTCAGGGGCGACGGCGCGGTCAGTACCGGCAAGGCAGTCAAGCGTGTCGTGCGTTCGCGGACCCGCCCCGAGAACACTCTCCCGAGCCGACGCGAGCGCGTGGAGCCGAGGACGATGGCGTCGGCCGACCGCTCGAGCGCGGTCGCCACGATGCGTTGCGGGACGCCGCGGTACGAGGACACGGACACGGACCCGCCGGCGCGCACGCGGCCCTCGGCCAGCTGCCGCACGGACTGGGTCACCAGGTCGAGCGACTCCTGGCGAGTGCGCAATGTCACGTTGTTCCCGCCGACGAGATACTCGTTTACGTGCAGCACGTGCACCGAAGCGCCCGTGCGGCGCGCCACGGCGCCGACGAAGAGTGTGGCGACCTCGCCGGCGGGCGAGTCGTCGAGGGCGAGAAGGAGTTTGTCGAACATGCGCTGCACCTCGGGTGCCCGGGAAAGGGCTTGCGTTTCGGCAATGTTAACGCACCAGACCTGGCGTTTGGCCCTCTCCTGATGGCCCGTATCGTGTCGGCAATGCCAGCTGATTCCTGAGGGGAGGTTCGGACGCGCGGGCCACTCTCACCGGGCCCCTTGTCCGCCGATGCCATGCGCCAGTGCCTCATCGTCCAGCATGTACCGGCCGAGCCGTCCTGGGCGATCGGCGCCGCGCTCCGCAGAGCGGGAATCGGGGCCGACGTGCGGCGCACGTTCGCCGGAGACGCCCTCCCGCCCGACACGTCGGGCCACGGCGGTGTCGTGGTCATGGGCGGGCCGATGTCCGCCTGCTCGGACGACGGGTTCGCCACCCGGCGAGCGGAGGTCGCCCTCCTCGGGGACGCCCTGGCGCGCGCCGTCCCGACGCCGACGCGTTGTTCGGCGGGGTCCCCCGTCGACTCCGGGTCCTCCACTGGCACGGAGACACCTTCGATCTTCCCCCCGGCGCAGTCCTGTTGGCGCGCAGCGCGCGCTACCCGAACCAGGCCTTCCGGGTGCGGGATACGGCGTGGGGATTGCAGTTCCACCTGGAGGTCACGGCGGCCGCGGTACGGGGGCTTCTCGAGGCCTTCCCCGCCGACGCCGCCTGCGCACCCGGAGGTGCGGTCGCGATGAAGGCGGCGACCTTCACGGCGCTCGGCGCCGGGCCAGGCTGGATCTCGCCACGGTTACGCGCATATTTCTGAATCGTGAACTCTGGCAAAGACCCTTGCCTCTGAGGCAACTCGACCGCAGACTCCCTTCATGGAGCTCGACGAGGCCCTCTCATCGCTAGCCGAGAGTCTGCGCGACGAACGGGCGCGGGCCGGTCTGACCCTGGAGCAGCTCGCGCTGCGGGCGGACCTGTCGACCGCACACCTGTCCCGTCTGGAGTCGGGTGACCGCCAGCCTTCCGTGGCAGCCTTGATCTCGCTGTCGCGAGCGCTCGGAGTGTCCATGAGCACCTTGCTCGGGGAGCGCCGCGGTGTCCCGGCCATTGCCGTCTCTCCACCGCACGCGCCGACCATCGAGACCAATGGCATCGCCATCGCACCATGCAGCGGGTTCCCCGGCTCCACCACCCTGGAGGCTCTGCAGATCCGTATCGATGCGGACCGCGAGCCACCCGAACCGGCCCGCCACCGCGGCGAGGAGTGGCTCTACGTCGTCGCCGGACAACTGCGGCTCGAGTTCGACGGCCTGGTCCACGTCCTGGAGGCCGGAAGCACGGCGCACTTCGACGCCAATCGCCCGCACCGGCTCGGGACCCATCGGGGCGTCGTCGAGGTGCTCGTCGTGGCAGCCGACGTCCCCAACGCATTCCGCAACCACCCCTTGTTCAGCGCATCTATCGGCGACCACTGAGGAGACCACCCATGACAATGCTCACCGACCTCGAAGCCACAGGCGAGACGTTCGCGCTCGAGAGCCTCATGGACGTGCGGACGCGCACCCGCCAGGCCGTCCACCTGATCGCCGACCAGATCCGTCCGGGCATGTCGGAAGAGGAGGCAAAGGCCATCGCGCGCCAAACCCTCAAGACGATGGAGATGCGCCGCGGCTGGCACCACATCATCGTCCGGTGCGGGCCCAACACGACGAAGGACTTCATGGAGAAGTCGGAGCCCGGCATCGTCCTCGGCGAGGACGACATCTTCTTTGTCGACATCGGTCCGATCTATCGCGGCACCGAGGGCGACGCCGGCGACACATTGGTGTTCGGGTCGAATCCCGAGCATCTCCGGGCCAAGAAGGAGGTTCGCCAGATCTGGGATGAGGTGCGAGAGACGTGGTTCACCACCGGCATCACGGGGAAGGGGCTCTACGACAAAGCCACGGAGGTGGCGGCAGGGTACGGCTGGAAGCTGAACATGGACCTGTCGGGGCACCGCTTGTCCGAGTTCCCGCACTCTGCGCACTACGACGGCCCTCTGGCCGAGGTCGATTTCCGGCCGAACCCGAACCTGTGGGTGCTCGAGATCGCCATTGCACATCCGGACGGGACTTTCGGCGCGTTCTACGAGGACCTCTTGCTCGAGGACCAGTCCTTCCCCGTGTAGGTCCCGTCCCTCTGGTCACCTCGCCGGCCAGCGCCACACCGAGTTCCGACACACCAGAGCAGTGGGGGCCAGACAGAGGAGCACCAATTCCATGACGACACAACCCGAGGTTGCATCGACCGCAGCAATCAAGAAGATGATGGGACTGAAGACCAATGCCCTGGGTTTCTGGGCCCTCTTCGCGCAGGGCGTGGCGGCCATCTCGCCGACCATGACCGCCGTGCTCATCATTCCACTGGCCTTTTCCAGCGCGGGATCGGGGACGTGGTTGGCCTATGCCTTCGCGACCGTGATGCTCCTCACTGTGGTGTTCTGCCTGAACCAGTTCGCCAAGCGCTCGGCCTCCGCGGGTTCCATGTACGCCTACACGGGGCGGGGACTCGGACCACGGACCGGAGTGCTCTCCGGGTGGACCTTGATCTGGTCGTACTTCTTCATCGCCGTGGCGGGCATGTGCGGGTTCGCCGTCTTCAGCGCCCAGCTTGTTTCGGCCCTCGGTTATCACGGATCGATTCACCCGATCCTCTTCTTCGCCTTCAGCGCGGTGCTGTGCTGGGTCATCGCGTACAAGGACATCCGCGTCTCGTCCATCCTCACGCTCGTCCTCGAAGGTGCCTCGGTCGCCTGCATCCTCGCCCTGGCCTTCGTGATCCTCTTCAAGCACGGCTTCAGCGTCGACACGAGCCAGCTCTCGCTCAAAGGGGTTGGTCTGCACGGCATGGGCCTGGCGGTTGTGGCCTGCATCTTCTCCCTGGTGGGCTTCGAGAGCGCCACGGCCCTCGGCGGCGAGGCGAAGGACGCCAAGCACAAAGTGCCGAAGGCGGTCACTGCCAGCCTGCTCATCACCGGCCTCTTCATGGTCTTCATGGCCTACGTGGAAGTCGGCGGCACGAGCAATCACGGCGCCGACTGGGCCTCCGCGCCGCTCAATTACCTGGCGGCGGCATACAACGTCAGCTGGTTCAAGATTCCGATCTCAATCGGAGCCATGGCCAGCTTCTTCTCGCTCTCGCTCTCGTGCCTGAACGCCGGCGCACGGATCATGTACCCCATGGCACGCCACGGCATCTTCTCGGGGCATCTCGGCAGGGCCCACGCCACCAACCGGACCCCACACGTGGCCGTGACCGTCTACATCGCCATGATCTTCGTCTTTCCCTCGGTCCTGATGATCTGGACCAATCCGCTGACCGCCTTCGGCGACGCCGGCACCCTGGCGGCCTTCGGGTTCCTCCTCGCCTACTACCTCATCACGCTGGCGGCGCCGATCTACCTCAAGAAGATCGGCGAGCTCCGGCGTCATCACGTCGTCATGGTGGTCGTCGCTGTGCTGTGCCTGCTGGTGCCCACCATCGGGAGCTTCTACCCGCGACCTCCGTACCCGGTGAACCTGTTCCCCTACATCTTCTTGGGGTGGATGGCGGTCGGCGCCACCTGGTTGTTCATCGTCAACCGCCGGCGACCCGGGATCCTGGCCGACATGGAGCTCGACCTCGAGCGGGCACCGGAGCTCATGGCCGAAGGGAGCGTGGAGATCGGCGAGATGACGCCCCAACCAGCCATGGCCTGAGCGGGGCTGCGGCCAGTTCCGACAGGGGCCCGGGTTTCTGCCGTGTGAACTCTGGCCCACACCCTTGTTCGCGGGCCGGCGAAAGGCCACTATCGGCGGGGTCAGCCTCGTCGGTCCTCCAGCACCGGCGGTTGATGTCCGGACAGCGCCTCGGCGGTAGCGAGGTTCCAGCAACGACCCGCCCGACTCCCCCCCCAGGGCGGGTCGTTGTGCGTCCCGGCTCAGATGAGGTCGGCCAGCCCTTCCCACCCGGGAGGCGGCGGGGCCAGGTGCCAGAACTGCTCGGGGACGCGGCCCTCCATGCGAGCGCTGAGCGCGTGGTCCTGCTCGAGTGGGGCGATCTGTGAGGTGTAGCACCAGATGGCGCGATGCTTGCGTTCCTCGTCGGGCACGTGCGGGACGATGGCCGGCGTCGGCCAGGGCTGCGAGCGCAAGAGCTTCGCGACACGCCAGGCCAACAGGCCTGGGATGTGCTTGTACCCGTGATCCTCGTAGCAGAACCACTCGCGTTCGGGTTGCTCCTTCCGTACCAGCAGGCTGGCGTCGTGCACCATCACGTGGTCCGGATTGCCGAGTCCCATCGGGAAGAAGACTGCGGTGGGATCGAACTCCGCGATGGTGACGGCGAGCACCGGCGCTACGTCAGCAGGTGTCGGCCGATCTGGAGGGGCCAGGTACTGGTGGTCGGCGAACTCGAGCCACTCGTAGCCCGATTCGAGGACAGCCATGGCCGCGGCATCCTCCTGGCGGCGTACCGCCACCACGTCGTCGCCGGTGACGAAGCCGCCGAGCGCGTCCCATTCCGAGGGCTCGTCGGGGTACGCGGGCGGCTCCCCGCCGAGCACCGTGACAACCGTCGTGTCCTCGTAGCTGGCAATGAGGTGCCCGGCTCCCATGGCCGCATCGTCGAAGTGTGGGGAGACGACGAGGATGCGGGAGAGGACTGCCCGGTCGACCTCACCCCAGGTCGGCTCGGCGAAAGTTGTGCTCATGCCCGGATCATACGGGGACGTCGTCGATCTCACCGGCGACGTGACGCCGGAAGACGGGCAGCAGCGCGCCGATGACGGCGGCGCCGGCGATGCAGGCCAGGCCGCCCGACACAACGGAGAACTCGATGCTGGTCAGCGTCGCCACGGTGCCGGACTCCATGTCGCCGAGACGGGGCCCGCCCTGCACGACGGCCATCTGAATGGAGGACATACGGCTACGGAAGCGCTCCGGGATGGAACTCTGGAGGATGGTGTTGCGCAGGACGGCGGAGATCACATCGGCCCATCCCGCCACAGCCAGCAGGACCAGGGCGACCCAGAGCGTGTCCGTGAACCCGAACAGAGCGATCGCCGCGCCCCACACCGAGACGGCCACGATCACGGCCCAGCCCTGCCGCCGCACGTTCGCGACCCAGCCGGTGGTGACGGCGCCGATCAGTGCGCCGACGCCGGGCGCCGCATAGAGGAAACCGAGGGTGATGGTGCCGCCACCGAATACGGCGCCGGCCATGGCGGGAAAGAGCGCCCGAGGCATGCCGAAGACCATGGCGTTGATGTCGATGAGGTAGACGCCCTGCAGCGCCTGGCGCGTGCGCAGATAGCGCACCCCCTCCTTGGTGGATTGCCAGGGCGACAGACCGGCGGCGTGCCCGGCGGCGGGAATGGGCGCCAACATGGCCGAGGTGATCACGGCCACCACGAAGGAGGCCGCATCGAGGGAGTAGACGAGTGGAAGCCCGATGCCGAGGAGGAGACCGGACAGCGCCGGTCCCACGATGACGCCAACCTGGAAGACGATCTGCGTCATGGCTGCGGCGGCCGGGATCTGCCGGCGCTCGACCATGCCGGGCACCGCCGCCATGCGGGCGGTGCTCGAGAAGCCCGTCAGCCCAGCCGCGAGCGCGCTGATGACGTAGAGCACGGGGAGCGACGGATGGGCTACGGCTGCGTTGACGGCCATGGCGCCACTGGTCAGCATCATGGCCGCCGCCGTCCACACCATGATGCGGCGTTTGTCGACCGAGTCGCCGATGGGCCCCGCCGAGAGGGCGCCGGCGAGGAAGGGGAAGAGTTGCGCCAGGCTGATCGCCCCCACCTGCAGGGTGGAGTGCGTCATGGAGTACACCTGGTACGGAATGGCGACCACCGTCAGCTGCGTCCCGATGACCGAGATCAGCTGACCGATGAAGAGGAGACGAAAGTCGCGGCTCTCCCGGAGCGGGGTGGTGTCCACCAGGATCCGACCCGGCATGGCGCCAGCCTACGGTCGGCGCCGACGCGGGCGCGACGGGCTCAGGACAGCTGTCGGCCGAGCTCTGGGACGGAGATGTCCCAGGCCGCGGGCCAGTCGTTCGTGCGCAGGAGCGCGTCGCTGCCACCGTCGCAGAAGACCACCGACCCGCAGAAGAAGGTGCCGTCGGGACCGAGGAGCAGGTCCACGAGGGCGGCGATCTCCTCCGGCCGGCCCGGTCGTCCCACCGGGATGGGCAGCATGTCGAGGAGCGGGCCGGACTTGGGATCCGCACGCATGCCGGCCACCATCGGGGTGTCGATCATGCCGGGGGCGATGGCATTGAGCCTGAGGCCCGATCCGGCCCAGTCCTTCCCGGTCGCGTGCCGCCGCACCCAGTAGGCCAGCGCCAGCTTGGCGGCGGGGTAGGCCTCCAGCGAGGTGTGGGTGTCGGCGATCTGCGCGCTCAGTTCCTCGTCGTGATTGAGGCAGGCGGCGACGAGATCGGCGGGGATGGCGGGCTGCACCGTCGTCGAGTTCGAGCTGATGACGACAGCCGCACCACCGGGTGCCAGGTGGGGACGGAGGCCTTCGATCACGTCGACCGTGCCGAAGTAGTTCACCGACGCAACGAGCGATCCGGCGCGGTCGGGCGTGCCGGCCAACCCGGCACAGGTCACGATGCCGTCGAGCACGCCTCCGCTGCGCTCGACCGCCTTCTCGACGGCGTCACGGCGGCCTTCAGGAGTGCCGAGGTCGGCCACGATGTCGGACTCGTCCTTATCGATGCCGATGACGTCCCAGCCCGCGGCACCGAGGCGCCGGGCCGTGGCGGCACCGATACCCGATGCGGCTCCAGTGACGACGACCGTGCGATCAGGCAGCGGGACGCGCTTTCAAGAGGGCGAGCGCCTTGTCGGCGTGCGCGCCCATGGAGACCTCGGAGTGGATGACGTCGAGGACAGTGCGATCGGTATCGATGACGAAGGTGGACCTCTTGACCTTCAGGAAGCTGACGCTACGTTTCACGCCGAAGAGAGCCGCCACCTCACGCTCCGGGTCCGACAGGAGAGGGAAGCCGAGCGACTCCTTCTCGTCGAACTGCTTCTGCTTGTCGACGGTGTCGGCGCTGATCCCCACCGGCTGGGCGCCCACGGCTGCGAACTCGCCGGCCATGTCACGGAAGTGGCAGCTCTCCTTGGTGCAGCCGTACGTCATGGCGGCCGGGTAGAAGAACAGGACAACTGGCCCGTTGGCGAGGAGCCCGCCCAAGGTTCGGGGCGCTCCCGTCTGGTCCGGGAGCGTGAAGTCGGGAACAACATCTCCTTTTTGCATTCGCTCAATGTAGGGCGAATGCGCCGCGTCGTGCCCGGCTACCCCTCGAAGCGGAAGCCGACACCCCTGACGGTCACCAGGTGGCGGGGGTTGGCGGGGTCGGGCTCCACCTTCCGGCGCAGCCGCTTGATGTGGGTGTCGAGCGTGCGGGTGTCGGTCAGCTCCTGGTCCCACCAGAGCCGGTCGATGCACCAGTCACGGGTGACGACTTGCCCGCTGTGGGACATCAGGAGTGCGAGGAGGTCGAATTCCTTCCGTGACAGCTCGACCGGGACGTCGTCGACCGCCACCTCTCGCCGTCCGGCGTCGAGGCGCACCGGGCCGACGGCGAGGATCTCCTCGTGGTGCTCGGCCACGGCCACGCCGCGCCGCAGCACGGCCCGCATGCGGGCGACGAGCTCACGCAGGCGGAAGGGCTTGGCGACGTAGTCGCTGGCGCCGAGTTCGAGCCCGAGCACGATGTCGACCTCGGAGTCGCGCGCCGTCACCATGATGATCGGCACCGGCTTGAGGCTGCGCATCTGCTGGCAGATCTCGATGCCGGACTGGTCCGGGAGCATCACATCGAGCAGGACGAGATCGGGGTGCACACGGTGGAAGAGCCGGAGGGCTTCGTGACCGTCGCCGGCGGCCTCGACTGCGAATCCCTCACGGGTCAGTCCCGAGGCCAGGGCCTGACGGTAGGACTCCTCGTCGTCGACCACGAGGACGAGCGGTCGGTTGTCCCGCGCCGGGCCAGACAGGGGAGGCCGGCGGCTCAGCGCCCGTGCGTTTGCGATAGTCACTCTGTTGTCAGCCTCAGGCGGCGTCGTGGGGGACCCGGGGCGGCCTGAACGGGAGAAGGGCAGGCGACGACGGTGGATGGGGGGTGGTTCCCACCGGCGCCGCCTGACCGCGCGGGGAGGCGAATACCCGCGCCATGGTCACCAACGACCCGAGAACCCCGCTGCGGTGTGAGCGCACCGGCCGGATGGTGATGACCTCGGCCAGAGGTTCCTGGCCGCAATGACGCCCGGTGCCGGGAGTGGAACGAACGTCCCGGCCTGTGTGATCCACGGTCGCCATCGGCCCTCACGCTACGAAGGCGAGGTGAACGGGTCGTGAAACCGTTGCAACGAACAAGTGTGCTGAAGATGAACTCTTAATGCTCCGATCCTGCTCAGAGGATTACGCTCCCAGACACACGAGTGGGAGGTACCGAATGACCGAGGCCATGGGCCACGGCGTGAATCAGCGCAAGGCCATACAGATGACGCCCGCCGAGGTGGACGCGTTCCTCGCCGAGAGGCGGAACATGACGATGTGCTCCCTGTCACCTGACGGCTCCGTTCACGCAGTCGCCATGTGGTACGGGTTCCTGGAGGGCTGCATCACGGTAGAGACGAAGGCGAAGTCGCAGAAGGTCCAGAACCTGCGTCGAGACCCTCGGCTCACCGTCTTGTTCGAGGACGGCGACTACTACGAGGAGCTCCGTGGGGTGGAGCTCGTCGGTACAGCGGAGATCGTCGACGACCCCGACCGGCTCTGGCAGCTCGGCATCAGCGTCTACGAGCGCTACAACGGGCCCTACACGGACGAGCTCAAGCCCATTCTGGAGATCATGTTGCACAAGCGGGTGGCCGTGAAGCTCAACGTCGATCGGACCGTCAGCTGGGACCACCGCAAACTGGGACTGCCGTCGACGCGACCGACCGCGTGAAATTCAGTGTCCGGCAGGCGGTTGCAGTGCCACCGGCCCGGGCGATGGCGGCCTATGGCAGCCCGGTGTTCTATGAAGGGCGTCCTGCCCGCGACGACATCGAAGTGCGCGAGGTGGTGCGCCACGAGGACACAGGCGACACGGTGCAGCTCGAAGTGCGCTTCGCGTTCACGGGCTCGGTGTCGCCGGCGGTGCGTGCCGTCGTGGACCCATGGAAGATGTCGTGGATCACCCAGACCGAGATCCTGCTTGCCGAGCGTCGCTCCAGCTGGGTCGTCCTGCCTGACCACTATCCCGATCGGCTGAGCGCCAGCGGGACCTACCGCTTCGAGGAGGGAGAAACCGGGCCCGGCTCATGCGTTGTCGAGGTCGAGGGCGACCTGAGAGTACGGGTGCCCATTGTGGGCCGTTCGGTGGAGAAGGTCATCGTCGGGGACCTGCGCGCCTACATCGCCGACGAGGTGGCCGGGGTCGCCGTCTGGGAGGGGTGACGCTCAGCGTCTCGGCTGATCGCACACTTTCAGCATCTGCGTCATGCCGTCCTCGATCCCACCGGCCAGGACGTCGATGTCCGGGGTCGAGTCGTAGTCCCCGGTGATCCCGAAGTTGACCTCGCCGTCGTAGGAAAAGATGGCGATGCCGAGGCGCATCTGACCGCCGAGCGGTACGTAGGGGAAGGCCCGGATCATCCGGCGGCCGGCAGCGTAGAGCGCGAACTGCGGGCCGGGCACGTTGGTGGTGACGGTGTTGACGTTGCGCTGTCCCGCTCTGGTGGCGAGGCGCATCCCGAGGGCGAGGAGCATGGGCGGCGCGAAGCCCGACATGGACGTCAGCGCCTCGCCGGCGATGGCCTGGCTGGAGTCCTTGAGATCCTTCATCTGCTCGGTGATGACGTGCAGCCGCAGGGCGGGGTCGTCGATGTCGACCGGGAGCTCGGCGAACATGGCGGAGACCTTGT